>CAYFVE010000077.1:389-11549 GCA_964346605.1 uncultured Muribaculaceae bacterium | reverse complement strand
CGTCTTCAAAGAGGACTGTACGGTTGACGGCAAGTTGGTGTACAAGATGTACACTACCGTTGTCCGGGCCGTAAGCCTTAGAAGGAAAGTGCGCGTTGTATAATCGGAAAAACGAAATGTGTCGAAATGAAAAACGAAATGTGCAACAAGACGTTCAAAACGAAATGTGTCTTTTTTTTTGCACACACTATGCTGCGTATAACAGGCTTAATGCATAGTACAGGATTGTTTCCCACCATCTACAAGGCCAATTGAGATCAACATCTTTTGTGTGCTGACGGGCGATGTGGAGGTCATATAGCAGATTATGACCCCTCCACTCCCGTATAAGATGCCTGTCTGTCCTTAACCAGACAAGAGACTCCTCGTTTTTGGCCCTTCCTTCCTGTAGGACTGCCTTCATCGCGTGCCGCTTCCTGACTTTGAACGAGTCGGGGATTTTTATGCAATGCTTAGTTATAATCATATAGCTGCCTAATTATCCTTGAGTATTGCCTGCTATGAACAAGTCATATTTTGCTTTAGCAGTATCTCCTTTGTATACTTTATATGTACATATCGCGAGTGTCTCGGCGTCCCTGACAGATATAAAGCTGAATACACATCTTGATATATCACCAGGAAATTCGACTTTAGCCAAAGTCCCGTAATATGTAACATTAGTGTCGGTGATATCCTTTAAGACTAATCGTTTCCCTCTGTTGTACGCAAGGGATATTGCTGATAATGTTTGGCCGCATATCCCGTCGGGACGAGCTTCTATAACATATTCCGTAGCCTTTTCAAGGCTCTGTTGCACCGATTGTGCGAGGTCGGACTCGGGAATTCCTGCCTTCGGCTTGATATATGCCCTGCTATCAATAAGGGCTGTCACTCTGCTCTTCTGTGCGAAAGTATCGACTATCTTTTTCCATAGAGCGGTCAGACTGCGCTCTGTCATTATGTCGTTGTGTGCCATTATGTACTTTTTTTTAAACATTCAAAACTCCGCGGATGGTGCCCATATATTCGCGACTGACAGAATTAACATTCAAACTACCCGGGAAGTTACGCGAAGAAACTACCTGATAGTAATTACCCTTTACAAGATCTCTCGTAAGTATAATCACTTTATACCGTTCCCATAGACCTTCATATCCGTAGCTGCCGAAAAATGGTAATAACAGTTTATTACCGTTATTGCCTTTAATGATTATGTACGGTAAATCTCCCTGTTGTTGTACCTCGACAGGTAATTGTGCGAGTTCATTCAGTTGGTCTGCCGTAGGCATCATCCAGTCTCCACCCATAATGGTTCTGGCTGCATCGTCTCCCAGCTCAAGTGATGACCGATTGTCAACAGGACCATATTTTGTAGGATAATCGACAGGGCCGAATATGGTTTCATTGTAGGATATTTTCTTCTGGCCTTCTCCCGATCCGATCTGATCGTGTGTATAGCCTCTGGTTTCGCCCCACTGGAAATACAGACCCTCTCCAAGTTCCTCCGTGGCGCCCAGGTTGCATCTGGCCCATAAAGTGCCGGAAGGCAATCCCAGATCGACATATTCGTTGCCGTTGGCATCGGCCACAATGAGAGGCAACGAGTGGAT
The DNA here is from genome assembly GCA_964346605.1 of uncultured Muribaculaceae bacterium. GTDB lineage: Bacteria > Bacteroidota > Bacteroidia > Bacteroidales > UBA932 > Cryptobacteroides. The sequence continues at coordinate 9,957 of CAYFVE010000077.1, read as the reverse complement.
GTACTCATCACTGACAGACTTCAGTTTGATCTTGTTGTCCTCGTCAAGGTCCAGTTCGTCATCATCCACGATGATGCCCCGCGCCGGATGACGGGTCGCCGCCAAGCCAGACATATTCAATGTCGGATATGATACGGATGTCGATGCCGTAGCCGCTTTCGCCCTCGGTCTCAGTGATCGGGGTGGTCTGGGCGTTGCACTCGACGATCTCGATGAGACCGCATTCGGCAGCCCTGCGGGCCAGACCACGACGGATCCATACCGCTTCAATGCCGTATGATCCTGTCGGCAACCCGCCACCAACCAATCCAAGGATGACGTTCCCCCGCACCCGGAGATTCCGGAGTTCAGTTGCCACCGTCGTCCCTACAAGGCGTAAAGCAATGTCCGACGCGTCACTCAAGTCGTACGGCACGGGATTCTCTCTTCCCGTCGAAAGAGATACTGCCAGATTGAAGCTGTTTCCTCTTACTACTGTTATCTTATCCATAATTTTAAATATTTAAACACATTTTGAGTATCATTCGAACATCATTCAAATGATGCCTGTTGATCACTACATATTAGTATATCACGCACCGTTATCAGATCTTCGCGGCGGATGTATATCCTCCCGGAATTGATGACCGGGTCTATTGCCTTTCGGAATTCCTCCGGGGTAAGGAACTGTGTATTCTCCAGATCGACATCATCCTCATATTCGAGAAAATCCTTAAGCTGTAGCACGTATCGGCTGAAGAGTTCCGGATCATTGTCTTTAGTCTCCTCGCATATACCGAGATCCTCGGCCAACTTTGAGCGGAATTTCATAAAAGAAGACCTGACTGATTCGACATCCTCCTGGAGCCTGAATAATTTGAGTGCATTGGGACCGATGGCGAGATTGAGAGCCTGGAACAGATCCGCGCTGTTGATGATTCTGATTTTACTTGTTTTCACTTTCATTTTCCTTATGTGTTTGTCTGTATTTCTTATACAATTTCCGCCCTCTTGAGAATGCTTCCTGCTCCCAGGGACGGCTGTTATATGGCGTGTCGGACGGGTAGGTCCGCCCTCTCCATACGTATTGCCAATCGCCGTTGACGGAGAGCTCCCCATTTTCGAACTGGAGAATATGGACCAACTCGTGGATATAGACATCGGTTGACGGAAAACCGTCAAAGGTGTAGATGATATAGCGGTAAGGCATCGGCTGCGGGAATGTGCAGGCGATTATCTCCACATCCGGAGGTGATAATCTGCGGAGCAGGCCAGGATTGGCATACATACTGACCTTGACATTCTTTCCTACGGCCCAGTCTTTCAAGGCCTCATAATCAATCTTACGCATAATTACCTGTTATCGTCTGTTCAAGTTTCGGTGCGCTCTCTCCTGCGATATACACTCTGAGAGTGCAGCTTGGATAAGGGACCGACGCGAAATTGCATATGACCCAAGTGTATGGATATGCAATGTGCCTGGTTACCGTCTGGCCGATACCGGGTGTCCGGAATACCTCGTTATATATCTCGACCTGGCCGATGTCAAGTATTTCTGTAACGCCGTTTTCATATCGCCCTACGAAACCGTAAGGATTGTACAGTACAATCCTGACCTTGACATAGCCGCCAAACGTGTAGTCGTTCGGCGTCAGGGTGAGGTCAATGTCGTTGACGAAGTTGTATTTTCTTAAATTCTGGCCGGCCTTCTGCTGAGTCCCTACGAAGGAGAGCGAGTTTGCGTTGAAGGATACACTGAATATGGATGACGGGAGGCCGGCCGCATTGCTGTTAACCTTGATCCGGTCGCTCTCCGGCGTACCGTCAGACCATACGCCTCCGGTGGACAGAGAGGTAAGACTATATGCAACGTTCTTGTAAACTACTAGTGTCTCATTGCCGGAAGTGTTGTTGGAGTCGCCCGCGGCGGACAGACACGCCAGACAATACATATCGCTGTCAGCCACCGCTGACGCTATTTCGGCAAGACTCGGGGCTGTGAAATCCAGAAGGAATATGCAGACTCCGCTGTTGAGCCCGTTGCAGAACCAGGACGCACGCTGCGACAGAGAGACCAGCCAGTAGTCGTTGTTATTGTAGAACATAAGGGTGACATAGGGCGTGTCAATCATCAACGCTCCCATTATACTCTCGACCTTCAGACCGTACGCAGGGCTCCAGGTCCTTGTTACTCCGTTTCTTGATGATTCGGAGAAGTTGAAGAACAGCAGTGCGACAAATGGCGAATCGGGGTTCCTGGTATCGATGACAGTATTCTCCCACCTGATCTGCAGGGGCGAGTCCATTATGTGGTGGTAGCCCTCCATATCTCCGCCCGCGTCCGGATTGACGAAGTCAGATATCCTGACTGAATCGTTCGATGACAAGACGGTATGCGCGGAGAGCCATTTCCGCTCAGCGGAACGAAGGACAAGGGGATCGACAGAAGAGAAAGTGAAGCCGTTCCTCGCGGCGTCGCGCTCTGTCCCGGTCAACGGCTGCGGATGTCGTCCGTAGGAAAGAGGCTTGAACCTGGACCACTTGTTGATGGTCCCTGCCTTGACCAGCCTATTAAGGGAGGTTGTGCGTGCAAGGCCGAAAAATTGTGCCAGATCGCTTATGACGGCATTCTGTTTTTTTATGACTTTATCAACGACTGTACTCATATCGTCATTCGGTTGCGCCGTACCCGGCGATGTAACTCTCTGACACTATCGGCAATCTGCAATGCAGCACACCGTCCGACACCCAGAAAACATTATCGGATGAGCCGCCTGATATGTCAAGACCGCCCTTGAGCGAAGATGGGCCTGACACATCCAAGGATCCGCTGAGATTGAGAAGGTTGCCGTAGATGTTTGAAAATCTGTAAGAAGATGTACCGAGGCTGGATCCCTTGTTGGAAGAAGGCCGGAACGTCCCTGACATCTGCGTGCTGCCTGATTTCGGAACATAATCTCCAAACGGCAAAGACCCCCTTATAGCCGATGCAAGAGCTGATGCCGAGACATCCGCTGACAGGCCTATGCCCGCAATCTTCCGAGCGGCAGGCACGTACGATTCCAATGCCGAGGAGGTGACAAATTGCGAGTTGTCCAGGATGTTCTGTACATCGGACTGCGTCACGAAATTCAGGTCATTGCGCAGGTCGGACAGTTTTTGCGGCAGATCGAATACCGTAGCATAATACCGTTCCACCCAGGCGGTCTTTGCGAAGGTGCCATCGACATAACTCCTTGTCGCATATGTTGACAGATCCGCCAGCCGCGCGAATTCTCCGGCATCGTGGAAATCCGTGATGCTCGTCGGTATCGGTATATTAACCGCCCGGTCATCGTCGATTATCAATGGCGTACCATTGACTTTGATTGTCTCAATCGTGGAGAGACCGGGGAGGGGTTGCTCCTCGCCCGGTTCCGCCGCGAAGCCGGAAATGAATGAGTCGGAAACTATCGGCAGGTTGGTGTGCAAGGCTCCGTCCACGAGTTCAAGCCAGCCTTCGCCTCCAAAGAAGAGTCGGCCTGTACCCAAATCGAGATCGCCCGTGACGCTTCCTCTGCCGGAGAACTTCTGGCCCCACAGCGTAGCGTCGATGTCCGCAGCGGCGGTTCCGGACGTCACTCCCGCCTCCCGGAGCCGCTTGTTCCTTGGCAGCGCCGTCAGATGGCGCGCAGATGCAGTGTATGTCTTGCTCATATCTGGTCACTTGTATATTCATCAGGCCGCAGCTCGGCCGCCAGTATCTCACTATCTTCATCGGAGATCCTCTGCGTCTCGGACAATATGATCATCCTCACACCCTCCATCGCATCATCCTCCAGCGTCGTAAGATCTCCATCCACAAGGGCGCAGGTTCCCTTGAGGGTTGTCTTCCTGTCGGCATACTGCGAATACATCGTGCCGATCAGCAGTTGCTCCGGATGGTCGGTCCTGCCTGCCCTGGTGATGGTTGACAGCGGGGTCCAGCCATTGTCGGTACGCACAAGATACAGCCCTCTCGCGGTGGGCAGGGTCTTCTCTGACGAGCCGCAGACAGTATCGATTGCAATCTCGTCAATGGCTGAGCGGTGGAGCACCCCGGAATATTCGATGTCATCGCTTGACAGCACCGAGTGCCTGATTCCGTCGCTGACAACCTCGATTGTCGGAGCTTGACACAGTGCCCACCGGAGTTTATCCTTTACTGATGCACCACTATCGGCCCAGTCAATCAGCCAGCGGCTGAAGAATATGTCAGTAAGGATATCAATCTCTAGCCATCCTCCGGAAGGAGGATAAGGCAGATACTGTCCGGGCTCAAGTTTTTTAAAGGAGGGAAACATCCTGGACGGAGCCACGCCGATATACTGTCGGTTGGTCTTCCATCCGAGCAGGCCGGATGCCTTTAGATCGGATGGATCGTAATACTGCAGGACTGCCTCGACGGACGACGGGACATCTCCGGCAGTCCATACTCCGAGAGTCTTGGCGAGTGAAGCGACCGCACCCCGGGGTGGTACGGGGCCGACATTCTCGTAATGCATCAGGACATTGCCGTCGTCGTCGTATATCCTTGCGTGGAAAGGCACGACGGCAAGAATGCCGTCTTTGAGCACCGAGTAGTTGCTTTCTTCATTGTATTCTCCCACGGCCTCGAACGGATTGTAGCGGGGGTCGAGGAGATATGGGAGCTGGATCCTTATGTACTGCCTTGATATATCATCATCGCCCAATGCCGGGAGATATACGCGGCTTGACTTAAGGAGGACCCCCGGAGCTGACGAGACGGGTATGCGCCTCGGACGGCCTGATTCCAACGAACCGTGACCGCCGGTGTAGAACCAGTTCATGATCCCCGCCGATTCCTCCCCTCCAAGGAGCGGGACAATCTTGTAGTACGCGGCGTGAGGATGTATGTACGGCAGATTGCCGCTTGTGGATACGAATATCGTGAATGATATGTTGTCGGCATCCCAGACCGGTTCATAGTCAGGATGATAGGAGAAGTGGTCTCCGACGCTCAACAGATTAATGTCATCCTCCGATACTTCGCCGCCATATTCCAGTGCCGGCGTCTGCTCCTGTGCGGCATACGGACTGAATGTGATCTTAACCGAGTTGGCGACCTTGTCCGTCCCCATCATCTGGTCTTCCGATCGCCATCCGATGACGGATGTGCCGCCGAGCGTATAGAGGCCATTGAGATCATATAGCCATATCTTCCCGTTCCTTTGGACAAGTCGAAGGGCCAGAGGCTGCAACACGCCGGTCAGGACATCCATCCAGGAACTCGGCGTCCCCGTCTCGTCAAACCAGTTGTCTGACCGGATGCCAAGATCCATAGCGCCATCCGCAGTCACCAGGGATGTATCGAGAGCCGTGTGGTTAATCAGGCTCAGAGACATCGCCTCCGCCAGCAGTTCGGTGACAGTCTTGATCCCGGACATTTCATAGGACCTCCGGGAAAGGATCCCGAAATCACTGAAGATCAGCGGAACGTAATATCCGTCGCCATCCGAATATGGTTCCTCGTAGAATTCCGGGTCAAGACAACCGCTCCAGTAGAGGCATTCCTCCTTATACACGTCAAGCCTTATCTCTCCCGGAACAATGGTGTAGAGACCGGCGTATGTCCTGTCACCGGGTAAGACAAGCGTGAGTGTCGCAGCCGAGCCGCAGACCACGTCCTCCTTAGACTTAAGAGGCCACTCGATGGTCAGCGCATTCGAGGCGAAGTCAAGTTCTTCAACCTCGAATGCGGATTCGGACCGCTGCATTATGTCACAGCGCCAATCCACTCCTGACAGGGATAGAAATATACCGGTATATCGCTGAAAGAAATCCATCATATGCGTCTTCTTAGATTGCTTCTCCGGTTCATGACCGCCTCCAGATCCTGGCCCCGGATGATGAAGCGTGTCGTGGCCGTCCTGTCATCTCCGAAGTCCAGAAGGCCCTGGATCCTGTCCAGAGGAGCCACGACCTCGGGATTATTGGCCGCTCCCGCATACTCTCCGAAAAGTCCCAGTGCCGGGCCGAATGCGAGAGCACCGTCGGCGAATCGGGGTAGATTTGAGAGAGCGGCTATGATGCTCGCAATTGCCGCGACAGCCAATGCCGGACCGACATAAGGGATGGATGCGACCGCACTGGCGCCGCCAGAGGCGGCAGCGGCCGTGTTAACCGTCGCCTCGGCCCCTTTGGCTGAAACCGTAGTTACCGAAGCTGATGCCGTCTGCATTGCAGTCGTCACCTCAGCCTCTCCCTTAGCTTTCGTCGTGGCGATACTGGCCTTATTGAGCGTGTCAACAATCCTGACAATCCCACTCAGGCTCTGGAATATAGAAAAAGCGCCATCAATGACGGAGCAGAGTTTATCCCAGGCGCTGCCATTGCCTTTCAAAGACGCGGTCAGAGACTGTATACCTGATCCAAGTGCCCTGACGTTGGCCCACCCCTCATTGACAGTCATGTTGCTCTTGGCCATTATTGCCTCATATCCTTCGTATGAGTTAATGAGGGCTTCTACTTCTTCCTTCTGCCTGTCGTTGAGAGGCTTGCCTGATTTGTCCAGCAGTGACTTGAGTGACTTTATTCTCTTTTCAAGCCCGTCAAGGCCGATCGCTTCCAGTTCAATCTGCAATTTTTCACCACTGAGTCCGTCCAAGCGGCGGACCTCATCAGTCTGCTGCCAATAAGAGACAGCATCTGCCCCGGTGAGCGTCTCTTTCTTTTTGGATGACACGCCGGAAGGAAGAACAGACTGCAATCCCGAAGGTGTAGAAAGAATCCCCGATATCAAGCCTTGGGACTGTTCCTTACTGTATTGCCGATATTCTTCAACAAGTCCCCTGACCTCCGACCTCTCAAGACCATATCTGTTGATCAGGGATGTCAATCCGGATTCCATGGCACGGGTCTTGGCCGTGACGGCTCCGAATCCGTCATTCAGCGCATCGTTTACTTCGACCGCATGCCGGACGGATTCCCTGTACTCCTTGATATCATCAGTTATGTTTTTTTTATTATTATTCGGATCCTTCTTACCCGGTCCGGCGGAGATCTCCGTAATCACCTCATCGTAGGCTTTTTTCGAATCCTCCTGCGCTTTCCTGATTTGATCATTCGTATCCGATATAGCCTTGGCAAGTGACTGCTGCCTCTCACGCATTGACTGATAATCAGCAGTGTAGATATCTCCCACCGTCCAGCCGAGAGCATTGCCCTCTGTATCCTTGACCAATCCTATGCCGCGTCTCGTTGCCCGCCCCTCTCTCCTGGCATTGGCCATATCCTGCTGCAGTTCATCAAGGGCGACAATATTATCACCGTTTTCCTGTATAAGCTTCTCTGCTTTTGCTTGGAAGCCAAGCTGGCGGCAGTATGCCATACTCTTTGTAGTGAGAACATCATACCACTTCGACAGTGTATTATAATGGCCGAATACATCACCGTATTTCTCGTTCAGTTCGGCGACTTTTTCCTTCTCGGACAGTTTTTTCTTGATCAGATTTTCTGTCTCAACTATCTGTCTTGCAATCTCGGCACTGGTCCTGGATGCGGTCTCCCTGTATGCCTGGTCAGCCGCAGAGACAGATTTGATCTTCGCGGCAGAGTCCTTTGACATTATCGTAAGTCTAGAGAACAATTCCACCAAGGCAGTGATTGCCACAGACAGGCCGAGAGTGAAGGTGGCTGTCAATGCCACGGTCGCCACCCTGACAGCCGTAATGCTTCCGGCGCAGGAACGGGCTGTCACGCCGAAAATCTTCATGGCGATGTCATTGGCCTTGATGGCGACAGCAAGGCCCAAGGATTGAATCTTGGTTATTCCGAGTGTCAGATTGAGAGCATTGAATGAGTTTTTCAATTGTATTACACCCGCCCATGCAGTAGAAAATGATGCCACCATTTGGATAGTAGGCATTAGTTTCGCCACAAGACCTCCTACAAGATCGCCAATATTACTCAACCGTGTCTCGGCCGCAAATAGTGCTCCTTCGGCAGAGTTCCTTACAGCCTCGGACATTCCTCCGACCGACTCACCCACAACATCCGCAAGAACTGCGGCACGTTCTTCCTCCGTGCCGAATTGGAGTATGTATTTCTGCGCTTCGTTGAATTTGTAACCATATCTGCTCAATGCCTCCGTCTGGCCGTTCATCACTTTCCCGAGCATCGATGCAATTTGCGCGACACTCTCAGCGCTGGCTCCTACTCCGAGCTGCTGGGCAGCCATATCATTGAGGACGGGTATCAGCAGCCTCAGGGATGACGGCAGTTCCAGATAAGTGGCCAGTTCCTGCGCTCCTGCCAGTTGGGACTCCTTGCTGGTGACTCCTAGCCTTTCTTGCGCCTCGCACAGATCACGTATTGCCAGCACATCATCTTGAGTGGCGTCCATCGTATTGCGCATAGCCTGTCCAAGTCTCGCAATCTGTGTATCACCTTCGATAAATCCTGCAGACAGGCCTGCAAAAGCGTTCTGAAGTGAACTAATGGCAGCATTCAGGTTGGCAGCAGCTTGGGATGAAAGGGCAAGGTTGGCCATGCTGCCGTTCAGCTTGTCCGTTTCGTCCTTAATCGCCTTAATTCCTTTCCTGAGGTCAGCGGCATCAACATCCACCTTCTTGAAGGAACCTGAATCATCAATTTTAATTTTAATCGATACAGTATCTGCCATTTTTTATTATATTCGCATTGTTATGATACAGCTGTTCAAAGGGATATTCGTTTTTTTCAGGGACTTTTTGAAGGCCTACATTGAATGCTTCGCCGAATTTCCTTACACAACCCTTTTTGTCACACTTTGGGTTGTCTTTTTGCTTTATTTGTTAAAGGTGAATATCAGGCTTTGGCGGGAGTATCCTGACGGGAACTGGCCGGTCCGCTAGCCTTCTTGGCTTTAGCCTCCATCTTCTTCATCCTCTCTATTGTGCTCCGTTCAGGCTGTGCCGGATTGTCTTTCTTGTCCCATGCCAGAGGGATTACCTCCTTCGGGTTTAACTTCTTCCGCGTCCAGGGTGCCAGGAACACCGTGGCCAGCGTTCTCATCCTCTCCCATCTGTCCTTCCTGTCCTGATCCCTCATAGATCTCCACCTGGTGGCAATGCTGGTGAATTCAGACGGGGTGCATCGTTCAAAGTCTGATATACTCATCCCCACGCACCCCGTAGCAATCCCAAGCAGAGTCTCTATGTCGGATTCTGCATCACCACTTCTTTTTTTTGTCATCACCGGCGGCAGCCTGCTGCTGTTCGTAGAATGTGTTGAGTTCCGCCGGATCAAGCCTGTCCGCGAATTCTTCAAGCGACATCCCGAACTCCACCCTATCAGCGTTACAGGCGCTTGCGGTGCAGGCCCACATGAATGTGATCATATCGGAGGTCTCGTCAGGATTCATCTTGCTGACATCCTTGCCGGTCTCCCGCTTGAATCGGAGCATCGCTCCCATCGTGATTCGGCAGGGTAATTCCCTGCCGCCGATAACAATCCTGGTCAGCATGGTCAGTCTCCTCCTCCTATAAGTGCGTCTGAATCGAATTTAGTCTCATCCAGTACATCAGGAGCACCGTCATTCTCGAAGGTCGCGCTGTAGGTCGAGTCATCG
>CAYFVE010000077.1:0-379 GCA_964346605.1 uncultured Muribaculaceae bacterium | reverse complement strand
CTTTATGAGTGTCAGGTCAACCGAGCCGCCCTTGCGCCACTCGCCCATAATTTTACTGACGCCGCATTCGTCCTCTCTGTGGAATACGATGCCGTCTGCCTTGACTTGTATTGATAGGCCTGAGACTATCTTCGATTTGAATTTTGCCGCAAGCGCCTTCCTTACGCTTGCCTTGGGTTTGACCGCGATGTCCTTGGTGTCCGTCGTGAAGGTCGTGGTATGAGAGGTGCAGTGTCCGAAGGCCTGGCCTCCGATACCCACCAGTAGATCATTTCCTTGTATCATTTTATCCTTTTTTAAAAAAATTAATCAATGTTCGAAAGCCGTTAAAACGGCGGATTAACAGTGCCGCCAGGAGGGCCGCGGCTGCTATGAGGCC
>CAYFVE010000076.1:10097-11627 GCA_964346605.1 uncultured Muribaculaceae bacterium | reverse complement strand
GGATCAAACTCTTCTTTGTATATCTACACTTACTAAGCTCTCCCGACAGTTATCTTTATTTTTAAGAAATCAACGCTCTCGATATTCTTTATTCTCGGTACTTTTGCTTGTACTAATCTTTCAATATTGTCAATGACCTTTCCGTTCATTTCCAAACGGGCTGCAAAGATAAGTACTTTTTCTTTTCCGCCAAACTTTTTTCAAGATTTTTTTAGCCTTCGATCAAAAAAGCCGGATCAATACCAGACCGCAGGCTCAGGCCCCATCCGGAAGACCAGCTCTCCCCCGCCGCAGATTTCTTCATACTCAATGAAGCCCCTGTCAATGGAAGAATTGTTCAGAGTCACACTCTGGATGTACCTGTTTTCTTCAGAAAGCCCCTCAGCCCTGATCTTCAGAATGCCTCCCGGAACTTGAACATCGGCCTCCTCAAAAGCAGGAGCGCCGAACCAGAAGCGGGTAGAAGCAGGTTCCGCTTCATAAAATCCTAGAGTCGAAAGAATATACCAGGCAGACATCTGGCCCGCATCCTCGTTGCCGGCAAGCCCTTCATAATCATCAGTATAGAATTTCAAATACACCTCTCGTAGCACATCGGAGGCTTTTGCCGGTTCGCCTGCCATCGTGTAGAAATAGATGATATGGTGACTTGGTTCGTTGCCGTGGACATACTGGCCGATAAGGCCGGTGATGTCCGAAGAGACATTCTCTCCATCTATCCTCTCATCAGCCGCGAAAAGCGAGTCAAGCCTCCCGACAAACTTCTCACGTGAACCGTAGAAATCCACAAGGCCTTCATAATCGTGAGGCGCGAGCCAGGTGTACTGCCAGGCATTACCTTCCACATAATCCTGCATCCTGTGATTGGAAAGATATGGATTGAAAGGTTCCCTCCAGCTCCCGTCGGACATCCTGCCCCTCGCCATAAGGGTCTCCGGATCCATATAATTCCTGTACGAATGACTGCGTTCCCTAAAGAATGACGCCTCCTGATACTTGCCGAGATGTTCCGCGGCTGAAGCGACCGCGGCGTCTGCGATGGCGTATTCCATATCGTTGCCGATCGACTCGTTATAAAGGTCGGAAGGAATGAAGCCGTACATCTGACGAAGGTTCTGGCCTCGGTCAGAACCCAAAGCCGTAACAACCAAAGCCCTCCAGGCGAGCTCCCGGTCGAAGCCATCGAATCCTTTTACCAAAGCGTCGGCGACAGCGACAACGCCGGGATTGCCGACCATGCAGTCGGTTTCATTTCCCATAAGATGCCAGACCGGCAGCCTTCCCTGCTGTCTGAATATTTCCAGCATTGAGTTCACCATATCGTTCTCGCGGTCCGGATGGAGGATGGTCATCAGAGGCATCTGGGCCCTGTAGGTATCCCACAGCGAGAAGGTCGTGTAGGACGCGCGTCCTGCGTCCACATCGCAGAAGGTCGATGGGGCGATCATCGTGTGGTACAGGGCTGTGTAAAACACGGTCCTCGCTGAAGGATCGTCCGTCCGGCTGCGTATCTTCCGGAGTTCTTTGGTA
>CAYFVE010000076.1:0-10087 GCA_964346605.1 uncultured Muribaculaceae bacterium | reverse complement strand
CAGGCCTCCGACGCAGCTTCTGCGGCCGACTCGAAATCCCAGCCCGGAAGTTCGGTCTTTAGATTCAGGAGAGCTTTTTCTTCACTGTTGGGGGAAATCGCAACCTTGACCATAATCTTCTCTCCTTCAACGGTTTTGAAATTAGCACGGCCGTACAGTACGCCGTTGCGCGCGTGGATGGTGTCCAGCGATTCGAAAGGTTTGGAAAATGAGGCATAGAAATACACCTTCTGATCCATGGCCCATCCGGTCGAGAATCTATAACCCTTGACAGTATGGTTGTCAACCACTTCTATCTGAGTGTCATAGGCAGAATCCCAGCAGCCCCCGTTCTCAAGATCCATGACTATGGCTGAACTGTCTGAAGCCGGGAAAGTGTAGCGGCTGAAACCAACCCGGTTGGTCGAAGTCATCTCCGCAGTGATGCCGTAGCGCATCAAAGGGACACTGTAGTAGCCAGGCCTGGCCACTTCCTTAGTGCGGTCGGCATAGGACCAAAGTCCGGAAGCGGGATCCTCCTCCGTACCCCTTGAATATCTCACCTTGCCGATGACCGGCATAAGAGTAATGTCGAAAAGGTCCCCTATCCCGGTGCCCTCGAGGTGCGTGTGCGAAAAGCCGATCACCGTCGAATCGCTTGAGTGGTAGCCTGAGCACCAGTCCCAATCCTGCGGAATGCTGGTAGGCCCGAGCTGCACTGCGCTGAAGGGTACGCTGGCGCCGACGAAGACGTGGCCGTGGCCGCCGGAGCCTATCCGGACATCCACGAACCCGGCAAGGTCTTCGGAAGATTGAACATCCATACCTAAGCAGAACGTCGAAGTGATGGAGGACGCTGCCAGAAGAAAATATCCAAAGATCTTCATAAAGTCAGTCAATTATGATCAGGCCAATTTACGATTCTTTATTGAAACGACCGAGAAAATGGTTATATTTGTAAACAATCATCAGGAGGATTCACAATGGCATTCTTCAATTTACCTGGACAACAGGACCATAGGAAATTCAACTACAAACCGATCTACTACGACAAAGATGAGGAAGAGCGTCGTCAGGTGTTCGGAAGGGTTGACGGCTCCCTCGAAAAGGAAGAGGAAAAGAACGGGGAATACAAAGCCGGCAGATATCTGCGCGGCTCGATGCGGGACGGCAACTACTCCAGAAGGGGTACAACAAGCACAAAAGCTCAGAAGATCATCGGGATAGCGGGTCTTTTGATGCTGGCCCTCATCCTGATCTATTTCTGCAAATTCTTCACGCTTCTCTAGGATGGACCTGAGGATACTGCCGGGGAACATAGCGAATATGATCGCAGCGGGCGAGGTCGTTCAGCGGCCGGCCTCTGTGGTCAAGGAGCTTATGGAAAACTCTGTGGACGCAGGAGCCTCACAGGTCTCAGTGGTTGTCTCCGATTCCGGCAGGACTCTCATACAGGTGATTGACAATGGCAGCGGAATGAGCCCGGACGACGCGGTCCTATGCTTCGAACGTCACGCGACCTCAAAGATCGCTTCCGCTGAAGACTTGGACCGTATCACGACTTTCGGATTCAGAGGCGAAGCCCTGGCTTCAATCGCGGCAGTCTCGGAAGTCACCCTCAAGACCAGGGCGGCGGAAGATGAGATCGGCTGCCAGGTGGAATTCGCCGCATCCCGCCATCTTTCGACAACGGAAGCCGCGGCTCCGGTAGGGACGAACATCTCGGTCCGGAATCTTTTCTACAATATTCCCGCGCGCAGGAAATTCCTTAAATCTGACAACGTCGAGTTCAAGCATATCGTCGAGGAGTTCACAAAGGTCGCTTTGACAAGGCCGGAGACAGGGTTCTCACTCAGCCACAACGGCAGGGACATTTTCGTCCTCAAGCCTGCCAAGTCTCTTAAGTTCAGAATAACGGACCTTCTCGGGACCAACGTGGTCAGAGACGTGGTGGATGTCGAGGCGAACACTTCGGTAGTCAGTCTGCGAGGATTTGCAGGCCGCCCTGACACCGCGAAGAAGACCCTCGGCAACCAGTTCTTCTTCGTCAACGGCAGATACTTCCGAAGCCCGTATATGCACAAGGCTGTGATGAAGGCCTATGAGGATATGATCCCCGAAGGGGTCACCCCTTCCTACTTCTTATTCCTGGAGGTGGATCCGCGCTCGATCGATGTAAACATCAGCCCGACCAAGTCAGAGGTCAAGTTCGAGGACGATTCGTTCATCTTCCAGGTAATTTACGCCTCCGTAAAAGAGACTCTGGGCAAGAACTCCTTTGCCGGAAGCATCGATTTCTCCAACCCTGAGGCCAAGGATATGCCGGTCCTCGGAAAGCATTTTCCCGAATATTCCCCCGAAACCGCACCTCAGGTCCAGATCGACCCGAACTACAATCCGTTCGAGATTCCCGGACGGGGCGGGAGCGGAGAAAATGATAATTTCAAGACCGGGCAGTACGTCGACAGGATGGATGACTACGGAAAACTGTTCGAAGAGAATTCCCTGCCTGTCACCCAGACGATAATAATAGATGGACGCTTCATTGTGGCTCCGGTCAAGGACGGACTGATGGTTGTCAACGTGAAGCGCGCGCGAGAAAGGATCCTCTTCGACAGAGCCCTTTCAGCCCTGACGAAAAACTGCCACGTTATCCAGACGAATATGTTTCCGGTAAAGGTTCAGGTCGGAGCTCGGAACAGGACTGTCTTCGATGAAAAAGCATCCCTTCTCGCGTCCCTTGGCTTCGACATATCGCCTTTCGGCACAGACACCATCGTTGTCAACGGAGTTCCGGAAGGATATTCAGGAGAAGAGGGGAAAATCCATACTATGGTCCAGGACTTGCTGCTGATCCTGTCGGACGACAGCGCCTCCCTTCCCGGAGTGATGGAATCCGCAATGGCAGAGAAGATAGCCATCCTGGATGCTTCCAACAGCGAGCCTCTGACTTCCCCGGCGGAAGCCCGCAGCCTGGTTGACGCCCTTCTCTCCGGAGGCAATTCAGAACTTACCAGCAACGGACGGAGAATAATTTCAATAATCTCCACCTCCCAGGTGGAAAAACTATTCTAGAATTCAAGGAAATGTCACAATACTACGGCAACGGATACAATTCAGGCGGACTGCTTTCCAGGCTTTTCGGGAACATACCGCCGGCGACCAGGAACCTTTTCCTGATCTGCGCCTTGATGTTCATCGCTACAATCATCAAAGAAAGATTCATGGTCGGGACCTTTGCGGTCTTCTACCCGGCATCGCCGTACTTCCGCATCTGGCAACCGGTCAGTTATATGTTTATGCACGGAGGCTGGATGCACATATTCGTGAATATGTGGGCTCTTCTGATGTTCGGCTCCGCCCTGGAACGCTCCATCGGCACTAAAAAATACCTCCTGTTCTTCTTCGTGACCGGACTCGGAGCATTGCTGATCCATATCGCGGTTCAGTACCTGCAGATTCAGGGGCTGGAGCCAGGCTCCCAGGCCTACTGGAACATCCTCCGCACACCGACTCTGGGAGCATCCGGAGCACTCTACGGAATCCAGATCGGCTATGCGATGCTCTATCCCAACGCGGTTTGGACTCTGATTTTCCCTCCTATTCCACTTAAGGCAAAATGGTTCGTCCTGATTTTCATCGGCATTGAACTCTTCACCGGCATCACAGGAACTATGGATGGCGTCGCTCATTTCGCGCATCTCGGAGGAGCCCTTTTCGGCTTCCTGATGATTCTGTTCTGGAAGAAGAGAGGCACGCTCTGGAACGACAGATTCTAGGAGGATGAGAAGGAGGAAAGACAATCCGCTGATGAGCATAGCCGCAAGAGCATTGATGCTTCTTACGGCATTTCTCCTGTCCCTCAGTTACGCCTCGATGGTGGTCAACCCTGCCAAGGCCTGGTATATGACAGTGCTGGGGCTCCTTTTTGTCCCGATCGTACTGATCAATCTCCTGCTTCTTATCTGGTCTGTACGCAGACATTCCAGAGCCTTTATGATTCCTTTCCTGGCCTTGCTGCCTTCCTCTGTCCTGATCGGGAAATACCTTCAGTTTTCTTCCGGCGCCACAGAGCCGACAGAAAAAACCATCAAGGTGATGTCCTACAATGTCGGCAGGTTCAAACTTGGAAAGACAGATGATCTGAAAGGGAATGTGGGTGCGTGTATGGACTCAGTTGTGAACTTCGTCCTCAAGACTGATGCGGACATAGTCTGTCTTCAGGAGGTGAGTCTGTCCGGAGACCATGATGTCGCGAATTTCATAAGGAAGAGATTCCCGGAGTACAATTCGGGCTATTTCATGTACGTCACAAAAGACGGGACGTACGGCAACCTGACCCTCAGCAAGTATCCGATCCTGGACAAAGGAAGGCTGAACTTCGACAAGAGTTCCAACCTGGCCATATTCACCGATGTCCGTATCAGCGATGAATCGACACTGCGTGTTTACAACTGCCATTTCGAAAGTTACAACATTTCCCTGATGAATCTTGCCAAGAACTGGAGAAGGGAGAGCAAGAGAGTGCAAGAGGCCGAGGAGAGGGTAAAGAGATCGATCAGGCTACGGGCGGAGCAGGTGGACCAGGTGATGTCGGACATCGAGGAATGTCCTGTAGAGGCCATCATCACCGGCGATTTCAACGACAATCCGTTATCCTACACCTACCATCGCCTGACAAGAGGACGCGAAGACACATTCGTGGATGGCGGGAAGGGGTTCGGGGCGACATATTCGTTCCTCTGGCCCTTCATCCGTATCGACTACGTGCTTTACCCGAAGCACTTCTCGACGGTTTCCCACCGGACACCACGTGTACGCTATTCCGACCACTACCCTGTCGTCACTGAAATAGACCTGAGCGATCGGTAAGTCCGTGCATTGGATATTCAAAGCTATTTACTACATTTGTAGAATGCGATTTGATGTCGCGCCGAATAAAACGAACTGATTCAAGAATGGTTAGAAAACTGAAGACTTCCACCTTGTGCGTGCAGGGTGGCTACAAGGCTAAGAACGGCGAGCCGATTGAACTGCCGATCATCCAGAGCACAACATTCAAATACGACAATTCCGACGAGATGGCTATGCTTTTCGACCTGAAGAAGGATGGTTATTTCTACACCCGTCTTCAGAATCCGACGAACGACGCGGTCGCCGCGAAGATAGCACAACTGGAAGGCGGAGTCGGTGCCGTTCTGACATCCAGCGGCCAGGCAGCCAATTTCTACGCAATCTTCAATCTCTGCGAGTCCGGAGGCCACATAGTTACATCCAACGAAATCTACGGCGGCACATTCAACCTGTTCGGAGTCACTCTCAAGAAACTCGGAATCGAGTGCACCTTCATCAGCCCTGAGGCCTCGGAGGAAGAAATCCAGAGCGCATTCAGGCCCAATACAAAGGCTCTTTTCGGAGAAACCATCTCCAATCCGGGATGCCAGGTGCTCGATATTGAAAAATTCGCGAAGATAGCCCACAGGAACGGAGTTCCACTGATTGTGGACAACACCTTCGCGACCCCAGTAAACTGCCGCCCATTCGAATGGGGCGCAGACATCGTCACCCACTCTACGACAAAATATATGGACGGCCTGGCGACCCAGGTCGGAGGATGCGTCGTGGACAGCGGTCAATTCGACTGGATGGCCAATGCGGAGAAATTCCCCGGTCTCTGCACCCCGGACGAATCATACCACGGCCTGACCTACGTCAAGGCTTTCGGCAAACTCGGCTACACTACAAAACTCGTAGCCCAGCTGATGCGTGACCTGGGTTCAATCCCGGCACCTCAGAATTCATTCCTGCTCAACCTCGGACTGCAGACTCTCCACCTCAGGATGGCGCAGCACTGCAAGAATGCCCAGGCTGTGGCTGAATACCTGCACGGCAATCCGAAGGTCGCCTGGGTCCACTTCAGCGGGCTGCCGGATGATCCGAACTATGAGAGAGCACGTAAATACCTTCCGAACGGGTCTTGCGGAGTCATCGCATTCGGCCTTAAGGGAGACCGCGGAACCGCGATTCGATTTATGGATTCACTGGAAATGATCAACATCGTGACCCACGTCGCGGATGCCCGCACCTGCGTGCTTCATCCTGCCAGCCACACGCACAGGCAGCTCTCAGATGAGCAGTTGCGCGAAGCCGGCGTAGCCCCGGACCTGATCAGGCTTTCAGCCGGAATCGAAGACATCGAGGACATCCTCGCCGACATCGACCAGGCTCTTTCAAAAATCTGACGCCGATGCTCGAGTGCTGCTGTACGGATGCTTTTGAGGCAATGCAGGCCGAGGAAGGAGGAGCAGGGCGCATAGAACTCTGCGAGGACCTGCAGACAGGTGGAGTCACCCCTCGCGAAGAGAACATCCGGGAGACCCTTAAGTCAATTTCCATCCCCGCAAACATCCTAATCAAGGTTCGGGGAGGAGATTTCGTCTATGACGAAGGGGAGATACGCTCGATGACAGAGTCCATCAAACTCTGCAAAAGGCTTGATGTCAACGGAGTAGTCATAGGGGCGTTAAAAGGGGACGGTACGCTTGACATTGACGCCTGCAGGAGAATGGTGGAAGCGGCGGAGGGGCTTCATATCACTTTCCACCGCGCCTTTGACAGATGCACGGACCAGTTCGCAGCCCTGGAGCAGATAATTTCCCTCGGATGCGACAGGATTCTGACATCCGGTCACAAGCCAAGCGTCAGCGAAGGCATAGAAAGACTCAAGGCCCTTAATGAGAAGGCAGGGGGAAGAATCATCATTATGGCCGGAGGAGGTGTCAGGACGGAAAACATCTCACATCTGAAGGAATATACAGGGATTGAGGAATTCCATTCTTCTTCCCACGGAGCGGACGGCCGAACTTCAGCGGAAACGGTAGCCAGGATGGTCAGAAGCATTTAGAAGAGCAGAGAACCGACCTGGAAGACCAGAAAAGCCACGACCCAGGCGAGAACCAGCGAGTGAACGACTGAGAAGGCCGCCCATTTCCAGCCGATTTCACGGCGGAGAGTGGAAATAGTTGCCACGCAAGGGAAATACAGAAGCACGAACAGCATAAAGCCCATGGCGGCCGGCGCGCTCATACCTGAACCAGCGCTCATCGCATCTGCAAGGGATTCCTCGTCTTCCGTATTATAAAGAATGCCCATCGTGCTTACAATCGCCTCCTTTGCCGGCAAGCCGGTCAACAGGCAGACATTCATCTTCCAGTCAAAACCAAGAGGTTCCATCACCGGTCCCATCGCCCTTCCGATGTCACAGAGATAGGATTCCTCCTTCAAGCGACCCTGCTGAGTCCTGTCGGACGGGAAATATTCAAGGGCCCAGATGACGACAGATGCGGCGAGAATCACGGTCGTGATCTTGTGGAGATAGTCTAGGGTTCTCTCCTGAATATGGCTCCAGGTGCTGCGGAAAGCAGGCTTCCGGAAGGCCGGAAGTTCGGAGACATAGTCATCGGCATCCTTGCGAAACCATTTCGTCCTTTTCATAATGAAGGCGAAAACGATTGACAGAGAAATGCCGGCAAGGTATATTCCTATCATCACCAGAGCCTTGTAACGAGCGAAAAAGGCGCCGACGAATAGCATATAGACAGGAATTCTGGCAGAGCAGGACATAAACGGGATCATCAGCATCGTGAGCCTGCGGTCCTTTGGACTGTCGATTGATCTGGCAGCCATTATCGCGGGGACATTGCACCCGAATCCCAGGAGCATAGGCACGAATGACTTGCCGTGAAGGCCGATGCCGTGCATTATCTTGTCCATCAGGAAGGCCGCTCTGGCCATATAGCCCGTGTCCTCCAGAAGAGACAGGAAGATAAAGAGGATGAATATGTTGGGAACAAAGGAGAGGACCGCACCGCAGCCTCGTATCACACCGTCCACCAGAAGGCTCGAGAACCATCCTTGAGGCAGGATTCCGCTCATCCGGGAACATAGAAGGTTGATTCCGTCTTCAATCCACCCCTGAGGATAGGCGCCCAGGGCGAAAGTGGCCTCGAAGACAATGAACAGGACGAGCAGGAGAAGAGGGAGACCGATCCATCTGTTGGTCAGAATTGCGTCTATTTTCTGAAGAAGGGTATGGTCCGAGTTGTCATCGCTGTGTTTCAGACACTCCTGAAGCGCGCCGTGGACATAGCCGTATCTAGCCTTGCGGATCAGGTCGGCCGTCGGCTCGCCCAGCTGCCGGGCAAGTCTCCGGGACTCAGATTCGGCCTCCAGGACGATGCTTTCCGCCAGAGGATCATTCTCAAGGGCCGGAATGATGTACTGAGGGTCTTCAAGAAGTCTTACGGCAAGGTATCTGTCGTGAAAAGAATCCGAAAGATCCGGTGATTCTGCTATCAGAGATGTGATGTTGTCAATGGCCTTGTCCACATCCAGTCCGTACGGGACATGGATGTGTCTCTTGTATGGCTGTTCGCAGGTGTCCACAATCAGGGAAAGAAGCCTGCTGAGGCTTTCTTCAGTTTTGTCCATAGTTGTGGCCTGGAAGCCCATCATCCGGCCAAGGTTTTCATAGTCCAGAGAATGGCCGGTCGCAAGCAGTTCATCGTAGCGGGCAAAGGCAAGCACAGCCTTGGAATCCATGTCAATCAGTCTGGAAGTCAGCCTGAGGCTGTTCTCCAAGGAGGTGGAATCCACGATATCAAGGACCAGGTCGGGATGGTTGGAAAGGATTTTCCGTCCGATGTGGACATTGTCTCCGCAGCAGTTGACAAAGCAGATGGAATAGCCTCTGTGCACCAGAGTCAGAACGCCGCGTCCTCCGAAATCAAGCAATCCCCCATCCGGCTTCAGTCCAATCACGTCCACCAGAATTCTTCTGCCCGGGGTCCGGGCAAGGAAGCAATCAGCACAATTAAGATTACATTCGATCATTCGGCTGCAAATTTAGTCAAATAATCATTATCTTTGAACTTCATGACAACGCATATTCACATTATTCAGATGAGAGATACATTAATCATAACAGCCCTGTCCATTTTGCTGGCACAGCCCTTGATGGCTGCGAAACCGGAGGACGTCATCATCGACGTGATTCCGTACCCTCATAGCATTGAGGTCGGCAAAGGAAGTTTCAGGGGCGCCGGAGCCAATTTCAACTGCGACCCAGCCATCGGCATAGAGAGCCAGTTGAAAATCAAGGATTTGGCCGACAAGATGACCTATGTCAGCGGAAGGACCTGCTCCTTCGCCACTCCCGTAGGACTAAAGGCAGTAGCCTCGGAAGGCAAGATGAAGGGCTTCATTTTCCTTAAGGAAGACAGCCTGGCCCCGGAGGAATATTCAATCGAGATAACGAAGACCTGCTGCCTGGTCAAGGCTTCTTCGCACAATGGATTCCTGTACGCGCTTTCAACCCTCAGGCAGCTGACGAGCAAACGAATATTCGGACAGGATGTCTCCTCTCAGGAAAAGTTTGATTTCCCCTGCCTGACGATAAGGGACAAACCGCGCTTCGCCTACAGAGGGATGCACCTGGACTGCTCAAGGCATTTCTTTTCCGTAGAAGAGGTCAAGAAGTACCTTGATGTGATGGCGCTCTATAAACTCAATCGCTTCCACTGGCACCTTACTGACGACCAGGGCTGGCGTGTCGAGATCAAGAAATACCCAAAACTCACTGAGACAGGAGCTTTCCGAAGCGGCACAATGATCGGAAAGGATTGGGATTCGAGCGACGGCAAACGCTACGGCGGCTATTACACTCAGGAACAGCTTAGGGATGTGGTGGAATACGCCAGGGTGCTCGGCATCATAATCATCCCCGAAATCGACCTTCCCGGCCATATGCTGGGAGCCCTGGCCGCCTACCCGGAACTGGGATGCACAGGAGGGCCTTACGAAGTCTGGAAGAGATGGGGCGTGTCAGAGCAGGTTCTTTGCCCCGGCAAGGAGGATATGTTCACCTTCCTTGAAGATGTGTTCACGGAACTTATCGACATCTTCCCTTTAGAGTATATCCACATCGGCGGAGACGAATGTCCGAAGACAGAGTGGGAGAACTGCGAGGCCTGTCAGGCCCGGATCGCCGAACTTGGGATGCTGGAACTGCCCGAAGAGGAGGAGCCAGAGCTGCTCCTTGGCGAAGCGG
>CAYFVE010000075.1:10242-11632 GCA_964346605.1 uncultured Muribaculaceae bacterium | reverse complement strand
TGGCCCCACTGTTCGATGACAAATTCTGGGTGACGCATTGACGAAGTCAGGAAAAGGAAAAACAGAGAACATCGAACTGTCAACCATAATATGAGAAAGTGTGATACTGGATTCCTTGTCTCCCTCCTTGAAGTACATCTGGCCTCCAATTATGTCCATTGTTCCTACGGCCTCGATGTTCGGGCTGGCGGCGCGTGCCGCCTCGATCAGAGGTCTTGAGAAGAAAGTGCTGAACAGACCGTTGTCCATCCAATTGTTTTCCAACCTGAAGACCTTACCATGCCCCTTGAAGTTGGCATCATAGGTCGTGTCCCAACGCACCTGCACCATCAGGATCATAGCGGCCGCAAAGGCGATGCTCATTCCAATTATGTTGATGACAGTTGAAACTCCTGTCTTTCTGAAAGCGTTCATATTATTCGTTTATTTTATAATCAGTTCGTCCTTTGCCCCATAGCTGTCGTATCCTGACACGATGACCTTTTCTCCCGGCTCCAGACCTTCCAGCACCTCATAATACTGAGGATTCTGGCGGCCGATGCGAATGTTGCGCTTGTAGGCCCTGGATCCGTCCTTTGACAGGACATATATCCATTTGCCGCCTGTGTTCTGGTAGAAAGAGCCGCGCGGGATGATGATCGCCTGTTCGCTCTGGCCGAGCTGCAGGTTCAGGTAATATGTCTGTCCGCTCCGTATGTTGTCAGGCTGCTGGCCTTCGAACTTGAAGTCCGCCTGGAACTTGCCGTCACGTACCTCCGGATAAACCTTGCGCACCTGCGCTCCGAACTTGTCGTTCTGACGTTCGAATGTCGCCTCAAGGCCGGGGGTTATCCTGTCGATATAGTGCTCGTCAATCTTCGCTTCGATTTTGAAGTTGCCTTCTGAGTTGATCTGGCCGATTTTTACTCCGGCGCTGATGTACTGGCCAAGATTGGCGTCCGGCAGGCCGAGAACTCCGTCGATCGGAGCCTTGATGGTCAGACTCTCCTTACGTTTCCGTATAAGCCGCATATTCAAACGCATATTCTCAAGACTTTCACGCAGACTCTTCAATTCCGTGGAGCGGTAAAGACTGTCCTGGTTCATACTTTTTTTGGTAAGATCCAGATTCTTCTGAGACAGTTCATAGTCCTCCTTTGCCTTGAGATATTCCTCCCTAGAGATCAGTTGATCGTTGTAAAGCTGCTCGTTCTGCTGATATGCCCTTTTGTTGCGTTGCGCCTGGGACTCGTAGCTCAGGCGGTCTTTTTCGTGGGAGAGTTTCTGCTGTTCCATCGAGATCATAGTGTTGCGCAGAATGTTCTCCTTCTCTGCAAGTTCAGCCTCGGCGTTAAGAATCTGGAGGTCAAGGTTGTCGTTTGAAAGGATTAGGATCGGGTCCCCCTGACGC
>CAYFVE010000075.1:0-10232 GCA_964346605.1 uncultured Muribaculaceae bacterium | reverse complement strand
TCCCTCCTCGATGAGGATCCTTTCCACCGTTCCTCCCTCAAGAGGACTCAACTGTATGGTTGTCATCGGTTGGACCTGGCCGCTGACGCGGATATAGTCGTTGAACTCTCCCTCGACAACTTCGCCCGCATTTATGGAGCTTCCGTCGATACGCAGAGCCGATCCGTGAGTTGTGAGCAGCAGCGCCGCGATTACCGCCGCGAATGCTCCTGCCACCCAGTATTTGATTGCCTTGCGGGTGAACGCCACAATTTTTTTTTTTATATTTTTTCTGATTTGAGATCCTTGGTCAAGCCTGATTCGACGTACTTCATAACAGGCCTGACAAGTGTCTATTGGTCAATGAATCTGATTCCGTTGTAATATGCCACTACCGACTTCTTTATGAAAAAAGTAAGGAAAGAGTTGAGGCGCTGGGCATTTGCCTCCAGATAATTGTTGGAGGCGGTCTGGTACTCGATCGCGGAGATCATCACCTGCTCCAGTTTCTTCCTGTTCAGAGAATATGCTTCCTCCTGCACATCAGCCTTCCTTTTCGCCTGGATATAGGCTGCGGAAGCCCCCTCTCTGTCCTGGATGGCCCGCCGCACCTCGTTGCTTATGTCCTTCATCTTCTGGTCGTATTCCGCAGAAGCCTTGACCACCGCATTCTTCTTTCGGGCGATGGCGCTGTGGCGCTGGAAACCGTTGAAAATAGGAATATTCAAGGAGAGTTCGACATATTCACCGCCGTTGTTCCTGAACTGGTTGTGGAAGGGAGCCATCTTGCTTCCGCTGCCGGGATAGGTGAAATATGTAGTGGACCAGCCTGCATATGCGTCAAGTTTCGGAAGAAGATGTCCGCGGGCGGCGGCCAGTTCGCTTTTTGCGTTCTGAAGATTGAATCCGGCTATCCGCGCTGCCGGAAGATTGGCCTGCGCATTGCCTATCATTTCTGCTATAGAGAGCGAATCCGACAGAACCCTGTCCTCAAGGACTTCCGGAATCTCCGTATCGATGACCAGATCGTATTCCTCCGACCAGAAGATCACGTCCTCAAGGGTGATTCGCGCGTCATTCAGCTTGTTCATCGCATTGACGTACTGGTATTCCTTGTCGGCCAGGTTTGAGTCCATTTCCACAACATCGGCGTGTCCCTTCTGTCCCAGTTCCTCCTGACGGAGCGCCTTCCTCAGGGACTCTTCAGCCACTGCGGCCTGCGACTTGCAAATATCCACCATCTTACTGAAATAAACAACGTTGCAGTAGGCCTCCATCGTAGCCAGACAGATCTCTGCTTCAATCTGCTCCTCCTTCGAGGCCCCGAGCTTCATCGAGATATCGGATATCTTCAAATTGTTTACAGCCTTGAAGCCGTCGAACAAGGTTATCCCGGCGCTTATGCTATAACTGTTGTGGAAGGATGTGCTGTTCGTGTAGGTGTTGGTCTCCGGGTCGATTGCACGTCCGAAATTGTAGTAGGCGTAGGTTGTGCCGTTGACTCCCGGAGCAAAGGCGCTGAATATCGCGTCGCGTCTGTTAAGTCTGGCGTCATCGCTCGCGGCCTGCTGGATGCGGACTTTGGTGCTGTTGCTGATGGCATATTCCATACAGTCCTTTAGCGACAAAGAAACTGGCTGCTGCGCCTTCAATAAAAGCGGCGCAGCTGCCAGAGCGAATGAAGAAAGTATAAGGTTTAATCTCATAATGCCTTCACTCGAAGCCGAAAGTGTGCCATCAGACTCAATTTATTTGTTATCAATTATTTTCGTTATAAGGCCTAAGAAAAAACGTAAAGATTCTTTACACTTGGTGTAAAATGACTTTACAATTTGCCGCTTCGCCACATCAGCATTAGCAGTAGTAACTTGCCCATCAATAAGAAAGCCCCTGACGAATGTCAGAGGCTTATTCCGTGCTCTGTTAGGGACTCGAACCCTAGACCCACTGATTAAGAGTCAGTTGCTCTACCAACTGAGCTAACAAAGCATTAAAGTCAGAAAATCGTAACTCCTTTAGTGAACCGTTCGGGGCTCGAACCCGAGACCCCAACATTAAAAGTGTTGTGCTCTACCTACTGAGCTAACGATTCTTTCCAATCGTTTCGGCATACTTCCGAATCGGGATTGCAAAGGTATAGTGTTCGGTGGAAATATCCAAATATTTTCGAAGAAATTTTGATAAAAATCAGAATTCCGTAAGTTCGCGAAGGAAGATTTCCTTTGCGGACCGGACCCACGATACGAAATGTGGATCGGGGGAATATTCATTCTCAACGAAATGGAGCAGGAGGTCCAGATCGAAGCGGTCTGAAGTGCAGGCTGGACGCGGCGCAACGAAGGAA
Source organism: uncultured Muribaculaceae bacterium (assembly GCA_964346605.1). Taxonomy (GTDB): domain Bacteria; phylum Bacteroidota; class Bacteroidia; order Bacteroidales; family UBA932; genus Cryptobacteroides. The sequence goes on along the minus strand of CAYFVE010000075.1, from coordinate 7,909 downwards.
TCCGCAACAGGAGAGGACGGTTCCGTGATCACGTGGCAGGCATCGTAGGCATTGCACTTCTGCTCGATGTGGGAAGGGACCATCAGGAGCGGTTTGCCGAGGAACATCGCCTCGCATATTGATTCGAAACCGGCCGTGGAGGCATAGGCGTGGCAGCTGGACAGTCCCTCAAGGAAGGCACGGTCATCGAGAGCAAAAAAGGAGAGTGTCTCATCGACTGACTCAGTTTCCTGATCCCAGAAGAAGCGGAGCGGAACTTCCGGGTGTCGTGAATGCCAGAGGCGCACTTCCTGTGCGAAACCGGCGTTTAGAAGGTAGCCGTGGATATGCCCTCGGTCAGATATGAGAGGAGAAGATGTGGATGCCTGAGCAGGAGAACGATACTCAAGCACCTGGGGACGTAGGATCGGAGGCACGACCCGGATACGGCCGGCGGAAGGCATCGGCCTGAAACTCAAAGCCAGAATCTTGGACGATTTGCGCGAAATAGCGTTAGAGAATTGATTGAGGGCCCGGTGGCCGGCATAGCCTATGGCCGGAAACTTGAATTCAGGATGAGTGAATACAAACTGGTGGCCAAGGGTGACCATCGGGACATCAAGCCGGCTCAACCTGTAACCGAGAGTTCCAAGAATATCATAAAAATTGACCACGACGTCCGGCCTGATTTCTTTTAATTTCCTCGATATGAGGCGTCCGGACGGCATCAGGGCGGCCATGTTGAAGAAATTGTAAAGGCCTGTCTTCACTATCGAAGGCCTTCGGTTGGAAGAAGATGGGACAAAATTGAAACTCTCGAACTGCTCGACCGGAGCCTTCACCGCCGCCCTGAAGAACTCAGGAAGCGAACGCGAGGGGCTCTTCCCGACCAGCATCGCCACAACCTCATGGCCGGCGCCGAGCAGCAGCTTTTCGATGGAGATCGCCTGCGTCAGGTGACCCCGTCCCTCCCCTTGTATGATGAAGACGTACCGCACCTCTATTCAGAAACCATATCCTTATACTTCAATACCTTCCATTCGCCCTCAAACGTTTCCACAAGACCGGTCAGCGACTCCATCCAGTCACCGCAGTTCAGGTAGCGGATCCCATACTTGAGGACTTTGTCCTCAGGATGATGAATATGCCCGCAGATGATGCCGTCGCACCTTCTTGAACGAGCGTATTCGGCAAGATCGGATTCGAAGCCGGAAATCATATTCACAGCCTTCTTGACCCCGTGCTTGATCGCCTTCGAGAATGAATATCTCTCCATTCCTCCGCGCGCCCTGGAGCGGTTCCACCAGTTGTTGAACTTAAGAAGGGAATTGTAGCCTACGGCTCCCAGCTTCGCAATCCAACGGAAGTGAATCGTGATGGCATCGAAGGCGTGTCCGTGGATCACGACGTAGCGTTTCCCGAAGTCTTCGATCATATACTCTGAGACCAGAGAGATGTTGAACAGTTCGCTCGGGGCGATTCCGTCCAGGAAGTCATCGTGGTTGCCCGTAACGTAAACGACCTTCGTTCCCCTGTTCTCCATCATATTCATAATGATGTGGAAGAAAGCGGATTCCTCGACCGTCCATTTGTCGTTCACGTGCTTCAAATGCCAGGCGTCAATGATGTCACCGGCAAGGATAAGCTGGTCGCATTCAAGCTTCGACAGGAATTCTGTCGCCTCGACGAGTCTTGAAGCCGGAGTTCCGAGATGGACGTCCGAGATCACCACGGTCTTGAATGAATTGAGAAATTTCATTTGGATTGTGAATATTCCTTGATCTTCTGTTCTTCATCAAACGGGCATACAAGGACGCAGCCGTCCTTTACTGCCACTATGTAGTTCTTCAGCCCGGAGACCACCACTGTCTCTGTGCCGGGGGCGTGGACAAGGCAGCCCTCGCATCCGAATATGCGGACGTCGCGGCCAATCACCCTGTTGTCTCCTGACCGGTCTTTGGCCGGATCTTCCGGTGCAGGGATATGCTCCTTAATCGAACTGAAACTGCCCAGGTCAGACCATCCCAGGTCGCTCGCGATGACGTGGATGCTGTCGGATTTTTCCATCACGGCATAGTCGATTGAAATCTTATCGCAAGTCGGGAAGAGAGCCTTGAGCGCCTCAACTTCCCCATTGGTACCGAATGTGACGGCGATGCCATCCATAACTCCCGCAATCTGAGAAGAGTGCCTTCTTAACTCGGAGACTATCGTCCCGCAGTTCCATACGAATATCCCGGCATTCCAGAAATAATTTCCTTCATCCAGATAAATCTTCGCCTTCTCAAGATCAGGCTTCTCCTTGAAGCAACGGACCTTGACCACCTCATCCGGTCGTTTTTCTTCAGCGCAGATGTAGCCGTAGCCCGTCTCTGGACGGGATGGCTCTATGCCCACAGTGACAATCCCGCTGCCGACGGCAGTGAAATCGAGTGCCTTTCGGATCACCGCCGCAAACTTGTCCACATTCAGGACAAGTGCGTCCGCCGGGGTCACTACGATATTGGCGTCCGGGCAGACAGACTGGATCTTCCAGCAGGCATAGGCAATACACGGAGCCGTGTTTCTAGGTACAGGCTCCGCAAGAATATGATCGGCGGGGATCCCCGGCAACTGCTCCTTGACAGTCTCCACATAGGCTTCTGAAGTCACGACCCAGAAATTCTCCTTGCAGCAGACAGGCAGGAACCTGTCCATCGTCATCTGGATCAAAGTCCTGCCTATTCCCAGGAGATCGATGAACTGCTTTGGCTTCTGCGGCCGGCTGACAGGCCAAAGCCTGCTGCCGATCCCCCCTGCCATTATGACTACGTGAGTGTTCATTTTATTGTCAAACGCTATTAGTTGGATGTAAAAATAAGAAAAATAGTGGATTAAATCCGTTTATTTTGTATTTTAGCATCCATAAACGCAATTTTCAACATTTTATTCGCTTATGAAAAAGTATGTCGCAGAAAGCATCGGAACGTTCGTTCTGACATTACTCGGCTGCGGAACTGCTATGTTCCTTGGCTGTAACACTCCGGCAGGAGTCGTTGGTACCGCAATCGCATTCGGTCTCTCCGTTGTAGCAATGGCCTACACGATCGGAGGAATCTCCGGCTGTCACATCAACCCGGCAATCACCCTCGGTGTCGCCCTTTCAGGCAGAATGACCTGGAAAGACGCCTTGGGCTACTGGGTCGGACAGGTAATCGGAGCCCTGGTTGCAGGCGCCGTCCTCCTTCTCTTCACCAAGGTCGTAGCCGCTCCTGATCTGACCGGCGGACTCGGTTCGAATCTCGCCGCCAACGCAGGCGGTTCCGGCGGCGCTTTCCTCGTAGAGGCGATCGCCACCTTCATTTTCGTCCTTGTAGTTCTCGGTTCAACCGACAGCAAGGTGGGCGCAGGCAATTTCGCCGGACTTGCAATCGGCCTCACCCTGATTCTGGTTCACCTTGTATGCATCAATCTGACCGGAACATCAGTTAACCCAGCACGTTCCATCGGACCTGCTGTCTTCGCCGGCGGCCAGGCTCTCAAGGATCTCTGGATTTTCATCGTAGCCCCTCTCTGCGGCGGAGCACTCAGCGCCTGTGTCTGGGCAGCCATCGCTCCGAAGAACGAGAAATAATTCTATCGCATCATAATGAAAGCAGCAACCGGGTCTCCGGCTGCTGCTTTTCATTTCATATCCGAGGATATCTTAACCGTTGAACCGGCGAGCCTGCTCTTCTATGAGCGCCTTGTCATTGAAATAGTCTATCTTCATCGACTTCTTCACCTCGTCAAGAGTAGCGGCAGCGGCGGCTTCCGCCTCCTCAGAGCCCTTCCTCAGGATTTCATAGACGGCAGGGATGTCCTTCTCGAACTCCTTGCGGCGGGCACGGATCGGCTCAAGCTCTTCATTGAGTATCTTCTCAAGGAGCTTTTTGCACTTGACGTCTCCCAGGCCGCCCTTCCGGTAGTGCTCCTTCATTTCATCCAGGTTAGAATATTCAGGCAGGTAAAGGCCGAAATGTTCGTCCCTGCAGAAGGCGTCCAAGTAGGTGAAAACCGCATTGCCCTCAATGTGGCCAAGGTCGCTGACGTTTAGATGCTGCGGGTCGGTGTACATCGACATTATCTTCTTGTGCACCTCATCCGCCGTTTCGGCGAGGTAGATGCAGTTGCCAAGGGACTTGCTCATCTTGGCCTTTCCGTCGGTACCGGGGAGACGCAGGCAGGCGGTATTGGCAGGCAGAACAGCCTTCGGTTCCACCAAGGTTTCGCCATAGATCCTGTTGAAGCTTCGGACGATCTCGACCGTCTGCTCTATCATCGGCTTCTGGTCTTCACCGACAGGGACATCCGTTGCCTTGAAGGCGGTGATGTCCGCGGCCTGCGAAATCGGATAGCAGAAGAAGCCGACCGGAAGTCCGCTTCCAAAAGCCTGCTCCTCTCCTTCCGCACTGAATCCGCGCATCTGGATCTCGGTCTTGACAGTCGGATTCCTCTGGAGCCTGGCAACAGTAACAAGGTTCATATAATAGAACGTGAGTTCTGTGAGTTCCGGAATCTGACTCTGGATGAAAAGGGTTACCTTCTTCGGGTCAAGACCGACAGACAGGTAGTCAAGAGCCACCTCAATGATGTTCTGACGGACCTTTTCTGGATTGTCGAAGTTATCGGTGAGAGCCTGTGCGTCTGCGATGAACACGAACATCCTGTCGTAGCCGCCGGCATTCTGAATCTCCACCCTGTTACGAAGAGAACCGACGTAGTGGCCGATGTGGAGCCGACCGGTAGGACGGTCGCCCGTGAGAATTATTCTGGACATAGTCTATTGTTTTATCAAGTTAAGGAATTCGTTGCGGGTGCGGGCTGAACTCAGGAATATTCCAGAAAAGGCCGAAGTGGTCGTGATCGCGTTTGACTTCTGGACTCCCCTGATCGACATACAAGTGTGCATGGCTTCTATGACGACAGCGACCCCCAGAGGCTGAAGTGCATCGACAATGCAGTCGCGAATCTGGACTGTTAGCCTCTCCTGCACCTGAAGACGCCTTGCGAATGTTTCCACGATTCTGGCTATCTTGCTCAGGCCAGTGATCTTTCCGTCAGGAATATAGGCGACGTGGCATTTGCCGATGAAAGGGAGCATATGGTGCTCACACATAGAATAGAGTTCGATATCCTTCACTATCAGCATCTGCTGGTACTTCTCGTCGAAGATTGCAGAGCGGATGATCTCCGTTCCATTCTGCTGATAGCCCTGAGTCAGGAACTGGAGAGACTTGGCCACTCTCATCGGGGTCTTCTTGAGCCCTTCCCTTTCAGGGTCTTCGCCAAGAAGCCGAAGGATTTCCTTCACTCTTGCGGCGATTTCCTGTGTCGTTTCCTCATCAAATCGTTCTATCTTTTCGTAGCCCATAATTCTGGTATATTTGTTGAAATACACAACCCGGTGTGCAAAAATAGCCAAAAAATAGATATTGTTACGAATTTTTACATATCTTTGCGCAAAATAAGGCCCTCTGCGTGGGGTTTTATTGCAAATAATTGATTATCAACAATCTAACTGTACTGCATATGTATTGGATACTTGAACTTGCTTCCAGCCTGGACGACGCTCCTTGGCCAGCATCAAAAGAAGAACTCATCGACTACGCCAACCGTTCCGGTGCTCCCGAAGAAGTCATCGAGAACCTGACCGAACTTGAAGACGACGGAGAAGTGTACGAATCCATCGAGGACATCTGGCCAGACTACCCCACCAAAGAGGACTTCTTCTTCAACGAGGAGGAGTATTAATCGACAATCTTTTTGATAAAGATAAGCACTGCCGGCTCTACTGAGTCGGCAGTTTTTTTTATATACACATGCGTTTACAATTTACTAAAGAACAAGCTAACCATAGAATCTGCACATATTTACATCTCAATTGACAATTTTATGCATAATACACCATAGTATCTTTGCGGTGTAAAAATATTAGGATGAAAATACTTAAAGCAGTCATGCTGTTGATAGTGACAGCATTTATTCTTAACAGCTGCGAGGGTCTGGATGCGGTAAGTGATGATTACCAGAGCAAATCTAGCTACACCTCCGAATGGGAGAAGAAATTCTCGGCAGATGGCGATTATTCAGTAGCTCATGTGACCCATGACGCGGTTGAACCTAGAGTGGGAAAATATCAGATATGGTATCCGCGTGCAGTCTCTTCATCAACAGACAAATGGCCGGCAGTCGTGTTCGCAAATGGATCAGGAGTGAATGCATCAAGATATGAGCCGATCTTCAAGCACATGGCATCCTGGGGCTTTATCGTTATCGGCAATGAAGATCCGAGCACATGGGACGGTCTCACAACTATCTTGTCGTTGCAGCATCTTCTTGATTTGAATGCCGAAAAGGGTAATGTGTTGTATGGCAAACTGAATACAGACGCTATCGGCCTTGCAGGCCATTCTCAGGGCGGTGTCTCGGTGTTCAATGCCGGTACGATCTACGATTTGTCTCATATGTTCAAGGCATTATGCGCACAAAGCTGTGTAGGCCATGATTTAGCCATGGACATGGATTGGCCATACTCTCCAGAGGAGGTATCTGCTCCTATTCTTCTTGTCGCTGGAACAGGGGATAGTGATGCAAAATCCATTTCTACGCTTGAGTCATTGCAGAAGAATTTCAGAGCGATCAAAGACCAGCCTGTAATGATAGGCAGACTCAGGAACATTGATCACGGTGACGTGCTATGGCGAGCTGAGGCTTACACCGCTGCCTGGATGTTATACTGGCTTTGTGGTGACAAGGATGCGGAACAGTGTTTCAAAGGCAGTGATGCGGAAATGCTCAGGAATAGAAAGTGGCAGGATGTTGAACACAAGAATTTGTAGGAAATGAAGAGATTAATCATATTGTCATTTATGCTTATCTGCTTTGTCGGCAATATCAATGCACAGGTTTTTATTGGAGTCAATTCTGGCTTATCGCTTGAAGCTACAAGTGCCCAGGCAGGTGGAGCTGGATTCAACCTTGGAGCAGATTTCGGATTCATCAATACATCTCACGGCACATGGGGCATCTCTGCGAACGAATGTCTTACCCTTGGTACATCCAGTCACACCTCAACAGATCTTGGTGTTTTCCATGTTGCGGATGGATGGGATAATAGTTCAGCCTTCATCTGGGGAGCAGGTCTTGACATACGTTCTGCCGTTAAATCCACTTATGGCCGATCAATAACTGATGATGGTATTTCCAGAGTAGAAACGGGCTATCGCGATAGCATGGGCTATGGATTGATGCTTCGTGCAGGTGCCACATTCAAATGGCATTTCTACCTGACCGGAATCGTGACCGTAGGCCGGATAATAACAGACAAGGATGAATACTCAATGACACATACAGCTTCCGGAATACACTATAATGGTTATACGACAAGTTCATCAAATAATATCTATTGCACCGTGGGTGCAACTCTTGGTTGGAGATTTTAATACTAAATACTCATGAAAAAGATTTTAACTACTATCGCACTTGCTGCGATCATGGCATTCTCTGCGAATGCACAGATGGGCATCACTGCCGGTTACCTCAATGTTGACAACCTAGTGAAGAGCGGTGACAACACAAGCACCAACAACCTTAATGGTGGATACGTTGGTATCAATATGAACTATGACATCACCAACATGTTCTCTATTATGCCTGGTGTCAATTTCTCATACGCAACAACAGGTGAAAAGGAAATTGTAAATGTGGGAATAGCTTCAGCAAAGGGAACTCTTACTGAGATGTACATCAATGTCCCTGTTGACTTCAGATTCAATTTCCCTATAGCAAAGGACACAAAGATTTTCGCATATGCTGGCCCTCAGCTCTCTTATGGTGTGAAATCATCAACCAAATATGTCGCAAATACCGTTTTCACGGGTACTTCTGAGTCAACACATGACAACTATTC
>CAYFVE010000074.1:7570-11849 GCA_964346605.1 uncultured Muribaculaceae bacterium | reverse complement strand
CTTGCAGCCCCGTATGTCATTTCGCCCACCGCAGCCGCGTTGGCGTCATTTGTAAGGGTTACAGGAATGCCGTCCATCGCCTTGGAAAGCATTGACGCGAAGTGGATGGAACCGGTTCGGCACCAAGTGAGGTTAACTGCATTCTCAATGTCTCCGGTGTAATAGTTGGCGTTAGGAGCGCCGACACCTATGCCCCTGATCTGACCCTCGGCCTTAGCCTCTGCTATCAGTTGCTTGAGAGCCTTGGCGAGAGCATCCACAAAGGGCTCCGCCTCAAAAAAAGTGTCAGTGGGAACTACCGTCTGCACGAGGACTGCACCTCTGGCGTCCACGATTCCACATTTGGCGGTTTGTCCGCCGATGTCTATTCCGATTACTAGATTCTGATCCATATTTATTTTTAGGGAAAAATAAGATTAGTCAACCTTGATTTCAGGATTCACGTTCCTGCAGCCAGCCACGGCATAGAATAAGATGTAGGCGAGCATAGCAACAATCAGCCAATAGCTTGCGAAATAACCAGCTCCCTTGGCTATGAAGTCCTGGATGAGAGGCATCACGCCACCACCGACAACCATCATCATAAACAGGCCTGAAGCCTGCTCGGTATATTTGCCGAGGCCTTCAGTCGAGAGATTGAAGATGCCGCCCCACATCACTGAGGTGCAGAGTCCACAGAGGACGAGCAGCAGGGAACTGAGCGGAACCTCAAACATCTTGAAGCCTTCGCCTGAGATGTAACCAGGCATCTTTGTTATGGTTGTCTTCGGAAGCGCTATCGCGAGCACAACAAGGAGGATTGCTACAGAGGAGACAGTGATTATCTGGGTCCTAGTGCTGACCTTGCCTGAAATGAATGAACTGAGGAAGCGGCCTACCATCATAAGCAGCCAATAGACGGCAGCGATGGCACCTCCGATCGCAGCGCCGTTGAGAAGGTTCGCGCCCTTGTCGGTAGGGTCGGAGAGGTAGAAGTTCAATTGAGAAGGTATGCCTATCTCGATACCGACATAGAAGAAGATCGCAATGATTCCGAGAAGGCAATGACGGAACTTGATCGCGCTGCTTTCAAAAGTCACGTTCTTACGCTCCTGGGCTGGCTCCGGAATGCTTACGAAATAAATTATGATGAATGCCAGGGCAAAGACAGCCATTGCAATGAAGAGCAGAGGCGCAACGTCTGACATCTTGGTCTGGGCGGATACAGTGCCGATAAGGACGCCTACAAGCATAGGTGTGAGGGTGCCGGTCAAAGAATTAAGGGTACCTCCGATCTGGATGTACTGGTTTCCCTTGTTGCCGCCGCCGCCGAGGATGTTCAGCATAGGATTCACGACAGTGTTGAGCATACAGACGCAGAATCCGCAGACGAATGCTCCGAGAAGATAGACGCCGATTGCGGAGCCGCCTGCGACCTTGCTTGAAATCCATTGGATGACGATTCCGATGAATCCTGTCGCAAGTGCCACCAGGGTTGTCTTTTTGTAGCCGATCTTCACCAGCATCTTTCCGGCTGGAATTCCCATGAACAGGTACGCGGCGAAGTTCATCATATTGCCCATCATCGCGGCCCAAGGATAATTGGTCTTCCAGACATTACCGAACGGTGCGGCCATATTCGTCACGAATGAGATCATCGCAAAGATGAAACACATCGTGATGATGGCCACCAGGTTTGATTTTTTCTTTTCCATTTAAGATTATCGTGTTTAGTGATTAATATCCGGCCAAAGCGAAAAAAAGCGCTGCATCCTTACAAATTTAAAAATAAAATGCGGATTTGAAACCTCTCCTTCAGATTTTACTTTCTCCAGAGGAGCGATACGATGCTCTTCGGTGGAACGGTGCAATTGACAATATGAGAACCTTCCTTGAAGAAAAGCTCCTGTCCCGCTTCCTTTTCATTGAGAACAACGGCCCCTATGGTTCCATCCGTGTTCCTGAAAACCTGATATTGAAGGCCTGGCGCGGTGAAACCGCTTGTACCGACCCTGACGGCTCCAGGACGGATCACAGCTGAGCAGTGGGCAATATTGTAGTAATGAGTGTTCGGCTCTATGCCCGAATGATTGGAGGAAGCGAGAGAAACCGCTCCAAAGCAGATGGAACAGGACCCGTCAGCATTGGTGTAAGGGCCCATCCTGTCATCGAGCATAAGGTTCCAGAGGGTGACTCCCCTGCCTCCGCGAGACAGTGTTCCAAGGAATATGTCTCTGAAATCATTAATCAGGCACTCTTCGAAGCTATAATTCCACGTTCCTATGGAGGCTTCCGTGAAATAGATTTCCTTGTCCGGCGCCTCCCTAGCTATCCGGTCCAGTTCTGAAACGCTCCCGCCATAATTGTGCCACGCCGAGCCAGCCACCCACTTCGAAGCCTCGCTGTCTGAATATACCTTCAGAGGATAGCCGTTCTGACTCTGGATGCCATCATAGTTGTAGTTATGGTCGAAGATGAGAATTCTTGTGTCCAGTCCGGCAGCCTCAAGAGCAGGGCCCAGAACCTTTACGAAGTCGCGGCAGTCTGTCCAGTACATCAGCATGGACATCGAATTGCCGGCATTGAGCGGCTCATTCTGGGGAGTGACCGCCTCGATGTCAAAACCCTGTTCCTCCATAAACAGAACCCATCTGACAATATAGTCAGCGTAGTCAGAGTAATGCCCTAGGTTGAGACGTCCACCCGTCCAACTGTAGAAATCCTTGCCGGACAGGGATGAATCAGTCTTCATCCAACGGGGCGCAGTCCACAGAGAGCCGATGATCTTAACTCCCGGGTTGATTGAATATATCTCCTTAAGTACCGGAATGACATACTTCACATCCATCGGATGCGGAGCGAAGTTTTCCATCCCCTTCTTGTCGCACCAGGTAAAGCGGCCATCCTCCGACAGCCCGCTTTCTCCATAGTCCCACGAGAAGTCGGATCCGCCGATGCAGACCCTTATAAGACTGGACCCTATACCCTCTGAATGGCTGAACACCTGCTTCAGGAAGGCCGTCCTCCTTTCCTGAGGCATTTTCATAAGGTTGTAGCAGGAACTGACGGTAACCGCCGCCCCGAAACCGTCGATCGTCCGGAACGTCTCGTCAGTAAGCGCAACCGTCCTTGACACCCCGGAAATCGGAACCGTTTGAGAAAAAGACCTGAAGGTCTGCTCAAAAAGTTTCGATTTATCCGCCGAAGTCGTGTAAACCGTTACGTCTCTGGAAGTCTGACTTATATTTTCATCGTCCGCACCGCCGGTTCCGCTGGAGGAAGTGCGTCCGCATCCTGCAAAACACAGCAGAGCCATAATGGGTATGACTGGCAATATTGGTCTTTTCATACCCCAAAGATAGCAAAAAAATCACTCTCCGGTTATGTACTTATGGTCTTCCTCGCGATCGATTCCGACGTGTCTGGCAATCCTGTCACGTCTGTCTTCAAATGATTCCTTGTGGCGGATGAACCAGTTTTCGGCATAGATGCACGCGCAAGACAGGAAGAAGTATATTATGGTCTGAAGCACCATCATTGACATCTGGTCTCCCGCGGCACGGAAGTCACCCCCCGCCGTGCTCAGATTGATGAAGCCCTGAGCTCCGAAGGTTGACGGAAACAGGTAGGAGAAGAGTTTCCAGAACTTAGGGAAGGCAATTGTCGGCCACGAACATCCGGTCAGGAACACACAGATCGGAGACATTGTCAGGAACAGGAGGAAGACAGATTCCCTTCTTGTGATGAATGTGCTCCAGGTCATGCTGAAGAAGACGCAGTCCGTAATGAAGAAAACAAGCATCGCAAGCACATCGCGGAACTCTCCCCTCTGAGGTATTCCGAATATCGCAGGCACGATGAATGCGATGTACATTCCGATTCCCAGATAAAGAAGCCAGTACGCTGCTCCTCTTCCGATGACGACTCGAACCACTCCGTGTCCTTCAAGTTTGTCCGGAAGGGAGGCGAAACTATGGTTCTTCTCCCTCTGGGTCCCGACCAGCAGGGACATTCCATAGAAAAGCGTCTGCTGGATGATTATCATCAGTATCGCCGATATCAGGAAGAAACTGTAGTTGAAGGCCCTGTTATAGGGGTTGTTGTCCTCGTAGCCGAGCGGCTTGATCGTCTGTGACGCTTCCTGTCCGGTCATTCCCAACTGTGAGTACCTGTCCATCTGGATCTGGCCTATTTCGTGAAGCATAACGAAGTTGGTGGCCATCAGCGCATTCTTGTAGTAGAGGAAACTGCTCATATCCGTGTAAACGGACAGTCTGGCCGTTTCTCTCCTGGCAAGGCA
>CAYFVE010000074.1:0-7552 GCA_964346605.1 uncultured Muribaculaceae bacterium | reverse complement strand
TGACCTTGCGCTCCTGCATCAGTTTTTCAGCCTCAGCCATATTCATACATTCAGCCGCTACCTCAACCTCCCTTGTTGCATCGATCTCCCGGATGAATCTGTGACTGTCAGGGCAGTCCGCATCGTCCACAACAGCGATCGGAGTGTCAGAAAGGACTCCGTTGAGATAGACCACATTGTACAGAAGCGGATATACCAGGCCTGCGACCAGGAAGATCAGCAGGACGCCTCCGTCAGAAAATATCCTCTTGATTTCGTGAAAGAATATGTCACGAGAGTCTCTGAGCCATATATTTATGTATCTTTCAGCCATAGTTTGTCAATCTTTTGGATAATTCTGAAGAATATACGCCTTCTTAAGCCTGCCCAATCCAATCAGCGGAATGAAGAGGAACAGGAGAAGTTTCACGACTTCTGGCCACCATCCTGCGAAACCGGCCCCGAAGATGACCTCCTGGACATAGAACAAGTAATAGTGTCTCAGCGGAAAGGCTACGGCCCAGCCCTGGATGTAAGGAGGCATAGCTTCGATAGGAAGGGTGAAGCCGGAGAGCGAGAATCCGAGCACGCTGTAGAGCGCGCCTATGCTGAGCGCGAGCCTCGGTACAGGCAGCATCTCTATTATGAATATTCCTATAGCCTCACTGGAGAGGACAAGAAGGAAGATCGCTATGAACATATTGAATAGAAACCCGCTGATCGGAAATTTCATAAGGTGATACATCAGCAGGATCAGACAGAAGCCGATGATCGAGAAGATCAGGGTCCAGATGATAAGTTTGCCCGCCAGCGCCGTTACGATGGAGTCGCTGGAGACGCGCATCAGATACCTTGAGGTACCGAACTTCAGTTCCGCGCCCAATGAATAAATCAGCACAAGTATCACTATCATCTCCAAGATTCCCGGAAGCAGGATGCTTGTGAGATAGTAGTTGTAGTTTGTCGTCACGTTGCCTATCTGATGGGTGTCTATGTCAATTGGCCGGATAAGACCCATAATCTGGGAATCAGGGTACCCCTTGGCCCTGAGGAATTCCCTCTGGACCGCGCCGTTTGTCAGGTTGACCATCTGCAGAAGGTCTTTCCAGGCCAGAGCTCCGCTGACGAAATAAAGGCCGTTGACGTAGAAAACTATCTTTGGCTGCCTCATCGACTGGATGTCGTCATTCATTCCTTCGGGAATGACACACACGGCGGAGATCTTGCCGCTCATCATGTCCTCTCTTGCCGAAGCGAATGACTGATAAAGCCTCACTTCACCCAACTGAGTCGCGTCCAGTTGCCGGGAGAAGTTCCTGGAAGTTGTGGAACAGTCCTCATCGACCAGTCCGATCGGAATGTCGTGAGGCAGACCATCCTTAAGAAACGTCAGGAAAAAGATGGCGCAGAAGGCAATCACGCCCACGGAGCCGATCAGATAAAGAGGACGGTTCCTGATTATCTTCTGCTCCCGGCGCGCGACTGCCACTATTCTTGGCCAGGCTCTCATATCACTTCTGCTTTACGATAGCTGACATCCCGGGACGAAGTCCTTCGACTGCGGCGTCCGGAACTGCCCTTACTTCGAATGTCTTAGCATCATACATTCCGGTCTCCTTGGTCGCTTTCCAGGTCGCATAGGATTCGCGGACAGCGACATAGTTGATTGTTGCGGACACCTCCTTCCAGTCAAGCGCCGGTATGATCACCGTGATATTGTCTCCTTGCTTCATTCCGTGGAGATAGTCCTCACGTACATTGAAGGTGAACCACACATCACTTAGATCGATCACGCTTGCTACAGGAGAACCCTGCCCTACAAGTTCGCCGACCTTAGGATAGATGGAAGAAATGATTCCGTCCGCAGGTGAAACAAGGTAGAGTTCTCCGAGATATGACTCAACCTCCATAACCGCCCCGTTCGCCTGGTCAACAAGCGCGCGGGCGGCGGCCTTGTCCTCGGAACGGGCTCCGTTTACCGCCATATCATACTGGCTCTTCGCAGCCTTCGTCTGTGCCACGGAAGCATCGTACTTCGCCTTTGTCTCATCGTATTTCTGAGCAGCGATGACCTTCTGGTCAAAGAGTCGCTGGACTCTGTCGAGGGACTTCTTCATAACATCCTCCTGGACGATCGCCTGCTGCCAAAGCTGGTAGGCGCCCTGGATCTGCTCAGAACGGGCTCCGTTCTGAGCCTTCATGCTCTGTGCGGACGCAGCGCTTCTGGCTGCGTTGGCCTGGGCGAGTTTAGCCCTGACTTCCGGAGAGTCGATGAAGGCTACCGTGTCGCCTTTGTGAACAGTCTGGCCTTCCTTTACATACATTTCCTCGATTCTTCCGGGAACCTTTCCGGAAACCCTGTACTCGCTTGCCTCAGCCTCGCCCTGGATGACCAGAGGTTTCGGCTTGGAGACGATGTAACCGATGACTGCTATCAGCAGAATAATTGTGATGAGGGCTACGATCCCGATTACAAGATTGTAGTTTTTCTTTTCCTTTGCCATAGTGTATTTCATTTTTATCATTTCACTCTGTTATTGCCCTCCGCCTTGTTCAGGTTGGCGGCAAGCATCTGAAGTTCGATTCCTGCGTCGAGATATTCAGAATGGGCCTGCAGCCAGGCAGTCTGCGCCGCGAGAGCGGTATTGGCTGTGATGACACCTTCGTTGAATCCTATTGTAGCTGTTCGAAAGTTCTCTTCAGCGCTTGACAGGTTGTTGCGCGCCATTGTCAGTTTTTCCATTGCTTCCGCTTCCTGCTGACGCAGCTGGGTGACTTGAAGGCTGATCAGATTTTTCGCATCCTCAAGCTGCCATCTGTAGAGCGATGCTTCCGCCTTAGCCTTCCTGGTCTTGTTCAGGGCCTCAAAGCCGTGGAAAATAGGGACATTCATTACGACTCCAACGCCCCAATAGCCGTTCCATTTATTCTCGAAGCCATTCTTCAAACCAGGGTTGGAAATCATATAGCCACCTGTTGCCGCGACTTTCGGGAGCATATCCGCTCTTGCCACCGTAACTTTCTTGTCATAGATCTTTGAAGCTATCTCAAGACTCCTTGTCTCAGGCC
Organism: uncultured Muribaculaceae bacterium; assembly: GCA_964346605.1. Classification (GTDB taxonomy): domain Bacteria; phylum Bacteroidota; class Bacteroidia; order Bacteroidales; family UBA932; genus Cryptobacteroides. Next base: position 4,504 of record CAYFVE010000074.1, on the reverse strand, counting down.
TGTCGGCAAAGATCTCATCCATAGGCTTGTCTGCCTGGACCATAGCCATCGGAACTGTCTCAAGGTTCTCGTCAGCAAGGGTGATTTCCGTGCCGAGCTCAAGGCCTATCTGCTTGCACAGAAGCATTTTCGCAAGAGTAAGTCCGTTTTCCGCCTTGGTCTTCAGCATATCGGCCTCATTTGCCTTGACCTTGATCTGAAGGGCATCGGATTCCGTTGCTACACCTTCCTTGACGGCCATATCCACATCCTTTTCCATATTATGCAGGAGTTCCGCATAGGATTCGGCGAGTTTCTTCTTTCCCGCGACCGAGACAATCTGCCAATAGGCCTGGTCAACATCGACGATGGTCTGCTGGTACTGCTGGTCATACTGGGCTTCTGACAGTTGTTCCGCCAATCTGGCAATCCTGTTTGCCGCAATGATCTTTCCTCCCATAAAGAGAGGCTGTGTCACGGAGACTCCCGCAACGATAATATTCTCAAGGTCCGGATGCAGTGCGTCATCGATGCTCTTCCCGATCTCATTGATTGCGGAGGAGAAATCCGCCGAAGAGAGTTTAGAAAGCATCATCCGGGCCAGAGGGTCCTGCATCAGAGCCTGGTATTTTGCGAGTTGCTGCGCGCTTGCCGCGTCTCCCTGCATAGCCGCAGCGCCCAGTTTCTGCATATATGCCTGAATGTCAGCCATAGCCGACTGCTGATACTGCTGTGTCATTCCGTGGAGTGTCGTTCCGGCATTAGTCAGCCTGGCGGAAGCCTCATCGCTGATCAGGGCGATGTCGTTCGGATTGTAAAGATAAGCTCCGGTTCCGGAGACATTCGGGAAATAGTTGGCCCTGGCTATCTTGCGGTCATAAGCTGCCATTTCCATCTTTGTTTCTGCCTGGCGGAGTTTCTGGTCCTTCTCTACCGCCATGCTGCGGCAGTCCTCCAGTGTGAGTATCTGCTGCGCGCCAAGTCCGAGAGGCATAAGGAGCATCAGGGCGATGGGGGCGAGAGCGTAAACAATGTACTTTTTCATATCTGTCGTTTTCATTTTTTTGTCTTTTTTACGGCACGAAAGGATGCTACAAAAAAGTTGCCCTTTTTGTACTAAATTATATTCATTTCAGTATGTTTTGATGTCATTTGGTCGAATTTGGCGAAATTTTGCAATTTTGAGGATTATTTATCTATCTTTGTATCGTTTCAGAAAAACATTGCACTTATGCCTGACTCATTACAGAACATCGGTCTCAAACAGATCAGAAGCCTGGTCCCCACAGAAGAAGGACTGGAGCTTGGAGATGACCTGTTCATCCTTAACGTCAAGTACAGCGATGACCTTCAGTTTCTAAAATACCCTTGTCGCAGCGATGCGTACATCGCGATTTTCTGCAGAACCGGCAATCTAACAGTCGAACTGAATCTCAGAGCCTTCCCCATCCACAAGAACTCGCTTCTTATCAGCACTCCGGGCAATATTGTCAAAGTGAGGGAGTTTGACAGCAGCAATGTGGAGGATTTAGAATTCACCGTAATGGCCATCTCGAAGGAGTTTATTTCGGGCATCAGTTTCGATTTCAAGAAGATCTTCGACGACAGGTTCAGCCTGCTGGCCGAGCCAGTCACCGTTCTGGACGAAAACGACATCGCCTTCTGTACAAAGTATGTCCAACTGTTCAGGGAAATTATTAACTCGGATTCCACGAACAAGAGAGAAGCGTCGGCATCCTTGACAGCTTCAATGTTCTATGTAATAGGAGGAATGCTTGAAAAGAACTTCGATAAAGGGAACGCTTCACCGAAAGAGGCGACGCAGAATATGAGGGTTAAACTGCTTTTCGAGCATTTTATGCAACTCGTCACCGAATACCACAACTCGGAGCGCAATATGGCTTTCTATGCGAACCGTCTAGGACTTACTCCGAAATACCTTTCCAAACTGATCAGGGAGGTCAGCGGACGTTCCGCCCCGGATTGGATCGACTCATTCGTCATCCTGGAAGCTAAGAATATGCTGAAATACACCAATGCCAGCATCAAGGAGATTGTCTATAAACTGCACTTCCCTAACCCGTCAGTCTTCTATAAGTTCTTCAAAGCGCACACAGGGATGACACCGAGCGAATACAGGAATGGTTGACGCGATTCCCTTCAAAATCGTCGGAATCAGCCTTTGTTTAACTTTAAGTCATTAAAAGAACGAGATATAAACTGTGAAAAAGAAAGATTTTAGTCGTTCTTGTTTAAAATTTTATGTTAAAATCGTTTTAAAAATTTTACAAAAACCTTTGGAATTTAAATAAAACTTAATACCTTTGCATCCGGACAGACAAAAGTTCTTTTTGTTGTCTATTTGTTAAGTTCGTTTTATATACAACAGGCCGGCGCTTTGGGGAAAGCGTCGGTCTTTTTCTTATAGAAGCCCTTCGGGAATGACGAGGGTAAGGGTAAGGGAGTTCTCGTCAACGTCGATGATGAGGTCATCGTGAAGCGGCAGCATAGCCTGGCCGGAAGGGCCGTCAACATAGAGGCAAGGATTCCCGGGAATATCTTCAAAGTCGCTGACAGTGCCGACCTTGATCCCGTTATGGTCAAGGACACTCCATCCGATAAGGTCACCGGCGGTCAACTCGTCAGAGGATTCATAGGATTCTATCGAATCCTTTCCTGCATATAGTTCTTTGCCGACAATCTCCTCCGCATCAGCAAGATTCTTCACCCCTGTAATGCGGGCAAGAGCGCGGCTGGTTCCGCGCCTTGTGAAACATTCAATAAAAAACGGAACCGGCAGCCCATCGAAAAAGATGAACACCGGTTCCTTGAGGTTCAATTCCTCCGGTACGATCTCGCGAAAACCAATGAGGATTTCGCCTTCGGTACCGTTGGATTTCAGTACCCGGGCAATCCGCAGAAGATCTGTCTTTGCCCCGGTCATTTGGTTAGGCCTCTGCAGGTGCCTCTGGAGCAGCCTCTACCGGAGCCTCAGCGGCGGCAGCCTCTTCAGCAGCCTTTGCGGCGGCAGCCTCAGCGGCAGCCTTACGCTCAGACTCTGCAAGTTCCTCAGCCTTCTTTGCGAGAGCTTCGGCCCTTTCGGCATTAACCTTCTTTTCAGCCTCGAAAGCAGCCTTCTTCTTGTCGTCTGCAACTTTTACGAGACCTTCTTTCTTTGCATTGACCTTTGCGTCCTTCTGAGCCTTCCAAGCAGCGAACTTCTGGTCAGCCTGCTCCTGGGTGAGAGCGCCTTTTGCGACACCACCCTGAAGATGCTTCTTAAGAAGGATTCCTTCGTAAGAAAGTATCCTGCGGGTTACCAGTGTTGTCTCAGCACCTACATTCAGCCAAGCAAGAGCCCTTTCCGCATTGAGAACAATAGTGGCAGGGTTGGTGTTAGGGTTGTAAGAGCCGAGCTGCTCGATGAAACGACCGTCGCGAGGTGCGCGGGTGTCAGCCACAACAATGTGGAAGAATGCGAAATTCTTCTTACCGTGGCGCTGAAGTCTGATTTTAACAGCCATTGTGAATCTGTTTTAAAAAATTAAAAATAAACCTTTTGCCCCCATCTCGTGGAAGCGTGCAAAGATACGAATAAATATTAATCTGCGAAAAAATTTTGGTATTTCCGGAATAATATCTATTTTTGCAATCCCGATTCACGGGAAAACATATTTTGCGGTAGTGGTGAAATGGTATACACGCTACTTTGAGGGGGTAGTGGATGCAAGTCCGTGTGAGTTCGACTCTCACCTACCGCACGAAAATCGGCTTCAGAGTGTTTCTGAAGCCGATTTTCGTTTATTTTTGGCGACTTTTTAGCGAGATGGAATTGGATTACTCAAGAATAGTGGTATAATGGACATTTTCAGTTGGTAAAACAGCCTTCCCCATTTTATGAGAAAGGCTGACTATGATAGATAAATTGATTTTATTACTTTATTCCTCGACCGAAAGAGTAACCAATCTTCAATCCGACAGTGTTGTAGTACTTGTTCAGAATCCTACAATCCACTGTTAGGCGGAGATGATTGAATATTTCAACACCGAAGCGTGGGATAAAGGTTATTCCGTGGTGTGGCGTTGTCCAAGGGTTGTAGTTCTTCATTGACCTCATCTGTGCATATCCAAAACCAGCTCCTATGAATGGTGTGAACTTGTTTCCAATATTGAATGAATAATCACCGTAAAGTGCAAATGTTGCATTCCTCAATGCGGTCTGGCGTTTCTCACTATCAATCATAAAATCTCTGTCAGCGACAGACAAGCTTACCTCGAGTCCTAAATCCAATGGAATGTTTGAAAAGTTGTATCTTGTTTCAAATCCGAATCCTGGATGTGGCATCTCTTTTCCATCAGCATTGTAGATTGGAAAATCCATGCTAAGGAAAGGTTCAAATTCAAAGTGCCTCCTTGTCTGTGATATTGAAGGGAAGGCTGCGAAAAATAGCAAAATGCTTGAAATAATAACTATCTTTTTCATTGTGCAAAGTTAGTCAATGTTTTTTTTAACAATAGTTCGTTA
>CAYFVE010000073.1:1548-11930 GCA_964346605.1 uncultured Muribaculaceae bacterium | reverse complement strand
GGCGTTGTGAGGGACTGCAACACTCTTGAACCGATCAAGGGCGCTACTGTAATGCTCTACAAGGACCAGAGGGACTCCGCAGTCTTCCTTGATCTTCCCGTGGCTGCCATAAAGACGGATGACTGGGGGTATTTCGCATTGAGGAACATCCAGGACACGGTCTATAGGGTCTATGCCGTCGTGGACAATAACAACAATAACATCTATGATCCCGATGAAGACAAAGTCGGCTTCGTGGACACGCTGGTAAGGCCGCATCGTGTCGTAGGTGATTCCATACCGGAACTTATGAAGTATGACATGAAGGACACTTTGTCCTGTCTTGCAAGGGCTCAGGACCTGGAGATTAACGTCTTCCGCGAATTGGGTTCAAGGCAGATGATTATGAACAGGAAGCGTGTTTCCGAAAGACAATCCTACATAACTTTCCGCGCTCAGGACGCAAGGATAGATTCCCTCTGGTTCAAGGGTTTCCCTGCAGACAGGATCATCACTGAATTCAACATTAACAACGACAGCCTTCTGCTCTGGATCAACGAGCAGATCCCTATGCCCGACTCCCTGCATCTTTTCGTGAACTACTGGAAGACCGACTCTACAGGAGTCCTTTCCCCTGTCACGGAGGATTTCAAACTTGTGGATGAGAACAGACTTAAAGGCGCGAATTCCAGAAACAGGAAGATCAATCACACGGATACCATTTGCCAGTTGACTCTTTCCGCTGATCCGTCCACTTTCGAACAGACAGGATTCACGATCGATTTCAAGGAACCTCCCGTTCTTGCGTATTTCGATTCCCTGGTTTTCCAGTCAGTGAATCCGAGGCAGATAGAGAAAAAGGAGAAATACACCATTTCCAGGGACACGTTGAATCTGAGAAGATACCACGTGATGCCGGAGATCATTCTCCTGACCGGTTATGACTACAAGTTCAAGATTCCTTCAAGAACCTTTATGGACATCAACGGTCATTGGAATGACAGTACCGAGGTCAAGGTCACCCTTCCTACAGATGAGGAACTAAGCAGCCTTGTCCTGAATGTCTCCAATGTCAACGAGACTTACATCATAGATCTTCTGGACGGCAATCGGACGAATACGCTCAGGCGTTACGTCATCAGTTCTGATTCTTCCCTGCTTTTCCCGTATCTTAAGAAAGGCAGTTATACGATCAGAGTGACCGAGGACATCAACAGAAACGGGAGAGTTGACACCGGCAGCCTGCTTGATCGCCGGCAGCCCGAGAAGGTCAAGTTCCTGAAGATGAATGGCAAGGACGTCTTTGAGATACCTGAACGGAGTGAAATCAGTCAGGATCTTGATATGGAGGACTTTATGAAAAAATGAGATGAGGAATAAAATCAACATAATCGTATTCCTGACGCTGCTCCTTCTTTTGCCGGCGCTGACGTGTTTTGCACAGGAGAAGAAGGACAGCACGCTTGCCGGACTTGAAGAAAATATTTACTCTGACGCGTTCCTGGACACCGTCAGGGTCGAAAGGGTATTCAGCCTGAATGACTATTCTATGTTCGGAATCGACTACGGCGCCTCTTTGAGCAGGATGCAGTTCAACCCGACAAAGACACAGACCAATCTCTTTCTACCGAACACCTTTTCCGTCTTTTTTATGAAGTACGGAAAACTCTTTGACGGCAGTCCGAACTTCGGCTTCAAGATCGGAGCGAGATACTCCCACGAAGGCTACAAGTTCAAGGAGAATCAGGAGACCGGCTTGACGCCTGTGATTGAGAATGCTACACAGGCAGTATTCGATGTCGTTGAAGTACCTTTTATGGCGCATATTCATTCTGACGGGTTGCATTTCAAGGTGATGGCTGATCTTGGAATATACGGCGGCTACCGCCTGAACATAGAGAGATTCGGAGAATCTGTCAGGGAAGAAATCCGTTATGATTTCCTGGAGACAGACAGGAGGTTCGACTACGGAATCACCGGCGGCGTCGGATTCGGCTTTGTCTTCGACCCAGTCGAAATCCACTTCAATGCGGCGGTAAGATATTCTTGGGGTACAATCTACGATCCTGACTATTTCAGCAAGGACTTCTACAGGTTCGGATACCCTCTTGACCTGATCGGTACAGTAGGCCTGTATTTCCACCTTTCCAAGAGAACCGGCAAAAGCAAGGCCGATCTTCGCCGGGAAGCGCGTGAGTCAGTCTTTAACAATCAGTTGCAGAAATGAAAACATTGATAGCCAGAGTCGGTGAAGTGATGATCGGAGGAGACAATCCGATCGTTGTGCAGACAATGTGCAACACGCACACCTATGACGTTGAAGAGACGGTCAGCCAATGCTTGAGGCTGTATGAAGCGGGAGCGGAGATGATCCGCATAACCGTTCCTGGACCGGCCGATGTCGGACACATCAAGGAGATAAAGTCCAGGCTTCTTGCGGAAGGCGTCAGGACTCCTGTCGTTGCGGATATTCATTTCTCCTCCCAGACGGCTGTAATGGTCGCTCCTTTCGTAGAGAAGGTAAGGATTAATCCCGGCAATTTCCACAGGGATCACGAAGAGGCGAAGAAGCGCTTCGCCGAACTGATCCGAGTCTGCAAGGAAAACGACACTGCAATACGTGTGGGAATCAATCACGGCTCGCTAGGTGAGTATATCACCAACCTCTACGGCAACACCTCAGACGCGATGGCCAAGGCCGCTATGGAATGGTTGGGGATGTGCGTGAAAGAGGATTTCTTCAATGTTGTAGTATCCCTCAAGTCAAGCAACACACTCGTGATGGTGGACGCCTACCGCCGTCTTGCCGCCGCGATGAAGGAAGGGGGACACATATTCCCGCTTCACGTAGGAGTCACGGAGGCCGGCAACGGAGACAGCGGCAGAATCAAATCCTGTGTAGGAATATCCGCCCTTCTTTCGGAGGGGATCGGGGACACGGTGCGTGTCTCGCTGACAGAAGACCCTGAGGCCGAAATCCCTGTCGCAAGGTATCTTGAGGCGCGCTACGACCACAAGATAGTCTCTTCAATGACAGCGCTGAGCATCGTTGGCAGGAAGGCGGCCGCCACCTATGACTCCCCTTCCCGCGAGACCCTGCTTCTCGATGCCTCGTGCGATTTCGGCAAGAGGCTTCTTGACAGGGAACTTGATGAAATCGAAATAAGGGGAACCTTCAGGGACGATGAAGGCGGCTTGGTTTCCATTGAGGAATCAGGATTCGGGACCTATCTCGCCGATGAACTCCTGCAAGCTTCCAGAAGAAGGTTCTACAAGCCTGAATATGTCGCCTGTCCTGGTTGCGGACGCACTATGTACGACCTTCAGTCCGCTTTCGAGGAAGTCAAAGCCAAGACCTCCCATCTCAAGGGGATGGTAATAGCCGTGATGGGATGCATAGTCAACGGACCCGGAGAAATGGCGGACGCCGACTGGGGCTACGTCGGAGAAGGCAACCATAAGGTTTCCATTTATCACAAAAAGGAACCCGTGCTCAGGCATATTCCTGACACAGAAGCAGTTGATAAATTGCTTGAATTGATTGAAAAGTCTCTTGCCGGTCAGGAATGACCTTATCTCAGCTCTGCTATCTTTGTGATGCAAGCTTTTGTGAATTCTCCTTCCTTGACCAGTATCCTGGCGTCGAGAGGCAGGAAGAAATCAATTCTTGAGCCGAACTTGATGATTCCGCACTGTGCGCCTCTTTCCACCTTCATCGCCTCCTCTGAATAGCAGACTATCCTGCGCGCGAAGGTGCCTGCAATCTGCTTGAAGAACACCTCCTGTCCCCTTGAGTTGCGAATCACTGTAGAAGAGTGCTCATTCTTCTCAGAGGCCTTCGGAAGGAAGGCAAGGAGGTATTTTCCCGGATGATACTTGTAGTAGGAGATCTCGCCTGTCATAGGCCAGAAATTGGTGTGCACGTCCCAGAAATCCATATATATTGAGACTTGGATCCTGTCATCCTTGAAGTACTCGCCCTCATAGGCCCTTTCTACGATCACGACCTTTCCGTCAGCGACAGATGTCACGGTTCTGTCGTCCCCTTCGGGAGTCGCCCTGTCAGGCACCCTGTGGAACCAGAACACGAAGAATGCGAAGGAGAGAAGGAAAACCAGAAGCGGAACCTTCAACCACCACGTGTTGACGAATATGCAGATAAGGATAATCAGGGCCGCATCCACCGCCCATGAAAAGCCGATAGTCCCCCGTGAATCCTTGTCTATTCTTATCTTCTTAATACTCTTTATTTTTACAAAAGATCAAAAATCGCCAGATAGATCGCTCCGAAAGGCATAGCCATCAATGTGCTGTCAAACCTGTCCAGAAGTCCGCCGTGGCCCGGGATGATGTTGCCGGAGTCCTTGACTCCATAGACTCTCTTCCATTGGGATTCAAACAAATCTCCATAGACTCCGGCAATGGACATTATCATCGCAAGAATCAGACAGTGCATCAAAGGGAATTTCAGTATTCCGGCCTCGAAAAGCACAAAGGCGGCAATGACAGAACTGATGGATCCTCCGATGAAGCCTACCCACGTCTTCTTTGGCGAAACGGACGGGAAAAGCTTTTCCGGGAATCTCTTGCCCAGGGTTATCCCGAAAGCGAACGCACCCACGTCGGAACACCAGATGATGATGAAGAAGCACAGGAGAAGATTTCCGCTGAAATTGCCCTGGGTGTCAAATGCTATAAGGTTGCCTAAGGCGATCGGAATCGCTATATAGAGCAGGCCGGTGTAGATGTTGGAGAACTTTCCGTACTCTTCCTTGTCCTTGACATACAGGGAATTAATCATAACGATGAAGACAGGGATCATCGCAAGGGCGACAAATCTCATCGGAATCCTGTATGCCGAGGCGGCGAAAAGAATTCCGAACAGGAATATCGCCGCCATGATGGCAAGAATCTTTGAGAATGTGTAACTGTTGCCCATAGTGATGTGATAGAACTCCAGCAGCATCACGGACATAATGAATACCATCAGTCCCGCGAACAGAAACTTATTGAACAGCAGACAGGCCACCATCACGACGATGAAGACTGCGCCTGAAATGGATCTTACAGTTACGTTATTCATTTTCAAAGACTTCAATGTCTTCTACCGGTTTTACCTTCGGCCCGAAGACCTTCTCTATGTCCTCAGCGAAAATAACCTCTTTCTCAAGCAGCATTTCAGCGACCTTGATGAAACCGTCCTTATTGTCTTCCAAGACCTTTCTGGTCTTCTGATAGACTTCGTCCACGAGTCTCCTGACCTCCTGGTCCATCATCTCGGCTGTCTTGTCACTGTAAGGCTTTGTCAGATCGTATCCCCTTGACCCTGTGGAATCATAGTACGACAGGTTTCCGACCATCTCGCTCATTCCGTAGAACTGAACCATTCCGTAGGCCATTCTCGTAAGGCGTTCCAGATCGTTCAATGCACCGGAAGCAGGCTCTCCGTTGATGATTTCTTCGGCAACCCTGCCGCCCATCAGGCAGCACATCTGCTCGATCAGATAGGTCTTTGGAAGCATCTTTCTCTCGTCCGGTAGATACCAGGTCAGTCCGAGGGCGTCTCCCCTAGGTATGATGCTTACCTTGAATACATCCTGACCGTACGGAAGCAGCCAGCCGACAACGGCGTGACCGGCCTCGTGGTAAGCGGTCGTCCTCTTTTCGAGAGGAGTCATAATTGTGGAACTCTTCCTTTCCAAGCCTCCGACAATCCTGTCGACTGCATCGAGGAAGTCCTGCTTGTCAATCTCTTCCTTGTTCTTCCGGGCCGCAGTCAGAGCCGCCTCATTGCAGACATTTGCGATGTCGGCGCCTGAAAATCCCGGAGTGTGTCTGGCCATGAAGGAGACATCGAAATCCTTCGCGATCTTCAAGTCCTTCATATGGACGATGAAGATTTCCTCCCTTTCCTTGAGTTCCGGGAGCTCGACGTGGATCTGTCTGTCGAAGCGGCCGGCGCGCATCAGAGCCTTGTCAAGGATGTCCGCGCGGTTGGTCGCGGCAAGGATGATGACACCTGAGTTGGTGTCGAAGCCATCCATTTCGGTAAGGAGCTGGTTGAGAGTGTTCTCGCGCTCGTCGTTTGACGAGAAGCCTACATTCTTGCCCCTTGCGCGGCCGACTGCATCTATTTCATCTATGAAAACTATGCACGGAGCCTTCTCTTTCGCCTGGCGGAACAGGTCGCGGACCCTGGATGCGCCGACACCTACAAACATCTCCACGAAATCAGAGCCGGAAATCGAGAAGAAAGGAACGTCCGCTTCTCCTGCCACAGCCTTCGCGAGAAGGGTCTTTCCTGTGCCCGGAGGACCAACCAGAAGCGCTCCCTTGGGAATTTTTCCTCCAAGCGCCGTGTATTTCTTGGGATTCCTGAGGAAATCCACGATTTCCATAACCTCATCCTTCGCTCCATACAGGCCTGCGACATCCTTGAAAGTGACATTGACCTTTTCCTTGTCCGCAAGCTTGCCGGTGGATTTGCCGACACTGAATATTCCGCCACCGCCTCCGGCAGCGCCTGAGCCACCGCCCATAGACCTGTTGAATCCGCGGAACATCCAGATCCACATCAGAATCAGCAGTACCGGGAAGATTATCCATTCCAGAACGTTCGCCCAGACACGGGTGTCGTTCTCCATCACTATTTTCACCTGCTCGTTCTCAGGAAGGGCGGAGTTCAACTCTCCGAAGGCTTCTTCCGCATTGAACTTGTCTGAGACAAGGAAGATGAAGTGAGGAGAGCTTGCCGGCACTTTGCCTCCAAACTTGTCGGAATACTTAGCGAGCCTGTCCGGACGTATCGTAATATTGCCTTTGTAGTCATTGCGGACATAAGATATCTCCTTGATGTCCCCTTTCTCGAACATTTCCCGGACTTCCGCCCATTCCACTTTCTGAGGATTCGCCCCGCTGTTGTTGAACAGGAGCCAGCCTATTCCCAGAATCAGGATTATGTACAGCCATGAAAAATTGAATTTCATTCGTACAGGCTTCTTGTTCTGCATATTGTTATTCGGCATCTTTCTTTGTTCTTTTTGATTTCGGTCTGTCTTTGTACTCCTTTTGCGGAGCATCCGCCCAAAGGTCTTCAAGTCTGTAGAATTGACGGTATTCCGTCAGGAAGACGTGTGCCACGATGTAACCGTAGTCAAGGATGATCCAGAAGTTGTTCTCCATCCCCTGGGTGCGTATCGGCTTCATTCCGAGTTCCTCACGCATCTTCTCAATTATGTTGTCTGCAATGGCGTTGACGTTGGTCGTGGAATCGGCATTGCAGATCATAAAATGATCGGTGATCGCTGTTCCGATTGTCCTGAGATCAACTCCTACGACATTCTGTGCCTTCTTGTCGAGCATAGCGTCAGCCATTACTCTCAGATCGTGTGTAATCATATTGATAAACTTTATTATTTTTGCATCTGAATCCAATCTACAAATATACTAAAATACAGACAATTTCCGAACCAATGAACATCGGACTTGAAATACGATGGCTTGACGAGGTCGATTCGACCAACAGCGAGGTCCTGAGGCACATTCAGGACTATGACAACTTGTCAGTGGTGGCAGCCGTCAACCAGTCGGCCGGCCGTGGCCAGAGAGGCAATTCCTGGCACGCCAGGACGGGAGAGAATCTGACTTTTTCAATGCTTCTGAAGTACGGTCCAGGCAGTCTGGAGCCTTTGAGGGCTTCCAGACAGTTTCTCATGACGCAGGCTGCCTCTCTGGGCGTCTCTGACTACATCGGATCCAAAGGCATCGACTCCAGGATCAAATGGCCGAATGACATCTATGTCCGCAGCCGGAAGATCTGCGGAATGCTGATTGAAAACATTCTGGACGGGGAATATCTTTCCTCAAGCGTCATCGGTATAGGACTCAATGTAAACCAGACTGACTTCCCTCCCCAGTTGGTGAATCCGACTTCGATGAAAAAGGTCACTGGCATCGGATATGACTTGAAAGATGAACTGAGGGACCTTTGCGGATATATCGTAAGGAGGCTCCCACCCCCGTTGCAACCGTCAGACGAAGGAAGAGGCTCGGCGTGGACGGACCTTGTCTCCGACTACACCGGAAGGCTGTACAGGTTCGGGGAATGGCACAATTTCGCAAATTGCCTGTCGGACGAGATCTTTGAAGGTAAAATTGTCGGAGTCACAGACTTGGGAAGGCTTCTGATAAAAACAAGGAAAGGCGAAATCAAAGAATTTTCTTTCAAGGAAATAAGTTATATTATCTAAAGTTATCCTCTAATTATAGAAATGGCTTTTGCCGGATCTTCTGCCCTGAAGATCGCGCTGCCTGACACAATCATCGTGGCACCTGCTTCTATGACGGAACGGGCGTTTTCAGTGGTGATTCCGCCATCCACTTCAATGTCTCCTTCCACTCCCCTTCTGTCCATCTCTCCCCTCAAGGCTTCAATCCTGTCAAGTGTCTCATAGATGAACTTCTGGCCGCCGAATCCGGCGAACACTGACATTATCAGGAAGAAATCCGCTTTCCCGATGTAAGGAAAAAGCCGTTCGACCGGTACGTCCGGATCAATTGCGATTCCAGCCTTTGCACCGCAGGAGTGGGCAAGGTCAATATATTCAGCGACATCCTTTCCGGCCTCTTCCGCCGCCTCAAGATGAAAACTGATGTACCCTGCCCCTGCTTTGACAAACTTCTCGATGTATTTGTCGGGGTTGACTATCATAAGGTGCACGTCCATAGGAATCGACAGTTCCTTGGAGACGGCGTTGACAACCGGGAAGCCGAAGGAAATGTTCGGCACGAAAGTTCCGTCCATCACGTCAACATGGAGGATGTCGGCGTGCCCGTTTACCATCCTGATCTCCTTTTCCAGATTCAGGAAGTCAGCTGCAAGCAGTGACGGTAAGACCTTGACCATAGTTTCTTACTTGAAGTTTGTAACGACGTCGATAAGATGATTCGTGAACTTGTCCAGAGACGCCAGCTCGAGTCTCTCCCCCGGAGCGTGGACGCCTCTTAGGGTAGGTCCGAAGGAAATCATATCCAGATCTCCGAATTTCTCTCCGAAGAGACCGCATTCGAGTCCGGCGTGGATGGCCTTGACCTCCGGGTCCTTCCCGAAGAGTTTCCTGTAGGATGTCACGCAGGTCTCCAGAATATTCGAATGGAGGTTCGGCTTCCAGCCGGGATATTCAAATGCGTGCTCTACCTCTGCACCGGCAAGCAGGAAGCAGGCTTCGACTTTGGAAGCCATCATCTTCCTTTCCGACGCAATTGAACTGCGCTGGCTGGTGATGACCTCGATTTCACCCTGCCTGCGCATTCTGATGGCGGCAAGGTTGCTGGATGTCTCGACAAGACCTTCGATGTCCTGGCTCATAGCCTCAACTCCGTGCGGGCAGGCGAAGAGAGATGTGATCAGCCTGTCGGCCACGCTGCTGTCAATCGGCTTTTCCGTGCAACGGTAGCTCTCTGCGGAGAACTTCACGTCCGGATCCGTGATGAAATACTCATCTTTCACTTCTTTACCGAAGGCCGCAAAACGACCGATTGTTGCATCCTTGTTCGGCACCGCCACGATCGCTTCGCATTCGCGGGCGATAGCATTAGGCTTGTTTCCTCCCCGGAGCATCACAAGCTGGAGACCGTGGTCTTTTTCTCCGTAGAGGAAGCGTGCCATCTGCTGAATAGTGTTGATACGTCCCTTGTTGATGTCGTCTCCGCTGTGTCCGCCCATGGCGTTTCCGATAGCAAGCATCACCGGCTTGTAGCCGGTTTTGAAATCTTCCGGTTCATACTTGAATCCGGCGAAGGTGTCCAGACCACCGGCGCAGCCGATGAACATCTGTCCTTCGTCCTCTGAATCGAGATTGATCAGGGTCCTGCCAGTGAAAAAGCCAGGTTCCATAGCGAAAGCCCCGTCCATTCCGGTTTCTTCTGAAATGGTGAACACGCATTCTGTCTTTCCCATAGGAAGATCACTGTCGAGAAGAGCAAGCATCGCGGCGACTCCTATTCCGTCGTCCGCTCCGAGAGTGGTGTCCTTCGCGATCATCCAGCCATCTTCGACGACGTATTCTACAGGGTCCTTTAAAAAGTCGTGCTGAACACCGCTTCGCTTTTCGCAGACCATATCCTGGTGGCCCTGAAGAACGAGAGTAGGCACAGCCTCCCTGCCGGCGGAAGCTTCCTTGACAATGCAGACATTGCCTGTGGAATCCGTCCTGCATTCAAGATTCCTGTCTTTTGCGAATTGCTGGAGATACAATGTCATCGGCTCTTCGTGGCCGGACTCCCTGGGGATGCGTGTTATCTCCTTGAAGATATCAAGTACTTTCTTTGAATCCATTCCAACCTGTATTATCTGGCTACAGGCACAAGCATCTTTTCAATGTCGGTGACATACTGCCTGAACA
>CAYFVE010000073.1:0-1538 GCA_964346605.1 uncultured Muribaculaceae bacterium | reverse complement strand
GTCCGACACAGTGGTGCAAGCGTGAAGCACTGTAGCGTGGTCTTTTCCTCCAAGTTCCATACCAATAGTCGCGAGGGAACAGCCTCCGATGAGATTGCGGCTCATATACATAGCAATCTGCCTGGCCTGGACAATCTGCCTCTTCCTGGACTTCGAGACAAGTACCTCGCGGGTTATGTTGAAATACTCACAGACTACTTCCTGTACCCTGTCGATGGTGATTTCATTCTGTTCTTCACTGACGATCTTTCCGGTGACGTGCTCGGCCAGTTCGCGCGTGACTTCCTCGTGGCACAGGGTAGCGTTGGCGATAAGCGAAATCAGCGCCCCTTCAAGTTCCCTGAAGTTCGAGCGGATCTTGTTCGCCAGGAGAACAAGGATGTCTTCGCTGATGCTGACACCTTCACGGGCGCATCTTGCCTTGAGCATGGCGAGCCTGGTGTCGTGGTCAGGCCTGGACAGCTCGACGGAAAGTCCCCACTTGAAGCGTGAGAGAAGCCTTTCCTCGAAGTTCATAAGGTCAACGGGAGCGCGGTCGGATGTGAAGACCAGCTGCTTTCCGGACTGATGCAGATGATTGAATATGTTGAAGAACGCGTTTTGCGAGGAAGGTCCGATGAGCTCCTGGATGTCATCCACTATAAGGACGTCTATCCTCATATAGAAAGCCATGAAGTCCGCCAGTTTGTTCTGATGGATGGCGTTCATATACTGGGTCTTGAACTCGTTGCCCGTGACGTACAGGACAATCTGGTCCGGATAGGTGTCGTGGATTTCAATGCCTATCGCCTGGGCGAGGTGAGTCTTGCCCAAGCCAGGACCGCCGAAAATGAACAGCGGATTGAAAGGGGTCTTGCCCGGTTTGTCGGAGATGGTCACTCCCGCATTCACTCCCATCTTGTTGCATTCGCCCTTTACGAGGTTCTCGAAGCAGTAGGCGGGATTTAGCCTTGGATTGATCTTGACCTTCTGAAGACCGGGGAACACGAATGGTCCGGGGTTGCTTGACGGCTGGAAGGTGTTGAGCATCACAGCCTTGTTCTCAGGAACGTTCCCGTGGGAGGCGGTGAAGACCATAGGTTTCTCCTTTCGGACGGGGTGAACCTTGTAGAGAAGTTTGGCATCCTGCCCGATGACTCTTCTCAGTGTCATCTTTATAATAGGAAGGAACGCTTCTTCAAGATAACTCCTGAAAAAATCCGTGGGAACCTCAACTGTGAGTATAGATCCCTCCAAGGAAACCGGAACGATCGTCTTGAACCAGACAGAAAATTGCTTCGGATCGACATTCTGTTCGAAGATCCGAAGACACTCTTTCCATACGGAAATATGATGATTCAATTCCGACATCAAAAAAAATGAATTCTTTCGTGAGTTTGAGGTGGTTGGCCCCACTTGCTTTAGTTTGTGCAAATTTGGATGAAAAAATCTTTATAAAAAAACATTTTTGATATTGTTTTTGATAAATATTTTGGCTATATAAAAATCAATAGTTCGTTAATTTTATAAAAGTTACGCCACGGCGCGAACGCCGTAGA
>CAYFVE010000072.1:0-11995 GCA_964346605.1 uncultured Muribaculaceae bacterium | reverse complement strand
ATCGTCAGCGTCAAGAGCCATTCTTGTGCAATAGCCCTCTGTCATCTCAAGATAGCGTGAACCCTTGAGTTTGGTACCGTACATCGTGCCAACCTGGCTGCGAAGGTTCTTTCCAAGATCCTCGAGTGAACCGCCGACAGGGAGGCCTCCCTCGGAGAAGGCGGATTGGGTACGGCCATAGACAATCTGAAGGAAGAGTTCGCGCATAGCGGTGTTGATGGCGTCGCAGACAAGGTCTGTGTTGAGAGCCTCGAGAAGGGTCTTGCCCGGAAGAATCTCAGAAGCCAGCGCCGCGGAGTGGGTCATCCCGGAGCATCCGAGCGTCTCTACAAGAGCCTCTTCGATGATGCCGTCCTTGACATTGAGTGTCAGTTTGCAGCATCCCTGCTGTGGAGCGCACCAGCCTATGCCGTGCGTGAGACCGGAGATGTCCTTGATTTCCTTTGCATGCACCCATTTCCCTTCCTCAGGGATAGGAGCATTGGCGTGGTTGGCGCCTTTTGCAACGCAGCACATCTGCTGCACTTCTTTGGTGTAAATCATATTTAATACAAATAAATGATATTGTCTTTTGCAATATGCAAATTTATATATTTTTCTGTCATCAGCCAAAGATAATCGTCTTGTTGTGGTAGGTGAGAATCTTCCTTTCAATATGCTTTGTCACCGCTCTGGACAGGACGATCTTTTCGAGGTCCCTGCCTTTCAGGACCAGGCTGTCAGGGGTGTCCTTGTGGGTGATTCTGACAACATCCTGCTCGATGATCGGACCGGCGTCAAGTTCCGACGTGATGTAGTGGCTTGTCGCTCCGATGATCTTGACTCCGCGCTCCCAGGCCTGGTGATAAGGCTTGGCTCCGATGAATGCGGGGAGGAAGGAATGATGGATATTGATTATGTGGTGCGGGTAGCGGGCGATCATCTCATCGCTGATGACCTGCATATATCTCGCCAAGACAATGAAGGATATTTTTTTCGCGTATAAGTTCCATTTCGGCTTTCTCGACTTCCGCCTTGTTGGAGTGGTCCTTATTTATTGGCCAGACGTAGTAGGGGATGTCGAACTGGTCGGCGACGTAGCGCAGATCCTCGTGGTTGGAAATGATGCAGGGGATCTCGACATTCCACTCTCCGGCCTTGTAGCGCGCCAGAAGATCATAAAGGCAGTGGCTCATCTTGCTGACGAAAATGGCCATCCTTGGGATTTCATCGTTGAAGTACAGGCTGAATGTTATTCCGAAGCGCAATGAATATAAAGTCTCGATGTACTCCTTGATCCTGTCACGCGGTACCAGAAAACCTTCAAGTTCCCATTCGATGCGCATAAAGAACATCCCGTCCTCGTGGTCAACATATTGATCGAGATACACGATGTTTCCTTGATTGTCAGTGATGAATTTAGTGATTTCAGAGATGATGCCTAGTTTGTCCTGGCAGTGCAGAAGCAGGATTGCGGTTGGGGTCATATTTTCGTTATGATATTCGTTTCAATACACTTCAAATTTAGTCATTTTTCCGAATACTTCCCGTGATTTGCATCGTTCCACGATGATTTTCAGAACGGAGTCATAGGGGCGTGACTCTTATATCCTTGAATAATAACGAATTCCGAAAAACACATATCTGATTTCAGAGGGCACTGTTTCCATATTTCCTTGACACTTAACAGGTGACAGTTCACCACTTGATAATCAAGCACTTGTGTAATTATACCGGGAACTCCACCTTTTTAAGCGGACGCATATCAGTAAAAAATGAGATGCGGGGGGTGTTTATTTTGTGATGTCGATGTCAACGGTGACAAGGGCTGAACTCTTGGACATTGACTGCGGGTTGGTTCCAAGGATATCCTGAGGGATGGGGGAGCCGATCTTTTCGAAAAGCTGCTGCCAGTAAACAGGAAACTCGCCGTCCGGTCCTTTGAAGTTCATAGGCTCGGCATCGAAGACGTAAGAACCTCCGCTGACGTAACTGTCCCGGACAAGTTCGCTGCAGTAGAGCGAACCATTGTCCGGCAAGAAGTGCAGGTCATAGGATTCGCCGATGAATTTCCTGGTATTGGCGACATATTCCTGAACTTTTGAATTGTCTTTAAGCCTCTTTACGATGAAAGCAGGGTAGGTCCCGTCCCTTAAAGTGAAGTCACTCAGGAAGATATCCAGAGGATAACGGTCAACGCCGTGTTTGACCGTGGCGTCAATGATCCAGACGCTGTCTCCCTTGACCTCCGCTATGGCTACGTGAATCATATTCAGGGTATCTCCTCCAGTTGCGGCGGTGATCGCTTCGCTCATCGAATCTCCTTCCAGAGAATAGCCGTATGGAAGCCCGACGAAGATAAGGTCCCCGGTCTGAAGCTTGTTTTCATCCCTGACGCCGCAAGATATCGCGGCAACAAGCAGCAGAGCTGCTGAAAGCGGTTTAAGAATATTCATAACTGGGTTACATTGATATCTGGTTGAGAGTCTGTTCTTCTATGCTCTTGGTCTGTCCGATGACGCTTGTGAGCATCAGCATGCTTGATGCGATTTCCGCGACCTGCCTGTCCTGTGTCCCGTTCAGCGTGTACCAGGTCCGGTCACTGTCGTCAATGCTTTCTACGAAAAGAACCGACGGGTATCGCTTGCGCATACTCTCCCTGAATACCTCTGTGTACATCTGGCAAAGGTTTATCATCTCCATTTCAAGGTTGTCCTTTACTGTCTGCTCCTGCTCATCGCTGAAGGTCTTCTTCAGGTCTGCGAACGATTTGTCATTTATGATCCCGGCCTTGCCGCCGCTGACCGAAAGGATCTCGCAGCGCTCGATGTCACCCTTGTCAGGGACCAGTTCACTGCTGATGTCGTGCAACTTGGCAAACTTGACTCCTTGTAAGATGACATTGCCGTCTTCAATGCGGTACTTGATCTTCGCGAAGTCGAGTCCGATGCTTACCTTGTAATAGAATTTATGGATATACTGTATCTTCTTTTCTCCGGGATCGCCGACCAGAGCCTTGATGTTCTCCCAACGGTTGGAAGGAACGGTGTATTTTTCGGAATCCAGCCTGTTCAGATCGATTTCCTTGACGACATAGCCTTTCTTCGCAAACTCCAGTTGTTCGAGTTTGAATGTGTAGTTGATTGCGACCGGCTGTGCGGCGGTCTGGTCTCGAGTGTCCAGTTTAGAGACGAGTTCCTCGTTTTCAGCCTCTAGCATAACGACCTTCTCCTCAAGTTCCTTTTCTTTCAGAACCCTTTCAAGCAGTTCCGCCTGCCTGGCTTCCGCCTGCGATTCGATCAGCCTGCTCACAGGTCTGAACGCAACGGCGGTTATAAGCATCGTGACCACGTTTGAGATTATGATGGCCACCGGGGCCATAAGCCTTGGAAAGGTGATGAATGTGAGAATATTCACCCCGATCAGGAGGGCACATCCTGCCACGATCAGGTAATTCCTGATTTTTCCCGCTTTATTGATAGTCTTTTCAGTCATTGTTTCCGGATATAATTCGAGCCGCTAAGTTACAAACTTTTCGGATAATGTTATTTTTCGGTTAATAATGGCTAATTTTGAGGCTGCTGGAATCTAACTCCAGTCCAACAAATGAGCAGATTCGCGGATTTCCTGAAGAGAAAGGACATTGTCTTCTCTCTCAAAAGATATGGCATCGATTCGATGTCTGCAATGGCGCAGGGACTATTCTGTACCCTTCTTGTCGGTACAATCCTGAATACCCTGGGAACCCAGTTCCATATCGGTTTCCTGACCGCGGCGATTGTCGAGATTGGTGGAAAGGCTTTCACTGTCGGAGGACTTGCATCCGCGATGGTGGGTCCAGCTATGGCTGTGGCCATCGGAGTCGCGCTGAAATCTCCTGGCATGGTCCTTTTCTCTCTGGCTCCTGTGGGCTATGCGACCAACGCCCTGGGTGGAGCAGGCGGACCGCTGGCTGTTTATTTCGTAGCGATCATCGCCGCTGAACTCGGCAAGATGGTCAGCAAGGAGACAAAGATTGATATTCTTGTGACCCCTGTCGTGACGATTCTTTCAGGAACGCTGGTGGCCTGGATGATAGCCGCTCCCATAGGAAACGCTGCCACCTGGATAGGCAGGCTTATCATCTGGGCGACAGAGCAACAGCCTCTCCTTATGGGAGTGATAGTTTCCGCTGTAGTGGGTATTGTCCTGACGTTGCCGCTGTCTTCCGCCGCAATCTGCGCTGCCCTGTCTTTGACCGGACTGGCCGGAGGCGCCGCTGTCGCTGGTTGTTGCGCTCAGATGGTAGGATTCGCTGTAATGAGTTTCAGGGAGAACCGATGGGGCGGAATCGTCAGCCAGGGCCTTGGAACGAGTATGCTCCAAATGGGTAACATAATCAGAAATCCCAAGATCTGGATAGCCCCGATTCTTACGAGCATGATCACAGGCCCGGTAGCGACCTGCATCTTCCGTCTTGAAATGAACGGGGCTGCAATCAATTCAGGAATGGGAACCTGCGGCCTTTGCGGCCCGATCGGAGTCTGGACCGGATGGGTGGAGCCTTCCGCCGCCGCAATTGCAAATGGCGCCGCTGCCTGCATCCCTTCAACTGTCGATTGGATCGGCCTCGCCAGCGTATGTGTCATACTTCCGGCCGTCATCTGCTTGCTGCTTGGCGCTCTGGAGCGCCGTCTCGGATGGATCCGCGAGGGAGACCTCTCCCTTTCTCAGGATTGAATACCGTCCTGGTTCCTTCAGCGGAATCGAGCGCAGAAAATCTGCGAGCCTTCGGCGCGTCCTTCAACTGTCACAGCACCGTCTTCGGAGACAACCCGGTAGAGTGAGATTTCGTCGCCCAGGCGGGCTTCGTGGTGGAAGGTGATCTCAATGTCTGAAACCGCCCCTGCTTCGAGGTCTGAAGGTGAATCAATCTCAGGGGAGTCAATGCAGTCCATCGCCCAGGACACATAGCGTGCATTGTTCGTGTGCCCCAGCAGGTCTATGTCCGAATATCCCACCTTGTGCGTGCCAACCAGCTCCGGCTCGACTCCGCGAGGCATCATCACCTTTGAGGCAGGAGTGTCGATCGCAACATCGTCGCAGATCGTGTTGTCGGAGGGGAGAACCTCGTCCGGGCGTACCATTCTCCTGGATTCCACATCCATCACGACCCAGGAACTCGTGCCGGCTATCCTGAGTTTTCCGTTTGAGTCGAATACTTTGAAATCCCTGATGAAAAACGGTCCCGCAGCGCCGCGATGCCAGGTCTGGATGTCCAACTCATCCCTCCAGTGGGGAGCGTCGAGGAATTGGAAGTGGAATCTGGACAGAACCCAGGCCATCTTCTTGTCTATCAGGTCATCGTAGCCGAAATGCATTGCTCCGGCGGCTTCGTAGGCCATTTCCTGAGCCATATCCATAAAAGCGACAGGCTTAAGCCGCTTCGTGCCATCGACTTCGTAGCACTTGACCGTAAGCCTGTCTGTCACTTTGTTGTTTTCGTGTACTTTTACGCTCATCTATCTTTTGTTCTTGTTTGTCCTGTTGCGTTTGTGGCCTTTACCTTTACGTGAAAGGACGACAGCGACAATCAGCGCTACAAGAACCGCACCGATGATGAGGTATGTCGAAACATCAGCATTGTTTCCCTTGACGCGTGACCACATCGAGATCAGCATCTGCGAATTCTCTCCCCAGTCGTGCTCAAGCACGCAGCGGTCGATTACGCTCTTGTCCGGGTACATCACCGGGTTGACGCGTACAGAATCCGCATCCGCTCCGAAGAAATAGGTGAGGTCCAGCGGCTCATAGGAGTCGTCGGTGAAATAATCAAGGATTTCAGGGGTTCCGCAGGCGCTTACGTAGCCGATGACATCCGAATTCCGGATCGCGTTTTCCGGCTTGCACATAAAGTTGATGAAATATGCCGCCGCTTTGGTGTTCTTGGCGTATTTTGGGATGACCCAGCCGTCGAACCAGTAGGTCGCTCCCTCGTCCGGGACGATGTAGTCAAGCTCGACTCCGACTTCCCTTGCCTCGTCAATCGCCCAGCAGGCGTCGCCGCTCCAGTTGAGGCTGATCAAACCGCGCTCCTGGGTCATCTGCTCCTTTCCGAAGTCCGCCTCGTAGCCTGCAATCTGCTTCTTTGTCTGTGCGAGATACTTCTCCACCAGATCGACGTTCTCCTGTGAAGGCACGGAGACAAGTTCTTCCTTTGTAACCTTTCCCGAAGCGATGTCATCTTTTTTCAGGAAAAGGATGAATTGGCTGTAGATGTCACGTGCAGCATCCTTCATAAAGATCTTTCCTTCGTATTTGCTGTTACGCAGGACATCCCAGGTCTTCACGTCCTCGGCATCCACCTTGCCGGAATTATAAAGGAAGCCGGTTGTACCCCACATATAGCCTACGGCATATTTGGCGGCATCCTTGTCCCCGGTCTTGAGTTCCTTGATGCTTTCGGTGATGAATGGAGAAAGACTTCCTTCGATATAGTTCGGGGTCTCGCCGAAATCCATATTGATTGGCAAGAGAAGGTCATTCCTCAGCATCCTTTCAATGATGTAGTCGGAAGGACAGACCACGTCGTAGTCCTCTTGCCCTTTCTCGATCTTTGAAAGCATCGTTTCGTTTATGTCGAATGTCTGATAGACGATCTTCACTGATTCGCCGGTCTGCTCCTGGTACCACTGCTCGAATTCAGGAAGCAAAGCTTCGTCGATATAGTCGCCCCAGTTGTAAACCTTGAGGATTTGTTCCCTGTCAGAAGAACAAGCGGCCAAAGTCAGAGCCGCAGCCAGAATGGTGAGGAATTTCTTCATTTCTTAGATATTGGTTTGTTGAGATTTCGAATGGTTCTGCCTGACATTGATCACAATGAGCAGAATGAGTATAATCGCAAAAATCAGCGTCATAAGAGGCCTGAGTTCCGGAGTGAGCCCTCCCTTTCGTGCATCGGCGTAGATGTAGGTCGAGAGTGTCTCCAGACCTATTGTGCCGCGGGTGAAGAATGTCACCGCGAAGTCATCCAGCGACATCGTGAACGCAAGGATGAATCCGGATACCATTCCTGGACGCAGCTGGGGGATGAGGACTTTCCTGAGAGCCTGTCCCGGAGTCGCACCCAGGTCAAGCGCAGCTTCGTAGATGTTAGGGTTGAGCTGGCTGAGTTTCGGCAGTACGCTGAGCACGACGTATGGAGTGCAGAATGTGACGTGTGCCAGGATCACAGTGAGATAACCCTGAGAAAAGTGAAGGAATACGAAAAGCAGGAACAGCGAAACACCGGTGATGACATCCGGATTGATCATCGGGATGTTGTTGAGGAAGCGGATGGTCTGTCTCTTCTTACCTCTGAGGTTGAATATTCCTATGGCGGAGACTGTGCCTATCAGCATAGACACCGTGGCTGCGACAAGGGCGATTATCAGTGTGTTCCTGACAGCTGAAATCAGACTGGCACCTCCATTGACGCCCCCTGTGAAAAGATTTCCATAGAGATCCAGGAAGAAGCCGGTCCAGTTGCCCAGGGTCCTTGCCTCGGTGAATGAGAATATCCCGATGAAGACAATCGGAGCATAAAGCAAGAACAACAGAATCCAGATGTAGGTCTGAGCTAGAATCTTCTTCATCAGATGGTCCCTCCCTGTACTTCCTCCTTGTCACCGCCCAGAAGCAAAGTGGTGAGTCCGATGATAAGGAGCATAATTAGTGAAAGCGCAGCGCCGTAGTTCCACATTGAGGAGTTGATGTTCTCCTGGATGATGGTACCGAAAAGTTTGATCTTGTTGTTGGTCAGGAACTCCGAAATCGCAAAGGTGCTCACTGTCGGCATGAAGACCATCAGGATGCCGCTGGAGATGCCTGGCATGGAGAGAGGAACGGTCACCTTCCTGAACACCTGGGCAGGGGTCGCGCCAAGGTCTGACGCGGCTTCAGCATAGGATTTGTCCATCTTCAGAAGCACGTTGTAGATAGGATATATCATAAACGGCAGATAGTCATAGACCATACCGAAGAGGAGGGTATTCTTGCCGAGGGTGAATCCCATGACGTTGAATAGCTCGGCTGTCGCAAGTGTTCTCATCAGAGCGTTGACCCACATCGGAAGGATGAACAGGATGACCGTTACCGCGGACTTGTTGAGTTTCCTGTCCGCAAGAATATATGCGGCCGGGTAGCCCAGCAGAAGGCAGATCAGGGTGTTCTCAATCGCCACTTCTATGGACACTGCGAAAGTGCTCAGGGCATCGCTGTCTGTGAAGAACCGTATGATGTTCTCGAAAGTGAACCCTCCTGCCGATCCCTGGAACGCATAGATAACGATCAGGAGCAGAGGCAGGAGCACGAAGAGCACCAGAAAGATGAAATAGGGGACCGCCCAGTTACTTCTCTTGTTCATCGCACGTCTCTACAGTAATGTCATTCGGATGAATCTTTATTCCGACAAGGTCGCCCTTGTCCCAGATGTCGTTGGTGTCGACATAGACGCGCTCTCCGCTGTCTGTCTTTACGGTAAGATGGTAGTGGTTGCCCTTGTAGAGGATGAACCATACTTCTCCGCCGGTGATTCCTTCTTCGGAGTGGTCCATCATTTCAATCTTCCCGAACTTGACGTGTGCCTTCGCCGCCGCTCCAGGAACCGCATTTTCAATCGGGCGGCATTCGAATGCCTCGCCCAGAAGAGTGATGTGGGTCTCATCCACGACGGTGCAGTCGAGCACGTTTTCAGTGCGCTCCTTCTTCATAACCTGGATGTCCTCAGGCCGGATCAGCATTCCTACGGTAGAACCTACCTCGAAAGCGTTGTAGTCGTGTATCTGGAGCTCGTTGCCGGAGTCCGTGTCCACGAACATTTCGTAGTGGACACCCTTGAAGGTACAGGACTTGACAGTTCCCTCGAACTGAGCGCCCTTGGTCTGTCCCATAATGTAGATGTCCTCGGGACGGATCACTACGTCCACGGGGACGTCTTCTCCGAATCCTTCGTCGACACAGTCGAATTCGTGGCCGATGAAGGACACCTTGCGGTCCTCGACCATAGTTCCGTTGAGAATATTGCTTTCGCCGATGAAGTCGGCTACGAAAGAGTTGACTGGCTCGTTGTAGATGTCGATTGGTTTTCCGATCTGCTGTATCTTTCCCTCATTCATCACTACGATAGTGTCAGAAAGTGTCAGCGCCTCTTCTTGGTCGTGTGTGACGTAGATGAAAGTAATGCCAAGCTTCTGGTGCATCTCCTTGAGTTCGATCTGCATATCCTGCCTCATCTTGAGGTCGAGGGCGGCAAGCGGTTCGTCGAGGAGGAGGACCTTAGGCTGGTTGACGATGGCACGCGCGATAGCCACGCGCTGCTGCTGTCCGCCTGAGAGCGATTCCACATCGCGGTCCTCGTAGTCATTCATGCTCACGAGCTTTAGAACCTTGCGGACTCTCTTGTCAATCTCGTCCTTCGGTACATCCTTGAGTTTGAGGCCGAAGGCGATGTTGTCATAGACATCCAGGTGAGGGAAGAGCGCGTAACGCTGGAAAACGGTGTTCAAGGGTCTCTGATGAGGCGGGATGCCGGCCACGTCCTGGTACACGGACTTGCCGCCCTTCCTGTCCCACTCCATCATTATCTTTCCTTCGTCAGGCTGAAGAAAGCCGGCTATGAGCCTCAGAAGAGTTGTCTTGCCACATCCTGAAGGTCCGAGAAGAGTCAGGAACTCACCTTTGTTGACATATAGATTGATGTCGTCGAGGACAACGTTGCCGACATATGACTTTGAGACGTGCTCAATGCTGATGATTTTTTCCAATTCCTAGAAAACCTTGAAGTTGAAATTGTAAATGGCACCGATGAGCAGAGAAAGGCTCTCGTAGCCCGTGTTGTAGCCAGCCGCCGCGTGGATGCGAAGGTCTTTGCTGTCCTTTAGAGGAAACCAGTGGGCCGCGCCGCCGAAGGTGTAGCTTGTGGCTTTCTCGGAAATCTGAGGCAGTCCGAGTTCCTCCAGTATCTGTATGTCGTCAGTTGATTTGTCCATTCCGCCGCGAGCGAGAAACTCGAATTTTTCGTTTGGACTGTATATGGCGGTACCGTAGGCGCAGACACCTTTGCGAAGTATGGAATATTCATCGCCGGCCCTGTTGGAAACGTCCACGCCGAGTATGAAGTCGCCCAATTCCAGTTCGTTGCCGAGAGTGACCAGCCATTCGTACTCATTCTTTGCCTTGCCTATGAGGCTTGAGCTGTAGAGAAGGCTCAGGGGACCGAAACCACCTCTGTACTGAAGGGAATATGTCAAAAGGCCGTTCTCAAAAGGCCGGATGCTGTAAGGGGAGCTCATAACCTGAAGCGCGACGCCCTGGGTTTCGTCCTCGTTGGTGAAACCGAATTTGCCGCCCCACTGGTAGCAGGAGAAATTGTTCCATATAGAAGAGCAGAGGAAGGTGTGGACGTCGAAGTCATACTGATCGTACTCGAAACCGCCCATGGTGATCATATCCTTTCCGCCTGTGAGATAGAAGTTTCCGAAGGAATAAGTCAGATTCGCCCAGTCGCACCAGTTCAGATCGTCCGAATGCCAGGTGTTTTGGTAAAGGGCCTTGGTATCAGCGCTGAGCCAATGGTTGCAGACGCTGAATGAAAGGTTTTCCGTGATGTTCCCTTCAAACAGGGAATAAAGTGAAGAATTGCCAAGAGTTACCTCATTGCTTCCATCATTCGGATAAAAGTCAGGATTGAAATCAATCCTTGGAATGATGGTAATCCCAGCGCTGGTGCTGGAATTACTGCCACCTTGCGCCTGGGCAAGGGTGCAGAGCAGGATCAAACCCGCAAAAACAACCAGTTTCTTCATTTGCACGCATAATAAATTGTTTAGTTGAACTTTTTTTCGCCGCAAAAATAGAATAAAAAAAGCGAACTTTCTGCAAGTTCGCTTCAAAACAATTGTTTTTTTTGAAAAAACACGTTATTTCTTCGTTCCTCTCTGGTACAGATAGCGTTTGATCGACCTTTTAGGAGTTCTCTCGAAGTCCTCCGGCATCACTTCCACTTTCGCTATCCGCTCGTAGTTAGGCAGTGACTTGTTGATCTCCGGAACAGCGTTGATCATCCTTTCTATCAGTTCCTCCTTGCTGATTCCGTCAAGTTCTCCCTGATGGAAGTCGGGATAGATCAGAGCGGTGATCCCACCGTTTTCTTCAACGGCCAGGGAATCGACGACATAAGTCATATTGTTGATAACCGCCTCAATCTCTTCCGGATAGATGTTCTGACCTGAAGGGCCCAGAATCATACACTTGGAACGGCCCTTGAGGAAGAGGAATCCATCCTCATCCAGAACACCCATGTCTCCGGTCCTCATCCATCCGTCTTCTGTGAACGACTGGGCTGTCGCCTCTTCATTCTTGAAATATCCGAGAAAGACATTCGCACCCCGGACCTGAACCTCTCCTGGAATATTCCTCGGGTCTTCGGAAGCGATGCGGATCTCCATATTAGGAGCGGCTTGACCGCAGGAATACATCTTGGTCTTGTTCCAGTGTGCGTAGGCGATGATCGGCGCGCATTCGGTCATACCGTAGCCGACAGTGTAGGCGAATCCAATCTTGTGGAAGAATTCCTCAACCTCCGGATTGAATGCGGCTCCGCCGATGACCACTTCGTCAAAGCGGCCGCCGAATGAGGCTGAGAGTTCATCGTGAATCTTCTTCTCGATAACCTTGTCTATTATTGGAAGCTTGAAGAAGAGTTTGTGACGGTCGATTACCGGCTTGAGTTTCTGCTTGTAGATCTTCTCGATGACCAGCGGAACTGAGATGATGAAGTCCGGCTTGATCTCAGCGAACGCCTGTGAGATGATCTTCGGGCTTGGAACCCGGGTGAGGAAGTGCACGTGGGCTCCGATGCTCATCTCATAGATGAACTCTAACATCATTCCGTACATATGGGCGAGCGGAAGAATCGACACGACCTGGGTTTCGTTTCCCATATTCGGGAAAGCTTTCTTCTGCGCGAAGAGAATGTTTGAATATATCGCCCTATAAG
>CAYFVE010000071.1:1323-12403 GCA_964346605.1 uncultured Muribaculaceae bacterium | reverse complement strand
TTGTTGTAAGTATTTGAAAATTATAGAAATATTAAATTTTTAACGAACTATTGAAATATAATATATTTTATCAATTATCTAAAGCATTACTCAGCGTACTCAAAGCCGAAGTATTCCTCCTTCAAATCGGTCGGCACACCGGTCTTCATCCAGGCCGGCATCGGCTCGCCCTTGAGATAATGGTCGAAGAACTGGGTAAGGCGCTTGCTCAGGTCCTTGCAATTGCGACGTTCAAGCAGGTTGTGGGCCTCGTCGTTGTACTGAAGAAGCCAGCAAGGCTTTCCAAGACGGCGAAGATTGGAGAAATATTCAATTCCCTGGTACCACGGAACCGCTCCGTCGGCATCATTGTGCATAATAAGAAGCGGGGTCTTGACTTTGTCGGCGTGGAAGATCGGAGAGTTCTCGATATAGAGGTCCAGAGCGCCTTCATCCCAAAGGGACTTGCCTATGCGGGACTGGCCATGCTCGTACTGGCCCGCTCTCGTCATGCCTGATTCCCAACGGATCCCGCCATAGGCGGAAGTCATATTCGAGACAGGAGCGCCTGCTCCGGCGGCGGCGAACATATCCGTTCTTGTGACAAGCCAAGCAGTCTGGTAGCCTCCCCAGGACTGGCCCTGAATGGCCATCCTGCTCTTGTCGGCGAAGGAATACTTCTCGCAAAGCGCTTCAGCCCCTGAACAAACGCAGTTGTAGAAGCTCTCGCCAGGGTGACCATCCTTGTAAACGATGTCCGGAACAAAGACAACGTAGCCGCGGGACATAAACAGAGGGATGTTCACCGTCGAGCGGGATGGAGCCACATTCCAGTGGTTGTAAAGCGACTCTGAATACTTCTCGTAGAAGTAGATCATCACCGGAAGTTTCTCCCCCGGTCTGATGTCGTCCGGAATGAACACTAGACCCTTAAGAGGGGTACCGTCGTACGCGTTCCACCTAAGCATCTCAGCCCTTCCCCAACGGTAGTCGGAGATCTGTGGGTTGATGGAAGTGAGTTTCTCGGCGGTCGCGAAGTTGTCGCCAGTCTCATAAAGGTCGTAAGGATTGCGGAAATCACCCTTCTGGAAGTAGATTACATCACTCTTCGCAGCCTGAACCGCAGTCGTGTAACTGACTTCACCCTTTGAATACACCCCCTTGTACGTCCCGTCTGTCACAGTCATGCCAGTCCTGGACGGGATCCTCCTCCCCTTCTGAAGGCTGATACGGCCGAATCCGTTTTTCGAGTCCTCTTCTCCGAAGACTTTGAACCAGATTCCACCCTTCGGATCGAAGGCGCTCTTAACGCCGGAACGGAGCTGGTTGTCGGTCAGCCGGACAGTCCTCATATTGACTGCCGTGAAGCGGTCTTTCGCTTCCCTCCCCTTGCCCTGGGTCAGGCACTCCGCAGAGCTGCCGTCCGCGGCGATCTTCCAGATGTCGTAACGGTCGTTTACGAGGATGGCCTGATCGCCCTGAATCCACATCGGACGGCCATAGGAGCCGGGATTGGCGGTCGGATGGTCGTCATCCTCAATGAAAAAATTGACACCCAGGTTCTCTGTGAGGTTATATTCTTTCCCGGTCGCAATCTCGTAGGTGTGCCAGTCGCGGTCGTCATTGTCGAACCAGTAGAGGTAACGGCCTTGAGGCGATGCCTGTGCGGAACCGTTGAGACTGTCCCTTACTATTCTGCGGCTGCCGTCCTTGAGACTGACGAGGGAGACATCGGAGTAACTGTTGTCTTCCCATACGGAGGCTCTGATGTACTTGGCGGTGTTTCTCACAAGGGCCCAGTCAGACTTTCCCCCGTCCAGAAGGCTGACGCTCTCGAATCTGTCGGTGGTAAGCGGTGTGAGGATTCCGGTTTCAGGATCTACTGCAGATGTGAATGTCTGCTTGACGATCTGGTCCAGGCGCTTCTTCTGCTGGGGAGGTGTGTACGGCGCGTCCCAATTCCAGATATCTACCCTGGCAGTTTCGAAATCTACGATTGTCGTGTCCTTGGGAGGTCTTGGCCTCGCTATTCCGGTCATAATGCGGCGGCCGTCCGGCGTGAAGTAGAGGACAGAATTCTCAGTGAGGGTCATTCCATAGACATAGGCGGTGCCTTGCTTGATAAGCTCTTTAGCGACACCGTTCTTCATAAGCCAGAGAGCCTGGCTCTTGCTTCCCGTCTTGTTGGAGTCGACAGTCGCCAGGAAGGCCATCATCCTTTGGTCGTCGCTGAAGACCATTTTCGAATATTCATTGGCGTTGCTCGCAAGGGTGTCCTTGCAGATCCTGCCCCCGATGTAACTTGCGACCACCATCGCGGCTGCTTTCTTCTCCTCAGGCTTCACTCCACTGTCCGCCTTAGTCGAATCGGATTCCGTCTTCTTCGGCTCAGCAGCTTTCTTATCTTCTTTTTTAGTTGTGTAGGCGACCAGGTCTCCCATAGGGCTGACAATGAACTGGGAGACATTGGCTATGGAATCCTGCCTGCCGCTCACGGGGTCCAGGATGATGAGCATCTGGTCTTTCTTCACGGCGTTCTTGTAAGCTACATACCGGATCGCTTCGGAGCCGGTTGCAAAGGATTCCACCGAGCCGTACTTGGCGACTGTCATATCCGCAAGATTGACCACCGCGAGGGTGTCCTTTGTACGGTCGTCATCTTTCTTCTTGGCAATTTTCTCGCTGCGGGTCTTCTCGAACTGCGGCTTGATCTTGCAGACAAGCCACTTCCCCGCCGGGTCGAGGGTTGCCTGATAGCCGCGAGGTATGGTGATTCCGACAGCCTGGCTCCTCTTCCTTACGTACAGTGTCCCGTCTCCTTCCTGCGGGTTGACGCACCATGCTGCGATGTCGCCATCGTCGCTGAGGCTGATGGCCGAAACGCTCTGCCATCCGTCATAGACATCGTGATCCAGTGGTTTTTTCGGCGTTTGAGCCAGAATCTGTGTAGCGAACAGCAATCCCGCGACCGCAAACATACTTAGAAACAATCTGTTCATTTTAACTGCGTATTGGCTATTTTTATATTTCGTGTTTTTACCCATTTATTTCCCGGACAGGATAGCTTCTTCCAGTTCCTCAGCGGTACTGACCAGCGCGGATGGACGATATGCCTCAAGCTCCTCCCTTGAGCGGAATCCCCACAGGACGCCTATGGTGCGGAGACCGGCGTTTATACCCGTCTGCATATCCACATTCGAATCCCCCACATAGACAACTTCTTCCTTGGACAGAGTCGGATCCGCGCTCATTATCTGGCTGACAATTTCCGGATCAGGCTTGATGGGATACCCTTCACGCTGTCCCAGCAACATCATAAACCTCACGTCCGGGAAGAAATGCGCGACAATCTTTTCAACCCCATCCTGATATTTGTTCGAAGCCACGGCAAACTGCACTCCCTTGCGGCTCAGATTGGAAAGAAGTTCCCGAATACCATCGTACGGCTTCGTGCAGTCACATTTGTGCTCATCGTAGTATGGCAGGAAATACCCTGCCATACTTTCCACCATTTCATCGATGTTCTGACCGGGAATCTCTTTCGGCAAGGACGCCCGGAACAAGTTGTATATCCCTCGTCCCGCGAAGTCATAGTACTCTTCTACACCGTGAGTCGGGAAACCGCATCTTTCCAGAGCATAGTTCGTCGCATTTGCAAGATCCTCCACCGAATTCAGCAGCGTCCCGTCAAGATCGAAAATCACAAGTCTAGTCATAGACTGCAAAAATACAAAAACCTCCTTTTTTTCACAACAAATCCCCGGACCTTTCCGATGGCGGAAGGGTCCGTGGATTGTCAAAAGATTTTACGCGGATATCCGGCTGTTTTTCACGGGTGTCCGGCTATTTCACACGGGTAACAGAGGAAGATCTGAAGATGGATTCAGTACGGACACTCAGGTCTGAAGGACCGGAATATCTGACAGACGAGGCGCCCGAAAGTTCCAGAGTAATAGATTTCGAAGCACTCACGGAAGTGTGAGATGCGCCGGAAAGCTCCACATCAACAACCTCGCAGTCAGCTTCAAAGGCATTGATTTTGGATGCGCCGGAGGCTTCAATCTCCAGTTTATCCACCTTTCCGGTGAGTGTGAACCGGGGGGCTCCGGAAGCCTCGACGGATGCTGTCCTCAGGTCGCCGGCAATCGAACACTGTGCCGCTCCGCTGACCTCCGCATCAAGACTGCCTCCACGAATCCGAAGGCAGCCGATACGGGCCGCTCCGGAAACATCAATATTCAATTCCTGATTTTCCAGATTGAATATATCATCTGAAGAGAGGCTTGAGGCTCCTGACAGACCAATGTAGGTAATTGCTGGCATAGAGACTTCAGCTATGATCTTTTTGTTGCTTATCTCCCGGTTAAGCTTGGCTGGGATCCTCTCTGTACCGATGTAAAGCCTCCCTTTGGAGACTTTGACAGAGATATAGTCCTTAAGCAGTTCCGGGCAGGTCACGTCCACGCTGAAGGAATGTGAGTTTTTCAGTTTCACCTCCACGATTCCGGAAGCCGATATTCCCCTGAAATCATCACACTTGTAGTGTTGCTTGATATAGGTTTTTGAACCAGCGCTCAGACTGGCGACAGCCGCCATAAAAGCGACCAAAGTTAAGATCAGATGTTTCATTGTTTTACGTCTTTATACAATAATAACGTAACTCGGCAGGAAATGCAACAAAAAAGATCAATTGAAAAGGAGGACCTCACTGACTTCAGTCCGATAAACCGGAGCCAACCGGAAGCTATGCCATCTGGACTGAGGCGTGGCAAAGGGTCTCATCTCCTGAGCGGGCCACGAACAGGTAGTCTTCACCGGCAGCCTTTCTGACTCCGAAAGTCACCTTTTCCCCCTCCTGGACCTCGTGGCGGAAATTGATGTCGATCCTGGTCGAAAGCCCGCTGGAGATAAGATCTTTTGGCAGAAGATTATAAAGCATCTCAATGTAATGGCCGTTGTTGAGGTGGCCGTTGAAGTCGCACTGACTGTAGCCCACCTCCGCGGTCTTAGTCCTCTCAGGCACAAAGTCCTTGAAGCGTCTGGGCATCTTGCAAGGTACTGGAATATCCGAGATTTTCAGGCCAAGCTCCGGAAATACCGGTTTGCGGGTCTCAGTGTCGATGACGCACCATTCCGTGGTACCCCGACCGATTTCCTCGCCATCCTGATTTGTCAGTTTCACACATCTGTTATATGTAAGGCTCCCTCTTCCTTCTACAGGCCATACGAAAACATTGAACAAGTCGTATAGTCTTGGACGATCATCAATCTCGAAAGCGGAACGGAGAAGGACCCAGGATCTCTTTGCCTTATTCATTACGTCCACACCGCAACCTTCGACACGGATATTCCTGCCGATGGCGTTGATTATATTCTCACACATAGATGGAATTGTCGCACGCCCCTGGAAGTCAATGTTTTCAGGAGCTACTGAATACTCATAACTGTTCATAGCACAAACATTATTCTTGCATTTTCTGACACAAAAATAGATGATACGCACGATGTGACGAAGAAAGTGTGATACAAGGACATAAAAAAGTTACCAAAACCTTGTTTGGCGGGAAAAATATTGTAAATTTGGGACTAAAATCAGGAAAAATAAATTTTATCCCGGGAGAATATGGGATAGATTATAATAAACTGGGACAAGATTTACAAAATGAATTCTCCTCTTCGTGTTTCAAAAGGCTATGGCAATCAAGTCAAGTACGCGGTGCTTATGCCCCTGTTCTTCTTCTCCTTCGTCTTCATCTACCAACCCTTCGGCTTCGACCGGATGTTCGACGGAATAGGCGGGAAGGCTTGGCCTTTCCATCTGTTGATGCAGGCCTGCATATTGATCGGAGTCTATGCACTGACCAGACTGATATTCAGCGCTCTCTACAAATACATTCCTTTCAGATGGTGGCACTACCTGGTCTGGTGTCTGGGCGAGATGCTGGTATGCTCCTTCTTCTGTGCCTTGTACACTTCCCTGTTCTACCATAAGAACGGAGGAATGCCATATTTCACGGCACTGCGCAAATGTTTTGAAATAGTCTCCATGACTCTGCTTTTCCCTTATCTGATCGGGATAATGCTGCGCATAATATCCAACAAGACCAACGATCTTGCGGCAGCCGGCAAGGCACCGGAAGAAACTCTGGTGAAATTTTACGACGAACACAAAAGGCTCAAGTTGACGATCGATCCCGCGGCGATCCTATATGTAAGCGCTGACGCCAACTACATCAACATCCATTATCTTGAAAACGAAAAAGTGAAGAAATTCCAGCTCAGGAACTCCATGAAGAGCCTGGAAGCGGACGCCGCGAAACACGGACTGATCCGCTGCCACCGTTCATTCTACGTCAATCCAAGGCATATAAAGGTTCTGAGCCGTGACAAGGAAGGTGTGATCAGCACTGAGTTCACGCGGGAAGGAGTGGACAGGATTCCTGTCTCAAAGCAATATTTCGACCAGCTGGCGAACCTTCTTTGATTGTCCTGCGGCCGGCCGATGGAGTATAAAAAATGGGCTGCATACATCACTGCATACAGCCCGATTGGCTTATTTGGTATAATTAGGTTGTGTTAAGCATCATCCCCTGAATCATCCCGCCCGTACTGCGAGATGTTGTCATCCGGAAGGGTGGAATCCCCCGCCTCGTCGGCAGATGGTCCTGCAACCTCCTCGTTCTCTGCGTCCTCTTCTCCCTCAAGCCATCTCTCAAGAGCCTCCGCGTCATCGGTCTTGACCTTTATCTTTACCAGATTGACTGAATCCGCTGTCTCTATCGTCACAGCATAGAACGGAGTTCCGTCCGGTTTTGTATATTTCGTAAGGTCCGGAAGATAGTCTCCGAAGCCCTTCGGGTATTTCTCATTGAAAGCGGCAGCGAGCTCTTCCGACATATTCTCATAACTTACCACGTGCCTTTTCTTTTGATCTGGAGTCATAGTCAAATTCAAATCTAGTGTTTGTCAGTTTGTGTTGCAATATTAAGACATTTTTCGGAATTGCAATATAAGTGCGCTACTTTTTTCTGAAAAAAAACGCTTTTTGCCGCCTCTTCTTTTCCGGGTCTCTTTCCACAAAGACGGATTTCATTGTCCTCGGGTCGAATCCGGAATAGAACATCACGGATGAAGTAGTCATCGGAGTCGGTGTAAAATCCTGAACCTGATCCATATAGATGCCGCGAAGAACAGGATTCTGCGAAAGACGCTCCATATCCTTCATCGTGCATCCCGGATGAGAAGAAATGAAGTACGGTACAATGCCGGTTCTGCGTCCGTTCTCGCGGCAGATCTTTTCGAACTCGACGCGAAGCCTCTCGAACAATTTGAATGAAGGCTTCCCAAGATACTGAAGCACATTGTCCTCAGTGTGTTCCGGAGCCACCTTGAGACGACCGGAAGTATGGTCCAGAACCAGAGTCTTGAGGTAAGGACGGGAAGTCTCATCTACGAAGCCGTCGCCATCCAGGAACAGGTCGTAACGAATGCCGCTTCCGATGTAGGAGTGTCGTACCCCAGGAACGGAATCAACAGCCTTGTAGAGTTCCAGAATCTGCTGATGGGAGCGGTTCAGGTTCGGGCATACCGACGGGAAGAGGCAGGACTTGCGATGGCATTTGTCGCAGATTGAGAGATCGCGTCCGTGCATACCGTACATATTGGCAGTCGGTGCCCCGAGATCCGAGATATTCCCGTGAAATTCAGGCATTTTAACCAGTCTGCGAACTTCTTCGACTATGGATTCCTTCGAGCGGGACTGGATGAACTTGCCCTGGTGCGCAGCGATCGTGCAGAAGTTGCAGCCGCCGAAACAGCCGCGGTGCGTTATGATGGAGTCCTTTATCATATCGTACGCCGGGATGCGCTTGCCCTTGTAGCGCGGGTGCGGAAGTTTGGTGAAAGGAAGATCCCAGTAGGAATCCATCTCCTCCGTCGAAGCGGGCGGATATGGAGGATTGATCTGCACATAACCGTCTCCGACAGGCTCGACGATGGTCTGAGGGTGCATCATATTCGCGTGCGTCTCGATAAGATGGAAGTTCTCAGCGAAGGCTTCCTTGCTTCCGAGGCACTCCTCAAAGGAATGAAGCACGATCGGATCCTTCACCTTCCACTTCCCCTTCTGGAAGAATGCGATCTGCGGAATCCGGTGTATAGAATGAATATTCCTGCGGTCCTCGATAGCCCTGGTAAGTTCGAGCATCGTCTTTTCTCCCATTCCATAGCAAAGGTAGTCCGCAGGGCACCATCGCAGAATCGACGGAAGGAGTTCGTCCTTCCAGTAGTCGTAGTGCGTCAGGCGCCTCAAAGACGCCTCCACCCCTCCGATCACGACCGGAACGTCAGGATAAATCTCCTTGAGAATCTTCGTATAGACGCTGACGGCATAGTCAGGACGAGCGCCGGACTTCCCCTCCGGGGTGTATGCGTCGTCGTGGCGCAGCCGCTTCCCCGCGGTGTAATGGTTGACCATCGAATCCATAGCGCCTGAATTGACCGCGAAATAGAGCCGTGGCGCCCCAAGTTTGCGAAAGTCGCGAAGGTCATCCCTCCAGTTCGGCTGGGGAATGACAGCAACACGGTACCCCCATTTCTGGAGCCACCGTGAAATGCAGGCAGTCCCGAACGAAGGATGGTCCACAAAGGCATCACCGGTAAAGAATATGATGTCGATATAGTCCCATCCCAGGGCTGCAACCTCCTTTGCGGAGGTCGGAAACATATAGTCGTTGCCGGACATCTACATTCTTTCAGGAAGTTCGATGCCGAGGATGCCCATCGCGGAGCGAAGGACGAAAGAAAGGGTGTCGATCAGCACCAGACGGGCCTTCAGAAGGTCCGTATCCTCTTCCTTGAGGATCGGTGTATCGTGATAGTACTGGTTGAACTCCTTTGCAAGATCGTAGGCATAGTTCGCGATGACGGCCGGTGAATATTCAGCCGCGCCTTCGGCAACCTTCGACGGGTATGCGTTCAGGATCTTTACGAGCCGTACCT
Organism: uncultured Muribaculaceae bacterium; assembly: GCA_964346605.1. Classification (GTDB taxonomy): domain Bacteria; phylum Bacteroidota; class Bacteroidia; order Bacteroidales; family UBA932; genus Cryptobacteroides. The sequence goes on along the minus strand of CAYFVE010000071.1, from coordinate 3,424 downwards.
CCTTCGCGCTCAGTTCAACGGTCGGCAGGCTTGATGCGGAATATTCAATGCCCTTGCCGGTCGCCTTGCGCAGGATGCTCCGGATTCTCGCGTGGGTGTATTGGATGAACGGTCCGGTGTTCCCGTTGAAATCGATGGATTCCTTCGGGTTGAATAGCATTGTCTTCCTGGGATCAACCTTGATAATGAAGTATTTAAGCGCTCCAAGGCCAATCATATGGTACAACCTGTCCTTCTCATCTTCCGGCATATCCGCAAGTTTTCCGGATTCCTCAGAGGTTGCCTTCGCTTCCTCGTACATTTTCTGGATCAAGTCATCGGCATCGACGACAGTACCTTCGCGGGACTTCATCTTGCCCTCAGGAAGCTCAACCATTCCGTAAGAGAGATGGAAGATGTTGTCCGCCCAGGAGAAACCCAGTTTCTTGAGGATGAGTTTCAGAACCTGGAAGTGGTAGTTCTGCTCGTCGCCCACGACATAGACGTGAGAATCGAGATTATATTCAGCGAAACGCCTTTCCGCGGTCCCGATGTCCTGAGTGATGTAAACCGACGTGCCGTCCGAACGGAGCAGGAGTTTCCTGTCCAGTCCGTCAGCGGTAAGGTCGCACCAGACTGAGCCGTCCGGATCTTTGACGAAGACACCCATATCAAGTCCCTTCCGGACCAGTTCCTTTCCGAGAAGGTAGGTCTGGCTCTCGTAGTAGGTCTTGTCAAAAGAGATTCCAAGAGACTTGTAGGACTCTTCGAATCCGTCCAGCACCCATTTGTTCATCCTTGCCCAAAGGTCGCGGACTTCCTTGTCGCCCGCCTCCCACTTCTGAAGCATCTCGTGCGCCTGCTTGAGGCTGGGAGCTTCCTTTTTGGCCTCTTCCTCACTCATTCCCCCGGCGACCAGATCCTTCACTTCCTTGGTGTAGATGTCATTGAATGCGACGTACATATCTCCGACAAGGTGGTCTCCCTTCTTTCCCGTGCTCTCAGGGGTCGCGCCGTTGCCGATCTTCTGCCAGGCAAGCATAGACTTGCAGATGTGGACGCCGCGGTCGTTGACCAGCGTGGTCTTCATCACGTTGTTGCCGCTGGCTTTAAGGAGCCTTGAAACGGAATCCCCCAGGAGATTGTTACGGATATGCCCCAAGTGGAGAGGCTTGTTCGTGTTCGGCGAACTGAACTCGACCATAATGTTCCTGCCGGTCGATGGAAGCTGTCCGAAATCCTCGTCATTCGCGATCTCTCCGAACAGTTCGTTCCAAAAGAGATTCGAGAATCTTAGGTTAAGGAAACCTTTTACGGTGTTGAAGTCCTCAATCTCAGGAACATTGGACTTCAAATACCCTCCTATCGCATTGCCCGTGTTCTCCGGTGTGGAGCGGGACATACGCAAAAGAGGGAAGACGACTAATGTAAAGTCGCCTTCGAACTCTTTTCTTGTGGCGCTGACCTGCAGCGATGACGCCTCAATGTCCGTGCCGTATATTGCCTTGATGGCTTCTGAAGCCTTTGCAGCGATAAACTGTTCCGGTGTCATCAGCCAAGATAGGTTTTAAGAAGTTTGCTTGCGGATGGCTTCTTGAGCTTGCGGATCGCCTTCTCCTTGATCTGGCGTACGCGCTCCCTGGTGAGGTCGAGCCTCTCTCCTATCTCCTCGAGAGTCATCTCCTGGCATCCGATGCCGAAGAAACTCTTGATGATTTCGCGCTCGCGAGCGGTCAGAATCTGGAGAGAACGCTCTATCTCGGTGCTGAGGGACTCGTTGACGAGGCCTCTGTCAGCCATAGGGGAATCATCGTTGGCAATCACATCAAGAAGACTGTTGTCCTCGCCTTCCACGAACGGAGCATCACCCGAAACGTGCCTTCCCGAAACCCTCAGAGTGTCTGAAATCTTGTCCTGAGGGATGTCGATCATCTCGGAAAGCTCCTCGTTGGAAGGGCTTCTCTCATTCTTCTGCTCGAATTGAGACAGGGCTTTGTTGATCTTGTTCAATGAACCGACCTGGTTGAGAGGCAGCCTGACTATTCTGGACTGCTCTGCGAGAGCCTGCAGAATTGACTGGCGGATCCACCATACAGCGTACGAAATAAAATGATATCCACGG
>CAYFVE010000071.1:0-1313 GCA_964346605.1 uncultured Muribaculaceae bacterium | reverse complement strand
CATACTGCGTAGGAAATGAACTTGAAGCCTCTGGTCTCGTCAAATTTCTCGGCGGCCTTGATCAGTCCCAGATTACCCTCATTGATGAGGTCAGGAAGGCTAAGCCCCTGGTTCTGGTACTGCTTGGCCACAGAAACCACGAATCTCAGGTTGGCTCTCGTGAGCTTCTCAAGGGCTCTCTGGTCGCCCTTCCTGATACGCTGTGAAAGTTCTACTTCTTCTTCCGGTGACACCAGTTCCTCGCGGCCGATCTCCTGGAGATACTTGTCCAGTGACGCGCTCTCGCGGTTGGTGATTGATTTTGTGATCTTAAGTTGTCTCATATAATATTTTTACACAGTTCAGAGCCGTTACTCCTTGCCGAACCCGAAGTAAGCCTTTCTGCCTCCGGCAGTCACGCCTTCAATGTAGATCGACCTCTTGGCGGACTTGGCGATGTCCACGACATCCTGAGGTGAGTTGACAGCCTTATCGTTCACGTAGGTGATGACGAGTCCTTCCGAAGCTCCTCCTTCCTGCATCTTGCCTGATCCCAGTGACACGACTTCCACGCCTCCTCTGAGTCCCAGCTTGCTGAGGGTCTCCTTTGAAGCCTCCTTCAGGATTGCGCCATAGAATGCGATGCCGCCGTCACCTACAACTGCTCCATTCGCTGCGTCCGCACTCTGGAATGTCACTTCGATCTCCTTGCGTTTCCCGTCTCTCATAACAGTGAGCACGGCCTTGTCGCCAGGATGGAAGGAGTTGACCTTCTCCTGAACAGCCGACCCGTTCTTGACTACGGACCCGTCGATAGCGAGAAGCAAGTCTCCATTCTGAACACCTGCCTTGTCGGCAGAGCCGCCTTTCACGACCTCGTTTATATATACGCCTTCCGGAGAAGAAAGTTTCATTTTTTTCAACATATCATCCACGGAATCATACTTGAGGCTGTTGGCCAAACCTTCATTCAAATCTGACATGGATATTCCGAGGAGGGCTCTCTTGACCGAACCGAAGTCGATGAGGTCGCTTACCACCTTCTTCACGATGTTGACAGGAACAGCGAAAGAATATCCCGTGTAGGAGCCGGTCTGGCTCATGATGGCGGTGTTTATGCCGACAAGTTCGCCGGTCTTGTTGACGAGCGCGCCTCCTGAGTTGCCAGGATTGACGGCGGCGTCGGTCTGGATGAAGGACTCTATCTGCAAGGAACTCTTCTCCCTGCCATTGCGCATCATCTGACGGCCTTTCGCGCTGACGATGCCGGCAGTGATGGTGGACTTGAGCTGGTAGCCCATAGGGCTGCCTACGGCAAGGACCCATTCACCGAG
>CAYFVE010000070.1:0-12627 GCA_964346605.1 uncultured Muribaculaceae bacterium | reverse complement strand
CAGTGCAAACCGCCGCGATGGAACCAGGGAGTAGTGTTCATCGTTATGTCCCTGCAGCTCATCGGAAGGTGGATCATAACGTCGTGAGCCGAAAGGACTTCGTTGATGCTGGAGATAGGAACACCCTTCTGGCGCCCTGTCGTGCCTGAAGTGTAGAGACGGACCGTCTCATCGTAGATGTTGTAGGCTTCGGTGATGACAGGTTCTTCGGATGAATAATCCCTCACATAATCAGAATAGGAAATGATGTTCCCTTCGGTTTCGCCGTCAGTCACTATGAGACGGGATGGCTTGAATTCCGACATCTCCAGCGCCTCCAGGATAACCTCCTTGCGCGTCTTATCGAAAACCAGCACTTTCGGCTTGGAATCATCTATGTCGTAGGCGATTTCACCGGCGCTCAGCCTGTAGCTGATCGGGCAGCTCACCGCTTGGCTCTTGTGCGCAGCCAGGTAGATGAACACGAACTCAGGACAGTTGAGCAACTGCATCATCACCTTGTCCCCTCTCTCGAAGCCATCTCCGGCCAGGGCGTTGCACAGACGGTTGCAGTCTGAGTTGAGTTCGGAATAGGTCCAGGTCCTGTCGTGATCGGGATCGATCATAGCGACTTTGTCGGAGTAGCGTCTTACATTTCTATTGAATCCTTCGATCCAGGTGTACTCGCTCTCGAAAATCTTCTTGAAATCGTTCATCACTGTTTCGTTTATGATATTTGCGACAAAAGTAGGCAGGACTGCCCGTTCGGCAAATTTTATGTGGCAAACAGGCCCGCATCGACGTTTTCTATCGTAAAATGTGGCGAAATTCCAAAATAAGACGGTGAATTATCAACGTGTTTTTTTATATTTTTGCAATCAAGACACAAGCTTAAAAAGAAATAATTCACTTATCCGTCATTTACAAGATATGAACGACCGAATTGAAGAGATTGTCCTGAAGCAGAAGGACTATTTCAGGACAGAGGCGACTCTTGACATCAAGTTCAGGAAAGAACAACTTGAAAGGCTGCTCGTAGCCATAAAAAAATGGAAGGGGCAAATCTGCGAGGCGCTCTACAAAGATCTCCACAAATCCGAAGAGGAAGCGTACCTGACAGAGATCAGCATCGTCACAGGAGAAATCAGAAACCATCTGAAACATCTTTCAGGATGGGCGAGGCCGAAACGACGCCCTTCCCCTGTCACGATAATGCCGTCATCCAGCAGTATTGTTTCCGAGCCTTTGGGAAACACGCTGATCATAGCACCGTGGAATTATCCGTTCCAACTGCTGGTGAATCCTCTGGTGGGAGCAATTTCAGCCGGCTGCACCGCTGTTCTCAAGCCTTCCCCATACGTCCCTAACGTCTCCAAAGCGATCCGTAAGATGATAGAGGACACCTTTGATGAGGAATATGTCGCCGTGGTACAAGGTCACAGAGAGGTCAACGAGGCCCTTCTTGCCCAGAGATTCGATCTGATCTTCCTGACCGGAAGCCCGGAACTGGGCAAAATCGCGATGAAGGCTGCGGCCAGGGATCTCACCCCGCTCGTGCTTGAACTTGGAGGAAAGAGTCCCTGCATCGTAGATAAGGATGCCGACATCGCCAAGGCTGCAGTAAGAATCGCCTGGGGTAAGACTCTGAACTGCGGCCAGACTTGCATCGCCCCGGACTACCTGATGATTCACAAAGATGTAAAAGATGCCTTCATCAAAGCCTTTGACGAGGCTGTGCACAGACTTCACGGAGAAGATGTCAAAGACAGCAGGCACTATGTCAGGATGGTAAACGACAAGGCGTTTGAACGCGTTGTCAGCTACCTGTCCGATGGAAAGATAGTATCCGGAGGCCGATACGACAAAGAGACCAGATACATTGAGCCTACACTGCTGGACGAAGTGTCAGCGGACTCTCCCGTGATGACCAGGGAGATTTTCGGTCCAGTCTTCCCTATCGTCACCTTTGAATCCAGGGACGAAGTTGTGAAGTTTGTCAGGGACAGGGAGAAGCCTCTTGCGCTGTACTATTTCGGGAAGGCTGCCGACGGAAGGGAAATCATCCGCAGGACGACTTCAGGAGGAGCCTGCATAAACGACACGATAGTTCATATCGTAAATGACAAGGTCCCATTCGGAGGTGTCGGAAATTCCGGTATGGGAGCCTACCACGGAATAGACAGTTTCAATGCCTTCTCGCATCGGCGTTCAGTAATCACAAGCCCGACATGGATCGACCTGCCGTTCCGGTATATGCCATACAAGTTCTTCGGCCTGATGAAGAGGCTGCTTGGCTAGGCCGGTCTGCGTCCTGTAAAATGGTCCATGACAGTATAGAGTCCACAGATATCGCCGAAGAGCGGATCGAAGAGCCATAGCGGCAGAAGGCCCTGCATAAGCCTGATGAAGTGGGAGGAAAACGGGATTCCCTTATAGATCTTGTCGCGCTCAATCGCCCTGATGGTCTTTTTCGCGACCACTTCAGGATCCTGGATTCTGAAGAAGGAACGTATGCCGTCGAACATTCCAGTGTTGATGAAATAAGGAGCGATAGTAGTGACCTTGACCGGGCTTTTCTCGCGCTGGAGTTCAATCCTGACAGAATCGGACCATCCTATCGCAGCCCATTTGCTGGCGGCATAGACAGACATCTTCGGCAGAGAAAGCATTCCCGCTGACGATGTGATGTTGCAGATATGTCCTCTCCTCCGGGCCTTCATATCCTTCATCACCCTGAGCGTAACGAACATTGCGCCTTGGGTGTTGACTCCGAAAGTCTTGATGATGTCAGCATCGGTCTGCTGGTCAAAGGTCTTGTTGTTCGTGACAATACCGGCACAGTTGATAAGGATGTCCACATCGCCGCACTCTGCTTTTGTCTTGGCGTAAACTTCATCGATCATCTCCGGCTTTGAGATGTCAATCCTGAATCCGTGCACTTCTCCGAGGTTGCCGAATTCTGCTGCGACAGCATCTATACTCTCTTCATTCAGGTCCCAGACAATAAGTTTTGAAGCTCCTTTCTCGAGAGCCATCCTTCCCATTATCTTTCCGATTCCTGACGCGCCACCGGTGATCAGGACGCTGTTTCCTGCTATTCTCATTTTTCCGTTCGTTTTTTAGCCCGTTTCGGGCAGATTTTGAGGCGTCAAATATAGCCATTAGTCCTTTTTTACGTAATCCGTAATGCGGATTTGTGGCAAACAGTCTTTTAAAGTGGTGAAATTGTGTATCTTTGCGGCTTCAAAAATCGAAAAGGATGTCCAACACCAATGATATGACCGTCGGCAATCCGACGCGTGCCATAATAAAATTCGCCCTCCCTCTGGTTATGGGTTACCTGCTGCAGCAGATGTATTCGATCATCGACGCAGCGATCGTGGGACAATTCGTGGGAGTCGAAGGACTTGCGGCGATCGGCGCTTCCTCTTCAATTCTCTTCCTTGTCCTTGGCTTCTGCAACGGCGCCTGCGCCGGATTCGCGGTGCCCGTCTCGCAGGCCTTCGGCGCGAAGGAATATTCAAAGATGAGATCGTTCGTGGCAAATTCAATCAGGATCGCCGTAGTGCTGGCCCTGACGCTCACTGTCGTGACCTGCGGCTTCTGCACTAATATCCTTAAGATGGTCAACACGCCGGTTGAAATCCATAACGACGCCTGGGTTTACCTTTTCATCCAATTCCTTTCAATTCCGCTGATCATCGCCTACAACCTGTTGTCCGGCTTCATCAGGGCCCTCGGCAACTCAAAGCAGCCCTTCTATTTTCTGCTGATAGCCTCGGTTGCTAACATCGTGCTTGATCTCTTGCTGATTCTGGTCTTCGACATGGGTGTCGCGGGGGCGAGTCTGGCGACGCTGATTTCAGTTCTGCTTACAGCTATCCTCTGCCTTATCTACATCAGGAGAAAGATGGACCTGCTGATTCCGCGAGACAAAGAAAAGCTCTATTCTGAAAAGAGAATCGGGACCCTCCTCAACAACGGGATTCCGATGGGGCTTCAGTTCTCCATAACAGCCATAGGAAGCATTATGATCCAAGGTTCAAACAACGCCCTCGGAACAATCTATGTAGCAGCTTTCACCGCCTCACAACGCATCAAATTCCTTTTCACGACCGTTTTTGAGAATGTCGGAGTGGCGATGGCTACCTACTGCGGGCAGAACATAGGAGCACGCAAGATTGACCGCATCCCACTTGGAATCCGTTCAGCCACGAAGATTTCAATGGCCTTCTTCGTCTTCAGCGCTCTTGTGATATTTCCGCTTTCCGACCAGATGATGAGGATCTTCGTGGATGCCGGCGAGACTGAAATCATCTCCGCCGCCTCTATGCAACTGAAATGGGGAACCTGGTTTTTCCCTTCCCTTGCTATGCTGACTATCCTCCGCTACTCGATCCAGGGTCTGGGGTACTCTAATCTTTCGATGATGTCTGGAGTTATGGAAATGGTGGCCAGATGCTTCATCAGTTTCTGGGTCGTACCAGCCATCGGCTTTCTGGGAGTCTGCATCGCCGATCCGGCGGCCTGGGTCTGCGCCGACATCTTCCTCTTTCCGGCAATTTTCTTCCTGGTCAGGCACCTTCACAAGAAGTTCGCAGTCAATTATTGACCCTAGCGGAATTTCATCGTGAATTCCGTACAGACGTCATCGCTGCGCGTCAGGTCCAGAACGCCGTTGTGGGCGCGCATAATCTGACGGGAGAGGCTGAGACCGATGCCGGACCCTTCGCGTTTTGTAGTAAAGAACGGTATGAAAATCTGTTCCTGGGCTTCCGTCGAAATCGGATCTCCGTCGTTGCTGACGTGGATGAGCGTCTGCTGTTCATTGTCGATTTCAGCACTGATCCTTATGTTCCTGGCGCCTGCCTGAACGGCATTCCTGATAAGATTGATCAGGATTCTGCTGATCTGGGACTCGTCCGCATAGATGAGAATGTCTTCAGACGATGCCGAATATTCGCACACAGCTCCGAATTCCGCGCACTGTTCCTTGGTCAGTTCAATGGCCTTTTCCACCAGGTCATCGACCATAAGGGCCTTCTTCAGGGGTCTTGCGACTCCTGCGAGCTCACGGTAAGATTCGACGAACCTGATGAGGTCCTTGGATGATTTGGAAATCGTTTCCAAGCCTGCCTTGACGTCCATCTCCCTGCTTTTTTCATGAACATCCACATAATGCGACAGGGCGTCGCTGAGCGACGCGATAGGGCTGACCGTGTTCATTATTTCGTGGGTGAGCACACGGATAAGTTTCGTCCAGGACTCCTGTTCATTCTGCTGACGCCTCCTGTCAACAATCCATTTTATGCGGTTCAGAGTGCGGTTGAATCTGTTCTTGTCCGCGAAACGGAAATTATACTCACCGTCCTCGAAGGCGTCTAGCATATATTCCAGCTTGCGCCTGTCCTTTTCACGGACATAGACAGCCGTCAACAAAATAACCAGAAAGAGAGCGGCTGAAGCGATGAGTATGATTTTCAGGGTAAGCATCAGATGTCGTATTTCCTGAGTTTGCTGTAAAGCGTAGGGCGGCTGATGCCTAGTTCCTTCGCTACAAGGGTGAGGTTGCCGCCGCAACGCACCATAGTATCGCGGATGGTCTCTTCCTCAGCCTCGCCCAGGGTCTGCTTCCGCGCCGACGCATCGCTGCGCCTGGTCTCAAGCGCGAGATCCCCGGCCATCAGGGCGTTTCCGTCGGAAAGTATCACCGCCTTCTCTATGGTGTTTTGAAGTTCGCGGATGTTGCCGCTCCAGAAGTGGGCCTTGAGGGCTTCAGCGGCCTCCTGCGAAATACTGCTGACCTGACGGCGGTATTTGTCTGAATACTCATTCAGGAATCTCTCTGCCAGCGGAAGGATGTCATCGGGACGTTCCCTCAGGGCAGGTAGATGGATGTTCATCGTGTTGATGCGGTAGTAAAGGTCCTCGCGGAAGCGGCCTTCCTGAACCATCTTTCCCAAGTCCATATTGGTAGCGCAGATTAGGCGGATATCAATCGGAATCTGTTTCTCCGAGCCGACTCTGATGACCGTACGGTTCTGCAGAACGCGTAGGAGCTTGGCCTGAAGATGAGGGGGGATATTCCCTATCTCATCAAGGAAAAGGGTTCCTCCGTCGGCCTGCTCGAACTTCCCTACGTGGTCAGTGTGCGCATCTGTAAACGCGCCCTTTATATGGCCGAAAAGCTCGCTCTCGAAAAGGGTCTCAGTGATGGCTCCGGCATCAACGCAGACCATAGGCCTGTGCTTGCGGACGCTGCGTGCGTGGATCTCCTTTGCGAGGACATCCTTTCCTGTACCGTTCTCTCCAGTGATAAGCACTGTCGCATCGGTCGGAGCGATCTTTTCAACGGTGCGGCGGATCCGAGTCATCGCCGGGCTCCCGCCCCAGTACATATCCGTGCCGCTCTCTTGCTTCGAAGGCTTTTTGGATTTGCTTGAGGCTTCAAAAGCCGCGTTCAGGGTGGAAATCAATTTTTCGTTGTCCCACGGCTTGACAATGAAGTCGAAAGCCCCGCGCTTCATTCCTTCCACCGCCAGGGCGATGTCCGCATAGGCAGTGAAAAGGACGACCTGCGTCTCAGGGAACATCTTCTTGATCTCCCCTGTCCAGTACAAGCCTTCGTTGCCTGTGTTGATGTCCGTGTAGAAGTTCATATCCAGCAAGACTACGTCCGGCCTGAAGTTTTCCATAGTCTTGACAAGCGGCACCGGAGACGGAATCAGTTCCACTTGGGCGAAATGCACAGGCAGCAGGATCTTGAGCGCGCTTCTGATCCCCTGATTGTCATCCACGACTAGTATCTTGGCCTTATTCATCTTCAGTAACGGAATAATGGACAGGTATAATGTATGATCCGGCCTCGGTTGTCTTGACCAGAAGATTGAATGAGTGTTCACCCGACCGGGAGTTCGATCTGTTCAAAGAAAACCTCAATTGGCCTTCTTTATTGAGCACGGCGCTTGCCGTGACAGTGATGAAGCCCGGACGTGCAACTGTCTCGTTGATTGACAAGCAATCCAACCTAGCATCGGAAGCCGGGGTCTTGTCGGCAACATAGCCGATGTCGAAGTAAACCATTTTATCGTCCTTCACGGACCCCGTTCCAAAGTCAACGGAATTACGGTCAAATGTCAGATGGTTAGGGCAATCTTCAAGGACGAAGTCCATAATGTGGTCATCCACGGTATAGGACTCACTCAGAGTCTTTTCAAAATGATGCTCCGAGTACACCGAAACATAGATGGAACTGATGTACGGGATAAGGCCGAATGAGTATTTCCCGTCAGCATCGGTCCTCGAAAGGGTATTTGAGCAATTGTTTGTCACATAGGCTCCTTCGACAGGTTTGTTGTCCTTGTCCAGTACACGTCCGCTCAGGCTGGCATAAAAAGATTCATCGGTAGTACGTACGGTCACGTGTATCCTTTTTCCGACAGACTCATTGAGCGACTGCGCGGTTACCGCAAGATCGAAATTCACATCCCCTCTTTCCCTGTGGAAAACCCTGACAGGAATCTCTTTGCTCTCCCCCGGCTTGAGTTCCCCTACCCAGAAGTGGCCGACGATGCTCAAGCCTCCCAGACCATTAAAAGACAACGCACCGCTTTCAATTCCAGTTCCATCAGCGTTATATATGGCCTTTATGGAAAAACTGACAGGCTCTTCCCATACATTCTTCACAGTGATGCTCTTTGTGTACTCTCTGGGGCCGAAGACAAGTTCCTCCGGTCCGGTCTCCAAAGCGCGGATCAGCTCCATCTCAATGTCCAAAATCTCGTCAGACCTCAATGACAAATGCCTGGAAACAGATCGATACCCGATTCCTTTCGCTTCAATCCGGTACTCTCCTGAAGGGATATCCGTAAGGGAGAATTCCGCTTCGGCCTTGTCCTCCAAAGCGTTGAGTTTCACGTTTCTGACAAGCCCCCCGTCGGAATTGAGAAGACGAAGGGCAACACCGTCTTCGTCATAGAACCTGTCCATGTCTCCATCAGGATCCTTTACCACTCCGGAAATCGAAAAAGACTTGCCGCCCTGTTCTTTAAGGTCATTGCAACCGGAACTCAGCAGCAGGCCGATTCCAAGAACCAGCAACAGGTAATAATGTGGTGTCCGTAACTTCATAGTAAAAAGCAATTTCGTTTTGAACCGGTTTTTTGTTCTAACAGTAGGCTTTCCGACTACTGTTAGAACAAAAATACGATTAATTCTTCTATTTGAGGACAAAAATCCAGCCGAAACTGCATTTTTTGTTATAACCGTGCGATTATTGATTTTTATTCAATTTTCAGGGAATCTGAAGGATTGGAACGGGCGAATTTGCGGTAGTGATACCAGACGATGACGGTGCATAGAATGGATACGGTCAGCAGGGATGCTATGAATATCAATGGGTTCATTCCGACCCGGTGCGAGAACTGCTGGAGATAATGCCTCACGATGAACCAAGTGACTGGCGCGGCGATCAGGAAACACAGCAGGATTCTGAGAAGATAGAGACTGAGGCCTTCACAGACAATGTCGCTGAAATCAGCGCCGAACACCCTTCTGACGGAAACCTCCTTCCTCTTGTAATGGACATCCATAAGCACCTGGCCCCAGATACCGATCAGAGACAGCAGTATCGCAAGAATTGAGAACATCCATACTGAAAGACGCAAACGCTCCTCACCGCTGTAGAGGGACTTTCCGATAGAGTCATAGAACATGATTTCATAAGGGTATGAACTGTCCATTTCCCTCAGGACCTTGAGGATCTTGTTTGAAGACTCGATCCTGTCGGCTCCGGGGACAAGACGGATGTAGGAGTATTCATTGACATAGCCGGGATAGCTCACGAATGTTACCGGGGCATCGGCATGACGCATAGATGTGATGTTCACATCGCCGACAAACCCGACTATCTCATCATCCAGCTCCGCTCCGATTGACTTCAGATTCTCAGTCAGGAGAAATTCACCGTAACTTCCTTCACGGAAGAAATGACCTTCCTTGAGTTCAAGGCCAAGCAACTCCGGGAAGTTCCAGGTGCAGTATATCTGACTGGTCATTGCGCTTTCCTGACCGAAATCCAAAGTATTTGTATTATAGGAATCCTTGCCTCCCACCAATTCGGCTGAGTATGCGACATCCATAACCTCCGGGAGCTGCCTCAAAGTCTCGCGCAGCCATGCTGATTTTTCAGAGTAGTTTGTGCTGCCGATATTTACGACGGCTAGGTTGTCCTTGTCAAATCCGCAAGGATAGTCCCTCATGAAGCGGCTCTGATACTGAACGAAGAAAATGAATATCAGCAGCGCCATCGACACTATGAACTGCAGGCCGACGAGCAGTGTTCGCAGGTTCTTTCCTGACTGGGAAAGACCGAAACTGCCGCGCAGAATCATTGCAGGCTGGCCCGATGTTGAATATATGCCCGGCCAGATACCGGATGCAAAGCCAAGCAGTACTGCGGCAGCTGCGGAGGCGGCAATCAGCCACCAGTCCTTGTCGTATGACAATGCCTGCATCATAACGCCGTTTGTGGTCAATCCCCTGGAAGCCGGGCCGGCAAGCATGGCCGCAATCAGAGAAGCAGTCAAGCACCAAATCATCGATTCCATAGCGATCTGCTGCCGCAGGCGGCTTGTAGATGAACCAAGTATCTTCTGGATGTTGATGCTCCTGATGCGGAGCGGAGTCAGAGCGATGTAGAAGTTGGTGAAGTTGATCAAGCCGATGCCGAGGATGAGTATTCCTATGGCAATCAGGAGCATAAGCTGGCCGCGGCTCCCGCTTTTATAGATATCTCCTTCGTTCAGGAAATATATGTCCGTGAGCGGGGTGAGCTCGATAGGCATCAGCCAGTTTTTACTTGAAGAAAAGTCGAAATGCCCGTTGAACTCATCGCAGACAGCCCTGGCGTTTGTCTTGTCGTCAAGGAGAAGATAGCAGATGAAATTGGCCGGTCCGTATTCTCCTCTCTGCAAATCACCCACAGACATATACAGGTCATTCTCCAGTTGGGTGTTGCTGGGAAAGTCCTCGTACACACCTGTAATTGTCGCGTTTTTCTCTCCCGGTGTCAACAAGAATTTCTTGTCAAGGCCGATGGTCCGTCCCAGGGCTTTCTCCCCGTGAAACAGTACTTCAGCCAAAGACTCCGGAATGATGACAGAATTAGGCCTGTCCAATGCCCGGCTGTCGCCTTCAATCATTTTGATGCCAAAGACATCGATGAAACCTTCGGACACGCCATTCAGATTCCTGATAAAGCCCGCAGGATTCTTTCCTTCGCCTTCTATGGTGAAGTAAGTCTCCCCTAAGAATGGGATTATGCTGCATCCTGCCTCGATATGGGACGAAGAAACAATGATATCTTCAGAGAATCCCCTTGGAAGCACGTTTCTGAAAATGCTCTCATCTCCTGACTTGTCAGCCCGGAACACTCGGTCCGCAGTCGGATGACAACGGTCGAAAGTCATTTCATACTTGACTTGATGGAAGATAAGGATGAACGCTACAAAAGCGCACACCAGTCCTGTGAAATTCAATGACACCGCGAGCGGGTAACTGCGTATCAGGCTTTTCAGGTTTCTGGAAATCATATCGTAAAAACTAATTCATTCATTCTTCAATGACTCCACCGGGTTCGCATTTGCGGAGCGCCAGCTCTGGAGGGTTACGACGGCGAGGGCTATGACAGCGACTATTATCAGTGCCGCCATAAATATCCATAAAGGCACTGATGCCTGATAGGCGAAGCCCTTCCGCCAATTGACAATGAGCCAATATGAGATCGGAGCCGCAATCGCAAAGCTTATGGAGGCCAATATCAGATACTTCCTGTTGATCATCTTCAGTATGCTCCCCACAGTGGCGCCGTTGACACGGCGGACTGCAATCTCCTTGCGTATGAACTGGGTTTCAAAGAACACCAGTCCTATGATGCCGATGATCGCTATGAGCAATGCCACGAGGGATGCTGTGGTGATGAGTTTGCCGAGAGACTGCTCACTCTGGTACATACTCTCTATCCACTCATCCAGATGTCTTACGTTCACCTGAGCCGGTTCACGGGTCTTGTCGAACGTGCATACCGCCTCCCTGATATATTTGGACACTTCATTGAAGTCCGACCCTGGTACCGTGCGGACATACATTGTGCTGAAAGGACGCCATTTTGTCTTGCCCCAGTTGTACAGGACAAACGGTCCCATTGCGTGCTGAAGGCTCTTGAAGTTGAAGTCCTTGACTTTCCCGATTATCTCTGAATTGTCAATGTGTCCGCCCATCAAGCTGCCCACGTGGAATGTCGGGTAGTGCTGGATGAAAGACTCGTTGACAATGAAGCATCCGTTCTCGCTCAGATTGTCAGACTCCTGGAAATCACGGCCTTCAAGGATATCCAGGTCAAAAAACCGGACGAAATCCACGTCAACAGGCAGCACTTCCATAAAGATCTGTTTGCCGTTTTCATCAGTGCGTCCCCATCCCATCTTCTGGTCTGACACCAGCATATTGTCGCTGAATGTCACCGCCTCTATGGACGGATTCTGCAATAGATGGCTTTCCAATGCTTCACACTGGCTGCCAGCCCGTGTGCCGCAATGGATCTGGAGGATGTTCTCTTGAGGGAAGCCCATATCCTTGCTCATCATAAACCTCGTCTGAACCCCGATGAAAAGCGCCAGCAGGATGAATATGAAAGACATTACGAACTGTAGCCCGACCAGTATGCTGCGAAGCGCCTTTCCCTTTGCACTCATTGCATAGGAGCCCTTGAGAACGAGGGCCGCCGGCTGCGATGTCGAATATGCTGCCGGAGCAATGCCGGCGATGACAGACGAGAGAAGAGCAGCGCCCAGCATAATCGCCAGTACACCCAAATTGTCCTTGAGTTCCAGGCTGTCCGACACATTGGCAGCCAGGGAAGAACCTGCCACCAGATGCATTATCAGGCATCCGGTTCCGAAGGCAATGAGTGAAATCAATCCGGCGTGCAGAAGCTGGCGCCTGATCAAAGACGCGCGATCCTCTCCTAGAACCTTTCTGGTATTGATGTTCTTTATCCTGAAAGGAATCTCCGCAAACGCGAAATTGATGAAGTTGATGATGGCGATGAGGATCAGAATTACTGCAATGGCAGCAAGCGTGAGGGTTATCGTCTTGTTGGCGCTTGTGACATTGGCCCTGACATCACGTTCGAAATGAGCGTCGTGAAGTTTCGTCAAACGGAATCCCTTGCTGATTTCATCAAATTCTTCTTCACTGACATCGCTGCCGAAATATTCGATGCAAACCTTCTCAAGCATTGCTTCGGTTTCCTCTGCCTGCTCAGGATTCTTCAGTTTGACAAAAGCATTGAATGACCATTCTTTTCTGTCCTTCAGGCAAATATCTCCAATGTTTTCGATGATGCCATAGTACATGCTGGAGTTTCTCCGGGGTTCCCTGAAGACTCCAGAGATTCGGACAGTTGCACCGTCACTTGTCTGAAGGACCTTTCCGACTGAGCTCTCCGTTCCGAATAACATCTCTGCGACCGCATCGTTGATGACTGCTGTGCCCCTGGCGGTGAAATCCTTTGCGGACCCCTCCACCCATTCAAAAGGAAAAACAGAGAACATCGAACTGTCAACCATAATATGAGAAAGTGTGATA
>CAYFVE010000069.1:0-12707 GCA_964346605.1 uncultured Muribaculaceae bacterium | reverse complement strand
ATATTAATTTATAAAATCGTATCGGAGAATTTTTCTCCGGACACTAATGAATCAAAATATATTTGTGGTTGCAAATTTAGCCAATATTCCCGATAATCATCCAAATTTAATTTTATCTCTTCATCGCCTTATCTTGGAATATCCTTTCCTGCACAGATGTTCCTGATCTGGCGTACCATAACCGGGAAGGCCGGGTCAGGCATATTCCCGTGGTCGAAGCCATCGAATTCGTAGAGGAATATCTTTTCGTTTCCCAGCAGTTTCATCATCCGCCAGAAATAGGCCTGCTCCTCGTATCGGCCGAACAGTTCAAGCTCGCGGTCTCCCGACATCACGAAGAAAGGCATCTCCAGTTTGCGCATGACGTAAAGAGGGGCAGTCTCGTCTATGACAGGGTGAAGTTCATCAATTCCCATAAGTTTGCGCACATTGAAGTGAGTAACGACCTGGGCGCTGAAAGGAAATGCTCCGGCCACGGAATCGGCATCTATTCCGTACTTCGCCAGGTAACTCTTGTCAAGAACCACCATATCAATCAGATAACCTCCGGCAGAATGACCGGAAAGAAATATTTTTCCTTTGCTTCCGCCGTATGTCTCTATGTTATCGAATGTCCAGGCGACGGCCGCGGCGGCCTCGTCGATAACCTCCCTGACGTCCACTTTTGGTAATAATCTGTAGTTGACAGCCACTACCGCCATACCCTTGTTCCTGAGCGCGTCAGGAATGAATTTTTCTCCCCCTTCAATTCCTCCTCCGTGGAACCAGACGACTGTAGGGTAATCCTCGACGCCTTCGGGGTAGTATATGTCCAGAATACAACACTCGTCGGCGTAGGGACTGACACCTGTATGGTATTGAATGTCGCAGACTGTGTTGTAGTCTGTCTTGGGTCCGCGTTGGGCAGAAGCCGTAACGCATAAAAGGATGGCGATCAATACGCCTGGAATCTTGTTCATTTTCAAAATGGTTGTGGTTGGCATACAAAGATAAATTTACAACAAAAAAAACGAAAACAAGTCCTTTGTTAAAAAATTCGTAAATTTGACAGGAAATATGACAATCATTATGAATAGAATCCTCGTAATCCTCGCTGCAGCCGCCGCGCTTGTGAGCGTGTCCTGCGCTGAACGGACCACGGCGGTCGGGCCCTTGAAGAAGATCGTCTTCCCCGGAGACTACCCTGATCCGAGCATTGTCCGGGACGGGAATGATTTCTATATGACACATTCCTCTTTTACCTATTATCCCGGTCTTCTGGTATGGCACTCCACGGACCTTGAAAATTGGGAACCGGTGTCCAGGGCCGTTTCCGGCCAGGAGTATTCAATTTTCGTACCTGAAATCTGCAAGGTTGGAGAAAAGTTCTACATCTACTATCCGACCAGCGGAGGCGAGAACTTCGTAGTGACGGCCGACAATCCTGCCGGTCCATGGAGCGAACCTGTAAGGTTGGATGTTAACGGAATCGATCCGGGACATATCCGGGCAGAAGACGGGAAACAGTACCTCTACACAAACAACGGCTTTGCTATACAACTGACCGATGACGGTCTCGCCGCTGCAGGGGAGAACGGCAAGGTATATGACGGATGGGAGTTTCCATCCGATTGGGAAACCGAAGGATTCTGGCTGGAATCCCCTAAACTGTTCAAGAGAGGGGACTGGTATTATCTTGTGTCGGCGGAAGGCGGCACAGCCGGTCCTGCTACAAGCCATATGTGCGTTGTCGCACGGAGCAAGTCCGCGGTCGGACCGTGGGAGAACAGCCCGATGAATCCTCTTCTCCACACATATTCGGCGGATGAAGAATGGTGGTCGAAGGGTCATGGAACCATTTTCGACGACGCCGAAGGCAACTGGTACATAGTCTATCATTCCTACAGGAACAGTTTCCATACGCTCGGACGCTCCACGATCATAGAAAGCATAGAATGGACTGATGACGGCTGGCCGGTACTTGCATCCGGTTCCGATGAATTTGAAGAGGATGCAGAAGGCAGCTCTCAGTACGCCGCCATCCGTGATTTTTCCAATCCTCTGATGTGGTCCAAGTGGGAGCCCGGCTTTGAAGGGGCCGAGCTCCGCACCATCACGGCCGTTGACAAATCCTATGAGGTTACCGCCGGGTTTGAACTCGCGGAAGGCGCGAAGGCCGGTCTCTATCTGTTCTACAATGAGGACGCCAACCTCGGTGTACAGGGAAGTGAGGGACATTTCTTTGTCAGGATCAGAAACGACAGGAATATCGTCACGACGGAGAAGAGCACAGACGGACAGGTTTGGGAGACTGTGGATGAGAATGTGGATGTCTCAGGTTTCCATCACAACAATTACAAGGGATTCTTTGCTCTCAGACCGTCGGTGATGCTGTCTGCCGGAGCGGAATTGAAATCATTCGACTACAAACCTCTCATTTGAATTTTTTAAGCAATGAATAAAAGTATCACCATGATTCTGGCGGTGTTCTCCGCGCTTTCATTCAACGCCTGCTTCAACGGGAAATCTGTCGGCGATGAATCCGGAAAGACCGTAGGGATAGCGGACACTTCCGCTTTCATAGAGGCGTTGGAAGCCAAGATGGAAGCCCTGGCTTTGAACGAAGGCCTCGCAGTCAAGGAATATTCTCCAGATGGCGTCACATCCTTCGTCTATATATACGATTCTGAAGGGAATCTGGTAAAGGCATCCTATTCTGCTTGCGAGGAGGAAGAAACAGACGATGACGCGGGCCTCTTCAGCACATCCCTTTATGCACAGTTCTCGGATTCAGGAGAACTTCAGAGCGCGGAACTTGTCGAATCATCCTGGATCGACTACCACAACTTCAAAGCCTATTACCATAGCGGAGATTTCCTGAAAGGGGAACTCTATGCGGAAGAAATAGGTGAAATCCTGGAAATCAAGTCCAAGAGAGACGAGATGTCCACCTCAGACCTCGAGACTATCGACTCCATCTTAAAGTCTTTGAAGGACAATGAGAAGAATGCTGAATCCATCGGTGACGAGAAGATCGTTTTCCTCTGGTCGTTCTATGAAGCCTTTTTCAATGGGGGGATGAATTGGGAGGACGGTGCCAGGCATTACCTCAAGCATTGTTCAAAGCCCGTAATCCAGAGTCTGAAGGACAATTATGAGTATGATTGTGAGGACGGAGACTGCTACGCATGGTATATTTTCAGAGATGCAGCGCAGGACATCGCAGAACAGGGCTACAAATTTGACTTCAGCGAGATTGGGGACGGATGGTACAATGTGAGGATCACCAACTTTGAAACCATCGATGTCAGGGTAAGGCTTGAAGGTTCCGGAGACAGAATCACCATAACCGGCTTGATCAACCCTGAATGGAATATTGATGTAGAATAGTTTGTTTTTGAATATGCAGCCTGTCTTTCGTCCGCAACTTTTCCGTTGCCTCAAGGACTACAATCCAAAGCTTTTCCTGAAAGACGCCGTCGCAGGAATTATTGTCGGAATTGTTGCGATTCCACTTGCCATCGCATTTGGAATCGCATCCGGAGTCGGCCCTGCCGAGGGACTTGTCACCGCGATAGTCGCAGGCTTCATCATAGCTGCATTCGGCGGCACAAAGGTTCAGATCGGAGGTCCTACCGGGGCCTTCATAGTCATAATTTACGGCATCATCCAGACACACGGACTGGGCGGCCTGATGGTAGCGACCATTATGGCGGGTGTCATCCTGATCCTGATAGGAGCCTTCAGGTTGGGAGGGATAATCAAGTTCGTCCCTTATCCGATCGTCATCGGCTTTACTGCCGGCATCGCGCTTACGATCTTTTCAACTCAGATGAACGACCTCTTCGGAATGAATATTGACAAGGTTCCCGGAGACTTCATCCATAAATGGATCTGCTATTTCCAACATATCGGAGACATAAATTGGCTCTCTTTCGGAATCGGTGTTTCAGCCCTTCTGGTCATTATTCTAGTCCCAAAGATCTCGAAAAAGATTCCTTCCTCCCTGGTTGCGATAGTGGCGGTCACCCTGGTTGTCTGGCTGCTGAGAAGATTCGGTTATGCAAAGGACATCGCCACGATCTCAGACCTGTATTCGTTGCCTCACGGTATCCCTGCCCCATCCCTTCCTGTCCTTAAATTGGGAGAAGGCGAGACTCTCTGGACTGTAATCCAGGATCTCCTGCCTTCAGCATTGACCATTGCGATTCTGGGTGCGATTGAAAGCCTGCTTTCCGCGATGGTCGCAGACGGCGTGACCGGAGACCAGCACGATTCCAACACCGAACTGATTGCACAGGGCATCGCCAATGTATGCACTCCATTTTTCGGAGGCATTCCGGCTTCAGGCGCCATAGCAAGGACAATGACGAACATCAACAACGGAGGCAGGACTCCTGTGGCCGGAATAGTCCATACGGTCGTGCTGATGTTGGTTCTTCTGTTTATGGGCGGTCTGGTCGGAATGATTCCGATGACCTGCCTTGCCGCCGTATTGATAATGGTCAGTTACAATATGTCCGGATGGCGTTCCTTCCTGTGGCTGGCGAAGAATCCTAAATCGGATTTCGCCGTGATGCTGCTCACATTCATCCTGACGGTCCTGTTCAATCTGACCATCGCTATCGGAGTCGGACTTTTGCTCGCTGTCGTCCTCTTCCTCAAGCGCACCAATGAGACAACTGTAATCCGTTCCTTCAGCGGTGAACTTGACCCTTCGAAGAACAATGATGTATGGATAGATGATCTCAAGATGCTGCATATCCCCGCTGACACTGAAATCTACGAAATCGACGGGCCATACTTCTTTGGAATAGCAAACAAGTTCGACGAGATAAGCCGTTCTGTCGGAAAGGACGGACAGAAAGTAAGGATTATCAGGATGCGAAAGGTTAGTTTCATCGATTCCACCGGAATACACAACCTTGAGCAGCTGTATCTAAGGACGAAATCCTGCGGCGTGCAGCTGGTCCTGTCGGGAGTGAACCACCACGTCTATGATGCGCTGGACAAGGCCGGTTTCGTACAGAAAATCGGCAAGGAGAACATTCGCAACCACATCAACGGCGCCCTTGAGAGGGCTGCTGAAATAGTTGGAGAAAAGAAACACCAATTGCGATGAATCCTGTATTGACAACTCTTCTCATACCTTTCGCCGGGACCGTCCTGGGTTCTGCATTTGTCTTCTTCCTCAAAAAGGAGATGCCCGTCATGCTGCAGAAAGTCCTGCTCGGATTCGCTTCCGGAGTGATGATCGCTGCCTCGATCTGGTCGCTTCTCATCCCTTGTATGGAGATGACCGGTTTCGAAGGTTCTCTTTCAGTCATCCCTGCCGCCGTCGGCTTTGCTTCAGGAATATTCTTCCTGCTGCTGATCGACTACATAACTCCTCATCTTCACGTCAGAGCGGATCGGCCGGAAGGCCCGCGTTCAAAGATTTCCAGGACCGCAATGCTTGCTTTCGCCGTGACGATCCATAACATTCCCGAGGGGATGGCAGTGGGTGTGGTCCTCGCCGGCGCCCTTCAGTCCGGCGCAGGAATCAGCGCAGCCGCGGCGACTGCCATGGCGCTGGGCATAGCTATCCAGAATATTCCGGAAGGGGCGATTATCTCGATGCCGATGAGAGCGGCTGGAAACTCCCGCAGGAAATCCTTCCTTATCGGCGCCCTGAGCGGAGTTGTCGAGCCTCTCGGAGGGCTGCTCATCATACTGCTCGCCTCACTGCTGACTCCGTTCCTTCCGTATCTGCTGTCATTCGCTGCAGGAGCGATGATGTATGTTGTTGTGGAAGAGTTGATTCCTGAGATGTCTGAAGGCTCTCATTCCAATCTTGGCACTGTCGGATTCGCTGTCGGGTTCATCTTGATGATGGTGCTGGATGTCGTTCTTGGTTAATAGATTTATTGTTAGTAAATTCGCCTCCGTTTAAACGAAACGCCTTACGAAACAGACTAAAATTGTAGCATCGATCAGTGATCGCAGATGTGATCCGGAGTTCATCCGCCAACTATTCAACGCGGGAATGAACGTGGTTCGCATGAACACTGCCCACGCCAGCGAAACGGGGCTTAAAACAATCATCAGAAATGTAAGATCCGTGTCGGAGAGCATTCCGATCTTGATCGACACAAAGGGACCGGAAGTCCGTACGACCGCTTGCGATGCTCCGATTCCCTTCCTGACAGGAGAAGTCGTGCGGATTTTCGGACGTCCGGATGAGGATACCCGGCACGACGTAATCAATGTGACTTATCCGAATTTCGCCCGTGATGTCTCCGTAGGATGCCACATACTCTTTGATGATGGCGTTCTGGAGATGCTCGTCACCGCCGTAGAGGGGGACGCCGTTGTAGCGGAAGTCCGCAATGACGGTCTTCTCGGTTCACACAAGAGCGTTAATGTTCCTGGAGCCCATATCGCGCTTCCGGCCGTCACGGAGAAGGACAGGAAAAACATTCTTCTGGCGATCAGTGAAGGGGTGGATTTCGTGGCCCACTCATTCGTCCGCTCCGCCGAGGATGTGAAAGCCGTCAAGTCGATACTTGACACCTACAACAGCGACATCAGGATTATTAGCAAGATAGAGAACCAGGAAGGTGTTGACAACATCGATGAGATCATCGAGGCATCCTATGGCATAATGATAGCCAGGGGAGATCTTGGAATCGAGGTCCCCATTGAGAAGATTCCCGGTATCCAACGCCAGATAATACGAAAGTGCGTCCAGGCGAAGAAGCCGGTGATTGTCGCCACCCAGATGCTGCACTCGATGATCAACAATCCGCGCCCTACACGCGCCGAAGTGACCGACATCGCCAACGCAATTTACTACCGTACAGATGCTTTGATGCTTTCCGGCGAAACGGCAAGCGGCAAATATCCTCTTGAGGCCGTTTCCACGATGTCATCAATAGCGGAACAGGCCGAGAAGGACAAGATGCGCGAGAACGACATCCCTGTCCCGTTCACACATAATGATGACATAAGGGAGTTTATGGCTCATTCCGCGATTTTGTCAACGGAGAAAGTCGGTGTGAAGTGCATAATCATAGACTCGACGACGGGAAAGACTGCCCTTAACCTTGCGGCATTCAGAGGTCCTCATCCAGTGCTTGCCATCTGCTATGAGCCCAAGCTTCAGCGCCTGCTGAATCTCTCCTACGGCATTATTCCCGTCCATCAGAAGGACTTTGTAGCCCGTCCGGACCTGTTCAGGTCTGCGGTCCTTGAACTATACCACAACGGCTCTGTAAAGATTGATGACTGCATAGCCTGGCTTTCCGGCAATATGGCCGATGGAGGAAACTCCAAGTCATTCGAGATCCACACCGTCAAGGAAGTCCTTGACAGATAGTATTTTTTAAATTGAATTGCAGTTATGGGAACGACAGCGATTTTCTCTGCAATCCTGACTCTGCTCGCCGGAATAGGAATATTCCTGATCGCTTGCCAGATGATGAGTTCGAATCTTGAGTCAGCGAGTTCGGCGAAGTTGAAGAACCTCTTCGCAAAGGCGTCCAAGAGCAAGCTTCTTGGAGTCGGAATCGGTACGGTCGGCACCGCGGCCATCCAGAGTTCCGGAGCGACCACCGTGATGACGATAGGCTTCGTCAATGCGGGAATCATATCCCTTACCCAGGCGGCTACAATCATCTATGGAGCCAACATCGGTACCACTGTGACCGCGCAGATCGTCGCACTCGGAATGTTCGGCAGCAATGCCCTCTCGACCACGGTGATATTCTCTGCGTTCGCCGGTATCGGAGCCTTCCTCGCCTTGTTTTCAAAATCAACATCCGGGAAAACCTTGGGTGGCATTCTGGCCGGTTTCGGTATGCTCTTCGTCGGACTCTCCCTGATGAGCGGATCGATGAATGATTTCGCTGCTCTTGAAGGGGTGAAGATATTCTTGTCCAGAATAGGGAATCCGGTTTTACTGGTTCTGATAGGAGCTATATTCACCGCCATCATCCAAAGTTCTTCCGTAATGACGTCCATCGCTCTTGCGATGTGCGTCAGCGGCCTCGTCACTCTGGATCAAGGAATATTCCTGACAATGGGATCCAATATCGGATCCTGCGTAGTGGCCATCATCGCCGGTGTCACCAGCGGAGTCAATGCAAGGAGAACAGCGCTCATCCATCTGTTGTTCAACTGCTCCGGTGTCCTGATATTCCTTCTTATAGGATGGCTGATCTCTATGGCCAGCGGTGGTTCGACAACTTTCGGAACGATGTTCAACAGCTTGTTTCCGGGTGTTCCTCAGACCCAGCTGGCAATGTTCCATACCTTTTTCAACGTTCTTACGGTAGCGTTCATGCTTCCTCTGACGGGGGCGTTGGTAGGACTTGTGACCAGGATGATTCCTCAGAAGGAGATTCCGTCAGTGAATGTCCTTCGCCTTCATTATGTCGATGTCAATATGCTGAAGACCCCTCCTATCGCTGTCGCCCAGACGAAGAAGGAGATCCTAAGGATGGCGGAACTCGCGCTTGCCAACTTCGACCGGTCCATAAATATCATCTCCACAATGGATTTTTCGGAGCGTGGACGCCTCGCTGAAACGGAGAAGGAGATCAACTACATAAACAGGACCCTGATTGATTTCGTCGTGAAACTGACAGACAAGTCAGGTCTCAGCGAGCACGACCACCTCTATCTGGCGACCACCTTCAGGACTATCAGGGACATCGAGCGAATCGGAGACTACGCCGACAACATCGTCGAATATGCCGATGCCCTGAAAGAGGGTGGGGATCATTTCTCGGACGACGCCCTTTATGAGATAACCCAGCTTAAGATTCTTGTGCACTCGCTGTATGACAGGGCTCTGTCAGCTTATCGGGATGAGAACCTGGATTCCCTGGAACAGGCCAATGTCATTGAAGAGGAGATTGATGACTTTACGAAGCGCATGGAAGACAGCCATATCCAAAGGATGGCGATAGGAGTCTGCAACCCGAACACCGGTGCCCACTATCTTGAGCTTTCTTCCGACACGGAACGTATCGCAGACCATCTGATCAACGTCGCTAAGACGATTCGCAGCCTGAACGCCTGATCCATTCCCGAACTGAAAAGGAGGTTTCTGTACGGAAGATTCAAGGTCATTTCCTGAACTGTATCCCGAAGATATAGAGAAGAGGAAAGATTTCCAATCTTCCGGTCAGCATCAGAATCATCGCGACGTATTTGGCTGCATTTGGCAATCCGGAATAATTCGACATAGATCCGACTTCACCGAATCCCGGCCCGACATTGCTCATACAGGCAATGGAAGCCGACCAGGAAGTTTCCACATCCAGTCCGCTTACCGAGAAGAAAACCGCTCCGATGCAGATGATAAGAAAGAATGTCCCTGCAAAGACCATCATGTCGTCAATGTCCCGCTCTGTCTTCACCACTCCATTCACCTTCACCAGTTTAACCGCTCTTGGGGAGTGAAGGAGTTGCACCTTCTGTTTCAAAGCCTTCCAGATGACGACGGCACGGTCGGCCTTCAGTCCACCCGAGGTTGAGCCAGAGCAGCCGCAGATGATGGAGCCGATGATCAGGACAGTTTTGCAAACAGGAGGCCATACGTTGGTGTCGGCTGTCGAAAAACCAGTGGTCGAGAAGATTGCTCCAGCCTGGAATAGAGAAAGCCTGAATGCATCCGGTAATGTGGACTCGCCCGAAAGCACCAGTCCTGAAGCCATTATCAGTGTGCCTGCTCCAACTAACAGAAGAAAGAATCTTGTCGCCGCTGAGTTGTACAAGCTCCGCCATTCTCTATGGAAGAAGAATCCATAGAGCAGTATGAATTTGAGGCTTGACAGGATCATAAACACCGTAAGGACATATTCTGCGGCGTGGTTGTGGAAAGATGCGATGCTCTCCTTCCTTGTGCCGAAGCCGCAAGTGCTACAGGCGGACATCGCGTGTGCTGCCGAATCGAACCAGTTGAGGCCGCACAGTTTCAGGGAGAAGAAGCAGGTGAAGGTGAGAACCAGATAAGTGGCTATCATCATATGCACAAATGAAGTCGATTTTGTCCGCGACGCGCTTCTCGCTACATCGGAAATTTCGACATTCGTCAGTCTGGAAGCGTTTCCGGACGCCGAAGAGACTACAAGGGAGAATATGGAAACAATTCCGATGCCGCCTATCCAGGCGGTCGAGAACCGCCAGAACAGGATGCTTCGCGGAAGCGACTCGATGTCATTGAGAATCGATGCTCCTGTGGTTGTAAAGCCGGATACGCTTTCGAAAAGAGAATCCGTGAAAGAAAACTCTCCACCGTACATCAAATACGGCATCATACCCATAAGGCAGCACATTATCCAAGAGCCGCCGACTATCCAGTAGCCTTCCGACAGTCCGATTTTCCCTTTTGTTTTTACGAATATGCTTGGAAATACCCCGAAAACTCCTGCAATCAGTCCGGAGATCATCAAGGGCGCGGTACCGGCATCCCATCCATCGACAAATGAAACCGCTGCGGACAGGAACATAAATCCTGATACGAGCAGCATCGAAATGCCGATGTACTTCATTACGACTTCAACCTTCATTGTCCAGGCTACACATAAATTAAAACAAATTTACCCCTAAAATGCTTATTTATCAATGCGATTTATTCTATATTTGTATTGATAGAATCAATAAATATCTTGTAAAATGACTCTACAGCAACTTGAGTATATTATAGCGGTCGATGATTTCAAGCATTTTGTTACCGCGGCTAATGCCTGCAGAGTAACTCAATCGACTCTTAGCCTTATGGTTAAGAAACTGGAAGAAGAACTCGACGTGAGGATTTTCGACAGAAATTCCCATCCCGTTGCTCCGACGGAAATCGGACGGAAAATCATCGGCAAGGCTCGGGTTGTAATATATAACGCAAGGCAACTGGTCGAAATGACCCAATCCGAGAAGGATTTGGTTTCCGGTCCTTTGCGTCTGGCGATGATTTCAACTACGGCACCAGTTCTGATGCCCGGAATGTTCAAGTATTTGAAAACAAACTATCCTGACATTGCGATGAAGGCTGAAGAAATGATTACAGAAACAATTAAGTACAAACTCAAAAAAGCGGAGATCGATATGGGCATCGTGACTTCTCCTGTGAGGGATCCGGATCTGCTGGAAATTCCTCTTTACCACGAGAGATTCCTGGCTTATGTCTCTCCTGAAGAGGATGGTGAAAACGACGTGATTGAAAATGACGACATCTTCCGCCGGCCAGTCTGGATAATGAAGGATGGAGTCCACCTTGCTGACATCTCTGAACTGAACGGCCAGGAAGACGTCGCTTACGAGAAAATGTATGAAGGCGGCAGGGTAGGAACCCTGATCCAGATTGTAAATGAGAACGGAGGTATGACCCTCATACCTGAAACTCATTCCGGTCTGATTTTTT
Organism: uncultured Muribaculaceae bacterium; assembly: GCA_964346605.1. Lineage (GTDB taxonomy): Bacteria > Bacteroidota > Bacteroidia > Bacteroidales > UBA932 > Cryptobacteroides. The sequence goes on along the minus strand of CAYFVE010000069.1, from coordinate 1,324 downwards.
CCGATCAGCGGAAACATCTGAAGCCGATTGTCAATCCGGCGCCCGGCCGTGTCATTTCTCTGGCTGTCCGCAAGGACTACATCCACGAGGCGATGCTGAATGTCGTCATCAAGGCAGTCAAGTCGATTCTTCCCGACGACCGGCTTGAGGAAATGGCCCGTAAGAATTACCTGTTCCTTTAGAATACCGACAAATAGACTTCCAGTATACAGCAAAGTTGAGGGAATTATAAATTCCCGTTTACGTCAACCTCACACTGATCGTGCTTGGAATGTTCACCCTAACGGGATTGTGTAATTGCTGTGTCGCAAATTAAGGTGCCGTTTTCGTATATACTTTGTTTCCCCTATTGTTTCTGCATTGAAAGAATGGTGAATAAAACGCATAAGAGATCACTCCCGACAGACCCGACAATACACATCCCGGCATGAATGAAACAGAAAAACGCTGTCTAAATAAAATCAGTTTTTCTTGCGTACCGAGTATCGGGAAACTATAAGGCGGAGCATCTCTTCACGATGGTTGGAGAGGTATCTTTCAATCTGCTCCTCGTTGAGCCCCAGGACATTCTTAAGCATAGGAATGGAGAGGAAAGGGGAGGAGCACAGACTGTAGATAGTGTCGTAGATGTCGTCCATGGTGCACTCGGAAACTACGCCTTGGGCTATCTGCTCCGAAAGCATTCTTGAGTGGTTCCTGATGCTCTCGGAACAGATGGTCTCAAGCGTCTCCCTGTAATGATCGAGAAATTCCGGATGATTTTTCGAGACATCCTGTATTATAAAGGGGATTTCTCTTCGGGAATTGAAACTGTCGAAGACTGCCGCCGCTGTCTTGACGGCGACATCTACGATGTTGCCGTCAGCTTTCATCAGCGGCTTGATCTTTTCAAGCAGATTCTTCGCGCAATTGTCCATAACCTTGATGAACAGTTGCGCCTTGGTCCTGTAGTAGTAGTTGACCATCGCGTGGGTCACACCGGCCTTTCTTGCTATGACCGCCGTTGACGTGGCGTCATAGCCGTTGCTGAAGAATTCCTCTTCAGCGATCAGGAGTATCTCGTCTTCTTTTGCCATCAGACAAAATTAAGCATTTTTATGGAATAATCTGAACACGACAGGTACGACTACAAGGGTAAGAAGGGTGGAAAGGAGCATACCTCCGATGATCACCCATCCTATTCCGTTTCTCAGTTCGGCGCTTGAACCGGATGCAAGCGCGACAGGAATCATTCCTATAATGGTGGACAGGGCTGTCATAAGAATAGGTCTGGTCCTCATTCTTACTGCTTCAAGCAGCGCGTTTTCAACAGGCAGACCGTCCC
>CAYFVE010000068.1:0-12880 GCA_964346605.1 uncultured Muribaculaceae bacterium | reverse complement strand
CCACGATTCTGACGAGAAGTTAGAAAGAACAACATTTGTCTGCACAAAATCGCTCCTATTTCTCTAGCAGGAAGGTGTTTATGAACCGACATAGTGTATTACGGTCCACCTTGCAGATCTTTGCTATCTGCCGTCTGGATATATGTGCCTTAAGAAGTTCTTCAATCAGTGCTTTCTTTGTGTACAGTTTATATTTTGACTCGTCAGTCTTGCGGCCGACCGGTCTTCCAAGCGTGACTCCTTCCGCTCTTTTTCTGGCCAGTGCCTCCTTTGTCCTCTGGCTGATGAGATTTCTTTCTATCTCAGCGGAAAGACCGAATGCGAATGCCAGGACTTTGCTCTGGATATCCTCTCCTAGTCTATAATTGTCCTTGATAGTCCACACCCTGCATTCTTTTGTCATACAGATGTTGAGGATTTCCATTATCATAAACAGATTTCTTCCTAGGCGGGACAGTTCTGCACAGATAATCAAATCATCTTTCTGGGCCTTATTCAAGAGCTTGCCAAGTTCGCGTTTGTTGTAATTCTTTGTTCCGCTGATAGTTTCTTCTATCCATCCATCGATGTGGATATTCTCCTTTGCGACAAAATTGTTTATCTCGAACCGTTGGTTCTCTACGGTCTGCTTGTCGCTGCTGACCCTGATGTAACCATAAACCATATGTTTTGTATTTGATGAATTGACATAAATTCTTTCGTATCTTTGCTTTCCCAACAGTAGAATATATGCAAGTCAGAACGGTTTCGGAACTTATATATTGGTCATATGCAAATCTGGCAATGGTTCAAAACGCCGTTGAAAGGGGTGTTGACAAATACGACAAAACCTCTTTTATGATTCGTTCTCGCCTGAATAAGGGCTTGACCACTGGAAAAATGCGAATCCACAGCCTGTTTGATGATGAGAAATACAAAGTCATCAATGGCGCAAAGTACATTTATTGTGGTTCTGTCGAGAACTTATCCATTGATCATCTCTTTCCGAAAGCACAATGCGGTAGTGATGATTCAGACAACCTCGTATGTAGTTGCAAGAACTGCAATAGTTCAAAAGTGAAACTGGACTTAATGGAATGGCACATGCAAAAGGGAGAATTCCAGTCTCTTATGGTGCTGAGAATATATCTGAAGTTGGTTTTTCAATTCTGTATGTACAATCAGATATTGGCCAAATCAATTGATGAAGTTGATGATGCGAGATTCTCATTCAAGTTGCCATTCATTTCCACAAAATATCCGGGCCAAAGAAGCCTCAGAATTTTATAGAATCAAGCCAGATTGAATATAACCACAAATGGTATTTAACCTCCGGTGAGCCACGTCCATTAAGAGATCATAGATCCTGTTAACTTTGGGCACAATCAAAAACAAAAGGCGATGTCCAGAGAACAGGTGGCAGAGATAATAACCTACTGCAAGGAGAAGGGATAACATATAAAACCCGGCTTGCAGAGCTCGGGATAGCTCCGTGGCGTTTCTATGAGTTCAAACGACGCTACGCTCAGGAGCAGGAATCCGAGACTAAATCCATTGGCGAGTTCCTCCAGCTTACAACTGGCGACGGGCTCGTGCCGATGCCTTCGTTTTCGCCAAAAGCAGGAAGGAAGTCCAAGGAGAACAAGGGGGCAAAGCCACAGATGATGAGCGTTGAACTTCGTATGCCAAATGGCACGATGATGCGAATCCAGGGAGAGATGAGTCTCCAGTACCTTCAGGCGATAATCCAAGCATCGAGCGGCCGTGTTTAGCTTGAACGACAGCATGCGGTATATGCTCTATACGCAGCCTACTGACATGCGGAAGAGCTATCATACCCTTAGCGGAATCGTGATGGATGCCATGGGATGCGATCCGAACGATGGTAGCGTCTACATCTTCATGAACAAGGCGAGGAACCGTATCAAACTGCTCCATTGGGAACCTGGCGGAATGGTGATCTACTCCAAACTCCTCGAAGCAGGGACCTTCGGACACCCCAATCTCGAGAGCAAGGATGAGGTCACGAAGTCCATCGAATGGCGTGATCTCGTTCTCATAGTAGAAGGTATAATCGAGAAGCCGGACAGCCGAAAACAGAGGCTGGAATACTTGAAAAACCTTCGCAAATAATCAGAGGAAATCGGCCCCACAGTTGCGTATATCGCTGTTTTTCACTATCTTTACATACGGAAAAGAAAGCTAAAAAGCAGTGATGATCGAAGAACAGATAGCAGCACTTTTGGCGGAGAATGAGGCACTCCGCAAGCAACTCTCCGACAAGGATGCGGAGATTGCTTCGCGTGATGCCAAGATCGCCAGCCTTCAGGATGCCCTTCTCTATCTTCGCAAGAAAGTCTTCGGCAAGATGTCCGAAAAGCACCTCCCCCTTGATCCCGCCCAGCTCAATCTCTTTGAGCAGTATGAAATGACTGAAGAGGAAAAGGCACAGCTCGCAAGGGATGTTGAGAATGCAGAGAAGACAATCACATACTCCGTAACCCGTCAGGCCAAGCCATCCAGAAAGCCTCTTGACGACGGCAAACTTCCAGTCAAGGAGATCCATATCTACCCGGAAGGCACGACCAATGCACTGACTAGTATTATTATTTCGGTATTTATACTGATTATGGTTAGAAACACACAGTAAAAATTCGACAATTCTTTAAAAATATATGAGCGTTTTTGATGAATACATAAAGGGTGGCAATCCTTCGCAGAGGGAGAAATCATATGCCTGGCAGACTGCCATCGGCCTCCAGGATGTGGATGGACTCAAGCCGTCGGATTACCTGGTACAGACCGCAAAGCAGAACATCGAGGGTGACATCACCATCAATGAGGTGAAGAAGCTGCTCGACATCTACTATGAGTCAAAGACCACACGGGAAGAGTCTGAGCAGCGCACGGAGGAGGCGGACAAGGTTTCGGCTCGTATTACGGAAGTCCTGACGGAAAAGACTTTCAACTTCACCCCGGACTATCTGATCCAGATCCACAAGAGAATGTTCACAGGCGTATTTGATCTGGCCGGTGTGATAAGGCCTTACAACATCACCAAGAAGGAATGGGTGCTGGACGGAGATACCGTGCTTTATTCTTCATCAGAGATGATACGGCAGACATTGGAATATGATTTCCGGGAGGAGAAGAACGTGGATTATTCTGTTTTGAATGCCGCTCAGGCCGTGAAACAGATATGCAAGTTCATTTCCGGAATATGGCAGATCCACCCGTTCTGCGAGGGGAATACCAGGACTACCGCCGTGTTTGCCATCAAGTATCTCAGGAATTTCGGTTTCAATCTGGACAATGAAGCTTTCGCCCAGAATTCCTGGTACTTCAGGAATGCCTTGGTAAGGGCTAACTATGTTAACTATTCAAAGAATGTTTCGGCCACTCCTGTGTATCTCGAGCGATTCTTTGACAATCTGTTGTTCGGCGCGAGCCATCCGTTGCGCAACAGGGATATGCAGATTTCAATGGGCCAAAGTGATACGGATGAGTCTCCAAAGTGCCAAAATGGCCCTTTGGATGTCACTTTGGAAGAAAAGGCTCTGCTGGATTTTGTGAAAAAGAATCCTAAGGCAACCCAAGAACAGATTGCGGATCATATCGGTAAATCTACACGTACCGTGAAGCGAATCACCGCCAGATTATATGAAAAAGGCTACCTCAAGCGTGAAAACGGCAAGAGGAACGGTAAATGGACAATAATCAATAAGTAGACTATGAATCAACCCAAGCAAGACCGTATGCTGCGCCTGATGAAGATGATGTCAGGCAACATAAACTTCACCATCGAGGAACTCTCAAAGCGCCTCGATATGTCCCCACGCACCATCTACCGGTACATAGACACCATCAAGAACGCCGGTTACGTGGTCAACAAGCTCTACACCAACACCTACAAAATAGCGTCCGTGCCCCAGAGCATGCCCGACTTTGACAAGATGCTGTACTTCAGCGAGGAAGAATCGTACCTCATCAACTCGCTGCTTGACCGCCTGTCGCCCACCAATTCCCTCAAGAAAGGCATCAAGGAGAAACTGGCCGTCATCTACGACAAGACCGCCATCGCGGACTTCGTGGACCGCCGGAGCAACGCCGCCCACGTGCAGGACCTTACCAGGGCCGCCCGGGAGAAGAAGAAGGTCGTCCTGAAGGACTACGAGTCCGGCAACTCCCATACCATCCGCGACCGCCGCATCGAGCCGTACGGGTTCACCACCGACTACATCGACGTCTGCGCCTACGACTTGGAGGACGGCCATAACAAGATTTTCAAAATCAACCGCATCGGCGGTGTGGATATCCAGGACGAGCAGTGGACGGAGGAAAACTCCCACCGCAAGCAGGGAATGGACATATTTCGGATGACCGGCCACGTCAAAGGTCACATAAGATGGCAGATGACCGTGATGGCCAAGAACCTGCTTCTGGAAGAATTTCCGTTTGCGGAAAAGGAACTCGAGCGCAAGGGCAATTTCTGGGCCCTCGATGTGGATGTCTGCGACTACGCCGGCGCCTGCCGGTTCTATGTCGGCCTGGCGAAGGAAATCAAGGTGATTGACAGTCCGGAGTTTGAGAAATACGTTAAGGAATACGTGAATACAGCTCTCTTGAAGAAATATACTACCTTTGCAGAGTATGGGAACGAATAAAGTCTCAATCAGATTCTATAATGACCGGGAAGTCCGTGCCGTCTGGGATGAGCCCGGCAGCAGGTGGATGTTCTCTGTACTGGACATCGTTGGTGTGCTGAATGAGTAGGATGACCATCAGAAAAACAGGAACTACTGTAAGTATCTGAAGGTGAAGCTGCGCAAAGAGAGCCCCGACTTGGTTAGTGGCACTACCCAACTGAAACTGACCGCTGCGGATGGGAAGAAGTACAATACCGACGTCCTTGACTTCGACAAAATCGTGGCCCTGGCGAAGGTGTTCCCGAATGCCAAGGCGAACAAGTTCCTGGAATGGTTCACATACAGCGATGAAACCATTGACGGAAAGAGCAAGCTGAAGGAGTATTCGCTTTTCGACAGTTCGTTCATCGACAGTGTTGTGGTGGGCACGACCAAGGGCCTGCAGCAGATCCATTCGTACCTGTTCGGAGGATTGTATGATTTCGCCGGACAGATAAGGACGGAGACCATTTCGAAAGGCAGTTTCACTTTCTGCCTTGTTCAGTATCTGCCGGACGCTCTGGCATCCATCGAGCGGATGCCGCAGGAGAGCTTCGATCAAATTGCGGACAAGTATGTGGAGATGAATGTGGCGCATCCGTTTATGGAGGGTAATGGCCGCTGCACGAGAATATGGCTGGATCTGATTCTGAAGTCGGCGTTGACTGACAAGGTGGCGGACAAGGAGATTTTTATAAAGGGAATTGATTATTCGTATTACTACGAGGAGACATAGGGAGGTATTCTCTGATGCCTTCCACATTCGCCCTGACAATCTTATCCTTTCCGTCCTCGGACTCAAGGAACCGTAAGTCATCTGGATTGTCATAGAAGAAGTTCTCGACAAGAACGTCTGGGCATTTGGTGTGACACAGCTGCCGGTTCCCGATGTCAAAGGAAGTTCAGTATCAACTTAGTATCAATTTTACGACAAACCCCTGCAGAATCGCTCCTGCAGGGGGTCCTTTGGAGGTGCCTAGCGGAATCGAACCGCTCTGGCAGGTTTTGCAGACCTGTGCCTAACCTCTCGGCCAAAGCACCATCGGGATTGCAAAGATAGTCAAAAAACTTGTTCCGGCAAATAAAACGGTCCACATTATTCCAGAATCGAACGAATCTTTGGGATCAGAAGGGACAAGATATATTCTTCTTCCATAAAGTGGGTTCCATCATACACGGTCCACGTTCCGGCACCGAAATACTTCTTCCATTTGCGAATCAAAACTACGCCGCTCCTGCGAAACTTGTCCCGAGTGCCGAAATAGGCAAAGAAATAATCCCCGCTGCCGTTTTTGGTGGAATTCTCCAACGCCTTCCTTCTTATTCTCCTCCATTTTCGCAAGACCTTTCCATCAAAGTGCAACTTCTGCCTGTCTCCTTCTTTCGGCTTGTAATGCCTGTCAAAGAAGGCTGTCACGCCGGGAATCCAGGAGATTGCGGAAAGCAGTTGAAAATAGACGGGAGCGCCAAGAGATGGCGAGACGAAAAGATGCGGATAGCCCTTGAGTGCAATAGCGTGGACCGCCCCCATACTCTCGCCTATCACAAGTTCCGGCCTGACTTCTTCAGCCCACGAATTCAACTGGTCATGAGCAACTTCCGGATCAAAGTCATAGGTTCGGATCACGACGGAATAATCATCGCCAAGATGTTCCTTCAGAATCGATGGGATACGACTGTCGCCACCTCCTCCCATTCCGTGGACATAAAGGATGATATGCCTTGGTTCAGAGGTCATTTCACAGGATGAAACAGACGGAAGAAGAGGTTGATGAGTATATAACCGATGAAACTGACAAGAGGTACGGCTGTCCAGTTCAGACCTGCCGCCACCGCAAAGACGGCTGCTATGACGACCGTAAGAGCGAAAGCGATCCGCTTGCGTACATCGACATCGGTCGCCTTGTTCCCTCCACCGAATTTCATTGCGAACATCGGAATCTCGCTTACCATCAGGAAGCAGAGTATTACAGTGAGGGCAGGAACAAGTACCGGCCCGCTGCACCACTGCGCGAGAATGCTCGTCGGCTCTGAATACACGAAACTTGCAAGTGATCCGCAGAGCATCGCGGACGCCGGGGTCGGAAGGCCTATGAAACTGGAGTGCTGGCGTTCGTCGATATTGAACTTCGCGAGACGCAGAGCGGAAAATGCTGCAATCAGCATTGGAACGAATCTAAGGAACGTGTTGCCGCTTATGCAGTAGAGCATAACTGCAGGGAGGACACCGAAACTGACATCGTCCGCCAGAGAATCAAGTTCTTTTCCGATCTCTGAATACTCCTTGAAAAGCCTTGCCGCCAATCCGTCGCAGAAATCGAACACAGCAGCGCCCAACATCAGGATGAAAGCGATGTCCAAACGGCCGCTCAAAGAGCAAATCACCCCCAGGACCCCGCAGAGGAGGTTCAAAGAGGTGATAGAGTTAGGAATATGCTTTCTGATCCGCATTATTTGATGCCGAGTTTCTTTGCGAGTGCCTTAGGAAGGGCGTCCTTGTGGAGCAGGATGTCCATTGACTTTCCACGCACGAAGGAGTCCGAAGCATACCATATTCCCTTGTACTTTCCGGTCTCGCCCCAAGAGTTCTTGACCATAAAGTAGTTGGTGCCGTTCTGATCCTTTGCAAGTCCGAAGATGTGCATTCCGTGATCGTCTGTTGTCTGCCTGTTGTCAAAGCCTGCCTGACGGAACGCCTGGTCGGGAACAATCTCTTTTGGAAGGGCGCTGGCCTGTGCGGGATCATTTGGATTATCCGTACCTACCCAGCGGGCCTGGTCAGAGCCGGCAGATGCTCTGGGAGCATCCTCAAGAAGGACGGCTATACCGTTTCTTGTGAAGCCCCTTTCGCTGACATCAGTACCCCAAGCCGCCGTGTAACCATTGTTGATGGCGTTGTAGAGGGCCTCCATAAACTCATCGATAGGAACATTATAAGCCTCATCCCATCTCCAGTTGTCAGCGACCTCGATCGCGAACTTGGTATAGAATGGATGATGGGTGAAGGATGTAAGAGTGACATAATCGTCCGGATTGATCTTCATTTCATCCCTGTAGGATGCTGGTGTGTAGGTTTTCCCATTATATTCAAATGACTCCGGACATACTCCGAGATAAGCGTCAAGAATGCCTTCAAATCCCTTCTTCCAGTTTGTGGAGAGGTTGCCTCTGCTTCCGGAGACAGCCTGCACATATGCCTTTGTAGTGGCATCCAGTTCATTGTGGTTCGGCAGGACCTGAAGTCCCGGCATAGCTGACTGAGGAACCAGACCATAGTCCCTGACAACGTGAAGGACATCATCCGCCTCTGAGCCGGCGCTGAACCCGAGATTGCCTTCAACACGGACATACTTTTCCGCCCTGTCCTTGTATGACTTTGAGACGACAAACATCTCCGAAAAATCAGGATAATCCGCCTTGTCCTTGATATTACCAAGTCTGATGGCCTCTGATTCCAGGAAACTGAGGGCGGAGAAGCACCAGCAGGTTCCGGAATTGGACTGGTTCTTGATTGAAGTGACAGGGTTTTCCTTTACTACTGTGAACTGATAGTCCGGGGTTGGTTCAGCAGGTCTCTGCTGAGGCTGAGCCATGGCTGCAAAAGGGAGCAGTACCACGACTGCAGCAGCGATGATGATCTGATTCTTCATAATGCTAAAATATGAAACAAAACTATTTGTTAAAATCCATTGCACAGACGTGCTCCCACAAATATACTCAAATTTCCTTATTTTTGTATTCTCATATCAGATATCTCTAATGAAGAAGACTGGAGGAAGAAAGAGAAAATCCAGAATCCGCAGGATTCGGCTCGGCCCTTGGACGACGATAGCTTCAGCTGGAACTATTGTACTGTCCATATTTCTGATTTTTCATAATTGGAGGAGCGACCCTGACGTGGAGACCGGTGCCAGAGTCCCTCAGGGCTCTTGGCGATACGGTATCGACATATCACACAACAACGAAGGAAGGATAGTCTGGGATTCACTATATGTTATGACGGATTCGAAAGGACGGACCGTAAGGGATCCCTACAAGGCCAAAGAGATCAGGCCGGTCAGTTTTGTCTTTATCAAAGCAACCGAAGGCGCTGAATTCAAGGACAGGGACTTCAACGAGAACTGGAAGAATGCGGGAAGATCGACCCTGCGTCGCGGAGCCTACCATTTCTTCAGGAGTTCGAAAGATGGAGAAATACAGGCGCGGAACTTTATCAGCACCGTAGGTGAACTCCGATTCAAGGACCTTCCACCGGTGCTTGACATAGAGACGATACACCGTGGCTGCACAAGGAAACTTCTGAACGAAAGAGCGCTCCAATGGCTCAGAACCGTCGAAAAGCATTATGGTAGAAAGCCGATAGTCTATGCAAGCTCTTCATTCATCAAGGATAATCTGGACAGCGAAATCAGGGACAACTACGAAATCTGGGTCGCCCACTATCAAAAAGACTTTCCTGAATATGACGGTTGGACATGGTGGCAGTTCACCGACAGGGCTGTGGTCAAAGGCGTCCCCGGCAGAGTCGATCTGAACGTCACACCTCTGAAAAAATAGATTCCAAACACAGCCACACCATATTCTCAAACCTTCTCCGCCGCTTGACTTAAGCCAGTTTCAAGTACGAGTCAAGACAGGATGCAGGAACAACCATTTTGGGCATACCGTTTAATGGCGATAATTGTTGTGTTCCGGAAAGGATGGATCCTTCATATTTCGGGCAAGTGCGATGCGGATGTTGTGGCTGGCCATTTCCGGACGAAGGGCATCTTCCAAATGCATTTCTGGCGGGGTGACCTGGATCACTTCGTCGAAGCCGGCGTGGAGAAGGGCTTCGCGGTTTTCGACCTTCCCGGCAAGGAGGATGACCCTCGTGTGGTGTTCAAGGCCGAGGATTTCGTCGTGTTTCCTGACGTAGGAAAGGACGCCCATCGGGACCTTCCCACGAATAGTCTGAAGGTCTGCGCACCCTTCTCCGGTGATGACGAGGCCGCAGTCTGCAAGTGCGCGGTCCATCCCGGAGAGATCCAGGACCTGCGATATTCCCGGAACCATGGAGGCTCCTAAACAGGCGCTCAAGGCTCCGCCGAGGCCTCCGGCTGCTCCTGATCCCGGAATACTGCATATTTCCCGGCCGGAAAAACTTGTGTAAAGGCCGGAGAGTCTGAACATCCAACTGTCAAGCGCTTCGACCATTTCCGGGCCGGCGCCTTTCTGAGGGGCGAACATCTGCGCTGCGCCACCGATGCCGCAGAACGGGACCGAGACATCGTAGAACCCCTTTATCCTGCATTCTGTAAGCCCCTTGTGGCGGTGTGACGAATCTATTTTCTGAATATTGCCAAGCAAGGTCCTGCCATCTTCGAGTATTCCGTCCGGCGTGATGAATCTGTAGCCGAGGGCTTGAAGCATTCCTGTGCCACCGTCGCAGGTGGCGCTTCCTCCCAAGCCGAGCCAGATCTCCTCGACACCTTCTTCCAAGGCGTCCGCGATAAGCTCTCCAGTGCCGTAGGAAGTAGCCCTAAGTGGATTGCGCTCATCTTTTTCCAGAAGACAGAGTCCGCTGGCGGCTGCGGTCTCCAGTACGGCGACCCTGCCATCCAGGACAATTCCATACCTGGCCTCGATCGGGCGCCCGAGCGGATCAGAGCATCTGACAGTCCTGAAGGATCCTTCGAGGAGATCCGTCACAACTTTGGAAAAGCCTTCTCCTCCGTCTGATACAGGAATCGCAAGGGCTTCCCCCTCCTGAAAAACCTCAAGGGCCGCCTCTTCAGCCTGTGCCGAAGTAAGACAGCCCTTGAATGAATCTATGGCGAGAATCGCCTTCATCTATTCCTTCCTTCCAGGGTAGGCCTTGAGTCCGGCTTCCAAGACATTGAGAGCCTTTTCAAGTTCCGGAACTTCCAGGACATAAGCCAAGCGGATATGGTTTCCTCCGATGCCCGGAGTCTTGTAGAAAGACTTTGCCGGAGTCACCATAGTTGTCATATTGTCCACTCTGAATTCCGTGAGCATCCATTTGGCGAAACTTTCGGCGTCATCGACGGGAATCTCCGCAATCGTGTAGAAGGCGCCCTGCGGAACCGGAGAATAGACACCCTCCATTTTGTTAAGACGTTCAAGGGCATAGTCGCGGCGGGCGATATACTCAGCCTTAACCGCATCGAAATACTCCTGAGGCGTGTCAAGAGCTCCTATTGCAGCCAACTGTCCGTAGATTGGAGGACAGAGACGCGCCTGGGCGTACTTCATCGCAGCCGTCATCACATCCTTGTTGTGGGAAATGATGCAGCCGATACGCGCGCCGCAAAGGTTGTAGCGCTTGGACACAGAATCCACGAGGATTACGTTCTGTTCAAGTCCGGGGATGTTCATCGCCGAAAAATGAGGCTCGTCAGTGTAGCAGAACTCCCTGTAAACTTCGTCTGAAATCAGGAAAAGATCGTGCTTCTTCGCTATCTCGCCGAGGGCGAGCATATCTTCCTTGCTGTATAGGGTTCCGGTCGGATTGCCGGGGTTGCTGATCAGAATAGCCTTCGTGCGCGGGCTTATCAGTTTCTCGAACTCTTCCATTGCAGGAACCTTGAAGCCTGAACGGATGTCGGTGTGGACGGCTTTCAAAGTGATGCCGTTCATATAGCAGAAAGTGTTGTAGTTCGTATAGAACGGTTCCATAACGATCAGTTCATCACCTTCATCACAGGCTATCTGGAGAGACATATTGACGGCCTCGCTGCCGGCTACGCAGGTAAGTATTTCAGGAACCTCGATCTCTATCCCGATTTTCCGGTAATATTTCTCAACGAGGCCTTTTCTAAGTTCGATCAGACCTGCTGAGTTTGAGTAGGAGATATGGTCAAGCCTGTTGTTCCTGACAGCGTCAAGGGCGCAGGCCGGGGACTTGATGTCCGGAGCTCCTACATTAAGATGAAAGACTTTGGTGCCAGCGTTCTGTGCTGCGTCGGCGAATGGGACCAGCTTCCGGATTGCGGAAGCTGGCATAAGTTCAGATTTCTTTGAGATAGATGCCATCGCTATTTACGTATTTGGTTTTTTCTATTCCATAGACTTCAAAGATAGTGAAGATTTTGTTACCTTTGCAGATGTTCCTGACAAAATTATTGCAGTGAAGAAATTATACGCATCAATTCTGCTGGTTATACCGGTGCTCGCAGTCTCCTGTTCAAGGAAGGTGGAAAGTACCTTTGACTCCATCCGCTATGTGGATAAACTCCTGACCGATTCGCTCCCGTCTCTGAGGGCGAAGGCTGCCGCGGCCGGCGGCCAGTCGGGTGTGATCGCCCTCTTCGGTGAACCCGGGCATTGCCTCAGGCTCAGCGAAAAGATGATGCTCTGCGACGAATTCGACAATGTCAATGCCGGCAGAACGAAGGACGGCCTTCCGGATTTCTCCGGAGAAACCATCGTCTCGATTCTTGACTTCGCCGGTTCCCCATACGAAGAAAGGCTTCAGGAAGATGATGGGAAGACCCAACTTCGTGAAAACACCGTCAGGAACGCGCTCACTGCAATCGACACTACCATTAACTGCAAGATTCTCGTCATCTGCTCTCCGATTCTGGCTGAGTTCGGAGGAGACGATGTCAGCAATCTGTTCGAGAGGATCGGGTGCGATGTCCCTGTGATCTACTCAAAGGACACGAGTTTCTCCTTTACGGAGGCCTGCTTCATGGTGATGAGAGAGAAGAACCTGTTCACGCACAACATCGCGTACCCTGCAGCCGGACTGATGATGACAGTTTCAGATCGGAACGGTTCTCCTTCAGGCACGATCGGATTCGACGACTTTCTCGTCCCGCCGTCATTTGCAGACACGGTGGGCGTCCTTGCTCCTAACACCTACATATCCTATGTTCAAAATCAGCATCAGACCCGAAGAAATTGAGAAACTGGAGCCCGGAACCTTCCCTGGAAAAATCAAGGTGATTGATTCCGTAGGATTTGAATTCCTCAAGGCCATCACATACCTTAAAAGGCAGAAAGTCATAGGTTTCGATACAGAGTCGAGGCCGTCATTCTCGCCCGGTCAGCCGCATTACGGGGTTTCTCTGCTTCAGCTCTCCGGCAAGGAAAAGGCTTTTCTGTTCAGGATCAAACTGATGGGGGGAATACCGAAACCTCTCAGGAGTGTCCTTTCTGACGAAAGGATCATTAAGATAGGCGCTGCGGTAAACGATGATGTACGAAGTCTC
>CAYFVE010000067.1:0-12966 GCA_964346605.1 uncultured Muribaculaceae bacterium | reverse complement strand
TCAGGATGGTAAGCAGATACAGCCTGCGCTTTTCACCCCCAGAGAGCTTGCTGATCCTGTTGTTCAGCATATCGTGCGGAAACAGGAACTGCCCGAGAAGATGAGTGTCATTGACAGTTTCCAGGACAGTCTGGTTCTCATCGAAATGCATCCCGTCCTGACGATAGTATCCCACCTTCAAGGATTCTCCGCGCTCGATCATTCCAGAAACCTCTCCGGAGTCTGAAGACAGATTACCCAGAAGAAGGTTGATGAATGTAGTTTTGCCAACGCCGTTCTTTCCCACTATCCCAACCTTTTCGTAACGCTGGAAATTGTAGGTGAAACGGCTCAGATAAGGAACCCCGTCATAGCTGAATGAAAGATCCTTGCAGTTGATGATCTTAGTGCCTAGCCTGGCTGCGGAACCCATCTCTCCAAGGCTCAGTTGTTCTGTCCTGTAAACCTGTTCCGCCCGGTCCTTGAGTTCATAGAATGCATTCTTTCTGGACTTCGCCTTTCCGGTTCGCGCACAGGGACTTGCGTGCATCCATTCAAGCTCCCTGCGAAGAAGGTTGCGGACCTTGTCTGTTTCTGCGTTGTAGTTGTCTATCCTTTCTTCGCGCTTTTCAAGATAATTCTGGTAATTGCCTTTATAGATGTAAACAGCTCCGTGGTCCATCTCCATAACGATGTTCGCGACCGAATCCAGGAAATACCTGTCGTGGGTGACCATCAGTAGGGTGCATCGGGAGTGCGAGAGATAGTTCTCCAAGTACTCGATTGCATCAATGTCAAGATGGTTGGTAGGCTCGTCTATAATGAAGAAGTCCGCCTCGGATGCGAGCATCACAATCAATGCGACACGCTTGATCTCGCCACCGGAGAGTTCCTTCATACAACGCTGCGGATCACCCATCCGGAATGAAGTCAGGAGTTGCCTGACCTTCAGTTCATAGGCGGCTGAATGCTCAGGGTCGAGATGTTCCGTCCATTCAAGACTGTCCGAGAGTATTTGGTTCCAAACTGTAGAGTCCGGGTCGTATTCATACTCCTGTTCAAGAAAAGAGATCCGTATGTCCTTGAGGAAGAGGATACGTCCGCCGGAATCCGAGGAATCCTTGCCGGCAAGGATGCGCAGAAGACTTGTCTTGCCGGTGCCGTTCGGGGCGATAAGCGCTATCTTGTCGCCTTCGTTGATGTTGAATCCTATGTGTTCGAAAAGGATCTTCGGCCCGTATGACTTGGAAATATTCTCTATTTGGAGGTAACTTGGCATATGCTGGAAATGTCCTTCAGTTAAATGAATATGACAGCGAAAGCCGCATTGTCGTTTCATTTCTGTGTTTGGGCCGATAAATATAGTTAAAATTTGTATTATATTTGTAGATTACATCTTGTAAAGAAACTGAAGAAGACTATGACTATAGCAGTAATCGGACTCGGCCAGATGGGATCAGCACTAGCATATACCGCAGCAGACAACGGTAATGCGCTGCGCCTAGTCGGTACACCGATGGACAAGGAAATAATTGACTCGTGCAAAGAAACCGGAGTACACCCGAAATTCGGAAAAGCTTTTCCGGAAGATACGGAGTACTACTATGCCGAAGACTGGAAGAAAGCAGTAAACGGCTCGGACTTCGTGATAGGAGGCATCTCCTCCTTCGGAGTCGAATGGTTCCTGGATGAAATCCTTTCGAATATGGATCCGCAGATTCCTGTAATCACGGCCACAAAAGGTCTGATGGATATGCAGGACGGTTCCTTGATTTCCTACCCTGCCTATTGGGAAGGAGAACTGGCCAAGCGCGGCATCGAACGTGACATCTATGCGATAGGAGGCCCGTGCACCGCAGACGAGCTTATGCAAAGGGACCACACTGAAGTCGCCTTCTGCGGCAAGAGCACCAAGATTCTCAGAATGCTCAAGTCAGCCCTCTCAACCCCATATTTCCATATTTCGCTGACACGTGACGTAAATGGTCTCGAATGCGCGGTCGCTCTCAAGAACGCCTACGCTCTAGGAGTCGCTATGGCGATCGGTGTCGAATATGCCAAAGGAGACGAGGAAAGGTTCCACTACAATTCCCAGGCGGCCATATTCTACCAGGCTTCCAAGGAGATGTACAGGCTGCTTCAGTTGATGCATGCAAACATAGAAAGCATTATGATGGGACTCGGAGACCTATATGTCACCGCCAACGGAGGACGTTCGCGCAAGATAGGAATCCTTCTAGGGGAAGGCAATTCCTACGAAGAGGCTGTTGAGAAACTTAACGGCATCACCCTTGAGTCGGTCGTCGTCATCCGCAGAGTCGCGTCGGCCTTGCGCAAGAGGGAGTCGATGGGCCTTATGAATCTGGAGGACTTCCCTCTCCTGATGCACATCTTCAGAGTATTGGACGAAAACGAAGACCCTGAGTTCCCATGGGACAGGTTCACATTCGAGCACCTTACATCCAGATAAGGTTCCTAGAGAGTCACGCCTGACTTGAATATGGAGATTTCGCGGAAGCCGTTCTTTTCAGAATTCACCGGCTCTCCGCCAGCTACTTTCAGTACAAATTCAGTGAAGCGGGCTGATACTTCATCCATCGTTTCACCTTCAGCCAGCCCCCCTGCGTTGAAGTCAATCCACGCCGGCTTGCGCATCGCAAGGCCGGTGCCTGTGGATATCTTCATAGTGGGGACGAAACTCCCGAAAGGTGTGCCCCGGCCTGTAGTGAAAAGCACTATCTGGCAGCCGGAAGCGGCCAGGGCGGTTGAGGCGACGAGGTCGTTGCCAGGAGCGCTCAGAAGGTTCAGGCCTCTGACGCTCAGCCGCTCTCCATACTTGAGAACATCTCGTACTATGCTCTTTCCACACTTCTGCGTACAGCCGAGAGACTTCTCTTCCAGAGTGGATATTCCTCCTTCCTTGTTGCCTGGCGAAGGGTTCTCATAGACCGGCTGGCCCTGGCTGATGAAATAGTTCTTGAAATCGTTGATCAGACCGACCGTCTTTTCAAAGGTACGCCTGTCCTGACAACGGTTCATCAGGATTGTCTCGGCGCCGAACATCTCCGGCACTTCAGTCAAGACGGTAGTACCGCCCTGAGAGACAAGCCAATCGGAAAACACTCCCAGAAGCGGATTCGCCGTGATGCCGGAAAGTCCGTCAGATCCTCCGCACTTCAGGCCAATCCTGAGTTCACCGGCGGGAACATCCTCGCGTCTGTCTCCGGAACACGCCTTGAATATTCCTCGGAGCTGTTCAAGTCCGTACTCTGTCTCATCTCCTTCGATTTTCTGGGCTTCGAACATCCTGACTCGTTCCTCATCCACCTGGCCCGCCAGTTCGCGGAACGCACTGACCTGGTTGTTCTCGCAACCGAGTCCCAAGACGAGTACTCCACCGGCGTTGGGATGACGCACCATATCCGCAAGGATATTCCTCGTGTTCTCGTGGTCGCCTCCGAGTTGGGAGCAGCCGTAGTTGTGCGGAAATGCCACCACGGCATCTACAGAACCGCTATTCCCGGAAATCTCCTGACGGAAAAGGTCAGCTAGTTTCAGGGCTATGCCATTGACACAGCCCACGGTCGGGATAATCCATATCTGATTGCGCACGCCGACCTGACCGTCCCTGCGGCGAAAGCCCTTGAAAGTCCTTTTGACGGCAGCCGGCCCAATCTCAACGAGGTCCGGATCGTATGAATATTCAAGAAGGCCGTCAAGACTTGTTCTCAGACAGTGATGGTCGATCAGTCCTCCGGCCGCGACATCGCTGGTCAGGCGGCCGATCGGAAAGCCGTACTTGACTACCGTATCCCCTGCCTTAAGATCTCTAAGGGCCATCTTGTGCCCCGCAGGTATGCCTGGCAAGTCCTTGAGGGCGACAGCGACATTGTCAGCCGGATTGATCCTGATGAAGTCCATCTAGAAGTTGAAATAATTCTTGGCGTTGTTGTACGAGATGTCTCTAACCATCCTTTCAAGGTCCTCTTTCTCGCTTGCAGGAATCCTTCCGCTCGAAACATCGGTTCCGATCACATCGCAGAGGATGCGCCGGAAGTACTCGTGACGAGGGTAACTGATGAAGCTTCTTGAGTCAGTGAGCATCCCTACAAAGCGGCTGAGAAGACCCTGCATCGAAAGGACGTCAATCTGGCGGCGCATACCAACTTCCTGATCCAGAAACCACCATCCGGAGCCGAACTGCATCATACCGGGTACAGAGCCGTCATTGAAATTGTAGGCCATCGACATAATCACCTCGTTGTCCTTCGGATTAAGGCAGTATAGAACTGTCCTGGCAAGTTTTCCGGCCTGTGCAAGGCGGTCGAAGAAACGGTTGCCTGAAATTGCGATGTCAAGGTCTCCTATCGAATCGAATCCTGTGTCAGGTCCGGCGAGTCTGAACATCTTCGAATTGTTGTTCCGGAGCGGGCCGATGTGGAACTGCTGGGCCCATCCGGCTTCCGCGTCCATCACAGCCTGGTCATAAAGGAAAGCGCTGCGGTACTTGGAGACCTCCGAAGCATCAGGAGTCTTGCCCAAAAGGACCTTTTTGAAAATGGCCTCTATCTCCGTGCCCTTGTAGTCTGAAGAGTAGAAGGTGTCAAGGCCGTGGTCAGAAAGCCTGCAGCCCATACCGGCAAAGAAATCGTGACGCTTCTGAAGCGCAATTCCAAGGTCCGCATAAGACTCTATCTCGACATCCGCAGCCTCACCCAGGACCTTCAGGTATTCTTTGAAGGTTTTCGGATCCTCTATGGCCATAGCCCTGTCTGGACGCCAGGCCGGAAGGACCTTCGTCCCGAACGGATGTTCAGCTATCAGTTTGTGCCAGCGGAGGTCATCGGCGGGATCGTCTGTCGTGCAGACAGTCTCAACATTGAATCGGCGTATGAGAGCCTGGCCCCGGAACTCTTCTGTGGCAAGTTTCGCGTTGCAATCCTCGAATATCTCACGGGCAGTCTTCGGACCAAGCAACTTGTCGATTCCGAAGACTCTCTTAAGTTCAAGATGAGACCAGTGGTATAGAGGATTCCTGAAAAGATACGGCATAGTCTCCGCCCACTTTTCAAAAGTCTCCCAGGAAGAGTGCTTTCCTCCGGTGATGTAGCCTTCGTCCACTCCGTTCGCCCTCATCGCGCGCCATTTGTAATGGTCGCCGCTTTGTCCATCCACGAGCCATAGTTGGGTGATGTCCCTGAACTGAATATTTTCAGCTATCTGCCTGGGTGAGAGATGGCAGTGATAGTCGATTATCGGCATCTTTTCAGCACTGCCGTGAAAAAGTTCCTTCGCCGTCTCATTGGACAGGATGAAATCATCGTTGATGAAGCCAGACATCTTTATCGTTTTTTTGTGTTGTCTTGACAAAAAGAATTATTTTTGCATAGAGATACAAACGTTTGTATCAATTTTGACCATAAAGACGATCAAAGATGGAAAGGCTGAACCGCAAGACCGCCCCGCAAGCGAAACAGTACATAGAGAAAGTGATCCAGTTCGGAGAAGGCAACTTTCTCAGGGCATTCATTGACTGGATAATATGGAAGACGAACCAGAAGACGGACTTCAACGCATCGGTTGTCATCGTTCAACCGATAGACAAAGGGATGGTTGACTGCCTGAACGAGCAGGACGGGCTGTATCACCTGAATCTACAGGGACTTGAGGAAGGGAAACCAGTGGACTCAATCGACTTGATCGACGTGGTCAGCCGTGGAATCAATCCTTACCGCGATTTTGACGATTTTCTCAGGCTGGCGGAACAGCCGGAAATGAGATTCATCATCTCCAACACCACTGAAGCAGGAATAGCCTTCGACCCTGAGTGCAGGTTCGAGGACAGACCTGCAAGTTCTTATCCAGGCAAACTGACCCGGCTGCTCTATCACAGGTACGAATATTTCAAAGGCGATCCGGGCAAAGGCTTCATCATCTTCCCCTGCGAACTGATATTCCTGAACGGGAAGCGCCTCAAAGAATGCATCCGAAAATATATCAAGCTTTGGAACCTCGGGGAAGACTTCTCCAACTGGTTTGAGAACGCTTGCGGAGTTTACTGCACCCTTGTGGACAGGATTGTCCCCGGCTATCCTAAAGACACTGCCGAGCAGATCACTGAACGGACAGGCTTCGAGGACAGGCTTTTGGACAAGGCCGAGATTTTCCATCTATGGGTGATTGAGGCGCCTGAAGAGATCGCGAAGGAATTCCCGGCGGACAAAGCCGGACTGCACGTTCTATTCGTCCCCTCCGAGGCTCCGTACCACGAGCGTAAGGTCACGCTCCTGAACGGACCACACACCGTTCTGTCCCCTGTAGGCTACTTGAGCGGTCTGAACACCGTAAAGGAAAGCTGCGAAGACCCTGTCGTCGGAAAATTCGTCCACAAGGTGATGTACGATGAGCTTATGCAGACCCTGAACCTGCCGGAGGAGGACTGCGTGAAATTTGCGGGGGACGTCATGGACCGCTTCAGGAATCCGTTTGTCAAGCACTTTGTGACCAGCATAATGCTGAATTCTTTCCCAAAGTACAAGACTCGCGACCTTCCGGGCCTTAAGACCTTTCTCGAACGGAAGGGGTCGCTGCCGGAAGGACTGGTCTTCGGACTTGCGGCCATCTGCACTTACTACAAGGGCGGCAAGAGGGGCGAAGACGAAATCGTTCCTGACGATGATCCAAAGATCATAGGAACGCTGAAGTCGCTTTGGGAGACGGGAGACTGCGCGAAAGTCGCTCAAGGGGTGCTTGCGGACGAATATATCTGGGGAGAGGATCTGAATCTGATACCAGGACTTGCATCTCTCCTGACAAAAGACCTTGAGAGCATCCGGAATATGGGGATGAGGATGGCTGTCGAAACATTGGTGCAGGGATTATGACAATCTGTCAGAAATTCTTTATTGGCAGATAATTTGATATCTTTGCAGTCGCTCGGGCAGCCAGTCGGCAGTCCGGGCGACTGAAATTTTGTGAATATGAGCAAGAAACAAGATAAGATCAACGAAGAGTCAAAGGCCGGAATAAAGGCTGGGACAAAGGCTGAGTCCAAGGCTGAAAAAAAAGAAGAGAAGAAATCCGGAGAAATGGAGGAGAAACTTGAGAAACTCTCCAAGGAGAACGAAGACTTGAAGGCCTCTGTGGAGAAGGAAAAGAACGACTACCTCCGCCTGATGGCTGACTTCGAAAATTTCCGCAGACACTCTGCCGAAGCTAAGCTCGAGCTGGTCAGCACTGCGTCAGCAGAGACGATCAAGGGGCTTCTGCCTGTTCTTGATGACTGCGAAAGAGCCATCTCGATGCTTGAGGAAGCGAAAGACGACGTCGCTCTGGAGGGTACGAAATTGATTTATACCAAACTTCTGGGCTATCTAAAAACAAAAGGACTTGAACCTATCAAGGCAAAGGACGAGAAGTTTGACACCGATTTCCACGAGGCTGTCGCTCAGATTCCTGTTCCTGAGGAAGAAAGGAAGGGGCTGGTCTTCGAAGTCGTCCAGACAGGCTACACTCTTTCAGGCAAAGTCATACGTTTTGCCAAAGTTGTCGTTGGCATTTAATTTCAGACTTGGACTATGGCAGAAAAAAGAGACTATTACGAAGTTCTCGGCGTCACCAAGACGGCAAGCGCGGACGAGATAAAACTCGCCTACAGAAAGGCGGCTATGAAGTGGCATCCGGACCGCTGGGTAGATGGGTCGGAAGCGGAAAAGAAAAACGCCGAAGAAAAATTCAAGGAAGCTTCGGAGGCATATTCAGTGCTCAGCGACCCTGACAAGAAGGCAAGGTATGACCAGTTCGGATTCTCAGGAGTCGACAGCAACGGCGGTCCTGATTTCAGCGGTGGATTCGGCAATCTCAACGACATCCTCAACGACTTGTTCGGCGGTGGATTCGGAGGTTTCGGCGGATTCAGCGGATTCGGAGGCTTCGGAGGTTCAAATGGCGGGCGCTCGCAGACAAGGGTTTACAGGGGGCGCGACATACGTACAAGAGTACGTCTGACTTTGGAGGAAATCCAGAAAGGCGTCGAGAAGGAAATAACTATCGAGCGCAACAGGCCTTGTCCGGACTGCAACGGACGGGGGACGAAGAACTCCTCGGATGTCAAGACCTGTCCGACCTGCCACGGTTCCGGACAGGTGCAGCACGTCACTAATTCTCTTTTCGGAAGGACGATGACATATTCAACCTGCCCTCAGTGCGGCGGCGAAGGAAAAATCATCACCAATCCTTGCCGTACCTGCGGCGGGACCGGACTGGTCCGCAAGAGAGAGACCGTAAAGGTCAAGATTCCCGCCGGAGTAGAGGACGGGATGCAGCTCACGATACGGAACGAGGGTCACGCAGCCCCCCACAACGGCACCAACGGAGACCTCCTCGTAATAATCGAGGAAGTGACCCACTCCTATCTGAAGCGCAACGGCAACAACCTGTTCTATTCCACAATGATATCCGTCACCGATGCCATACTTGGAACCGAGATAGCGGTCCCTTGTCTTGACGGTTCCTACAAGGTCAAAGCCGGGCACACAGTCAGGCGCGGTAATAAAACTCCGCGGAAAGGGTCTCCCGTCCGTCAGCGGCTACGGCAGCGGCACTGGCGACCTCTACGTCAAGATTCTCGTCTGGATTCCTAAGAAATTGTCCAGGGACGAGAAGGAGGCGATAGAAAGAATGCGTGCAAACCGTTCCTTCACCCCTGACCCATCACGCGACGACAAAGCCGTCTTCGACAAGTTCAAGGATATATATTAATAAAGGCACAGCCTCCAGCGTTACCTGTAGTTGATCTTGCGCAAGGCAATGTATTTGCTCCCGTCCGGGTACACCAGCAGACGGGAAAGCCAGTTGCCTTCGGAATCGAAGGATAAATAGGAGAATGTCGAGACCTCCGGTTCAGCGTCACCGCTCTGGAGGGAATACTTCACCACCCTTCCGGCTTCATCATATTCGTAAAGAGCCTTTGTCTCAATCTTGCCGTCCTTGAATGTGGTTGTTGACGAAAGCGAACCGTTGGGGTTGTAGGTAACCTCCAGCACAGGCCTTCCCTCCGCATCTGTCCGGCGGAGAACCTTGCCGTTCCATTTCTCGCTGACCGCCATTTCGGGATCACTTCCCGACTTCTCCGAGATCCGTGTTCCTTTCTTGTCCCGTCCGGTCACGGTCCTTTCTATGTCCGTACCTTTGAGAGCATTGTACTCCCTGGAGTAGCACATCCCGTCACCTTCCCATCTCTGTTCGAGGCTGTAGAAGACAAAACCGTCCTTGCCTCTCCCCACCTCGGATAGGAGACGTCCCAGGGAATCGAAGCGGAACACAATCGTTCCTCCGGCTTCTCCCGGCACAAATGTTCCGTCCTGTTCCAAAGCCACATAGGACGTCATCTCACTGGATTCGACATTACCGTTCATCCCAAGAAAAGTCTCGTATGGGAAAGGAGCCTTTTTACCGCAGGAGGAGCTGAACAGAAGCACGCAGACAAAGAAGATGGATGGTATTCGTTTCATTATAATCTGAAGATTGATTAGTTTCAATTGATAAATATACCAAAAAAATCTCATCAAGTCAATCCCGGACAAATATTTTGCATTTGGTACAAACGATTGTATATTTGTAGGGAAACTGAATCGGAAAATGAACAGGCCGACAATCACAGACATTGCCAAAGAGATGGGGATCACCCCCTCAACCGTGTCCAGGGCACTTGCAGGGAGCCCTAGAGTCAAGGAATCCACCCGGGAGGCCATAGAAGAGAAGGCCCGTCAGATGGGCTATGAAAGGAATGTTATGGCGGCAAACCTCCGGAGAGGAAAAGCCCGGACAGTCGGAATAATTGTCCCGATTATCAACCGCCAATACTTCAGCAACATCATCAGTAGCGCGGAATCCGTGCTCGGCAAGGCTGGCTACACCGTCATTGTCTGCCAGACGCACGAGAGCCTCGAAGACGAAAGGAAAGCACTCAGGACGATGAGGGCAAATCAGGTCGCCGGAATATTCATTTCCCATTCAATTGAATCCGTGGACGGAAGGCACATTCTTGAAAACATCAGCGACGGAGTGGTCCTGGTCCAGTACGACAGGGTGTTTGGAGACCTTCCGGGAATCAAAGTGGTCAACGATGGAGAAAGGGGCGCCTACGATGCGACAAAGAGACTTATTGAAGGAGGCTACAGGAAAATCGGCAATCTTGCCGGCTACCTGTCTACCGAAACCTACAAGGACAGGAAGGAAGGCTACAAGCGCGCGCTGAAAGAAGCCGGGATGCCTGTTGACGAATCCCTTGTCTTCGAGAACACAATTGTCCGCGAAACCGGTTACGAAAGCGCTAGGAAAGCCATTGCGATGGGCTGTGACGCGGTCTATTGCGTCGGAGACTTCGCCGCGCTGGGAGCATTCGACGCGGCGAAGGAGGCTGGCCTGAGAATACCGGAGGATTTCGGAATAATCGGCACAGCCAACGAAGCCTTCACCTCCCTGATATCCCCCGGCTTGAGTTCCCTGGAGCAGAATCCGACAATGATGGGCAGGAAGGCTGCAGAGGCGTTTCTCAAGGCGGTCGAAGGTGATGCGGAGGATGGCGAAATCATCATTCCGATGCAACTCATCGAGAGAGAATCATCAAAACGAAAATCTTAAAAGTCATTTACGAATATGCCAAAAGTCATTACTTTCGGAGAGATAATGCTGAGACTCTCCACACCAGGCTACCTAAGGTTCTCACAGGCAAGGCAGTATGAAGTCACATTCGGCGGCGGAGAAGCCAATGTCGCGGTTTCCCTAGCCAATTTCGGAGTTGACGCTGAATTTGTCACCCGCTTTCCGGACAACGACATCGCTAAATCCTGCATCAGGGACCTCCGTTCCTATGGAGTGAAAACTGACAACTGTGCCTTAGGAGGCGATCGTCTGGGAATATATTTTCTTGAAACAGGAGCCGTGGCACGTCCCTCGAAGGTTGTCTATGACCGGGCATATTCATCTATCAGCACAATACAGCCAGGGATGATCGACTGGGGAAAAGTGTTCGAGGGGGCCGACTGGTTCCACTGGACCGGAATAACTCCTGCCATCAGCCAAAGTGCGGCGGACGTCTGCCTGGAGGCCGTCAAGGCCGCTAACAGGCTCGGAGTCTTCGTTTCCTGCGATCTGAACTACCGCAAGAATCTATGGAAGTATGGAAAGACTGCAGCAGAGGTAATGCCTGCACTCGTTGAGTGCTGCGACCTCATACTCGGCAACGAGGAGGATGCGGAGAAGGAATTCGGCATCAAGCCGGAAGGTTTCGACGCGGAGCATTCAGACGGTTCAATCGACCAGAGCCGCTTCGAAAGCGTCTGCAGGCAGTTGATTGCAAGATTCCCCCGCTGCAGAAAAGTCGCCGTCACCCTTCGGGGTTCGATCAACGCCAACCACAACACCTGGGGAGGAGTGATCTTCAACGGCAGGGAGCTCCTTCAGTCCAGGAGATATGACATCACCCACATCGTTGACCGCGTCGGAGGAGGAGACTCGTTTATGGGAGGCCTTATCTACGGCCTGCTGATTTATAAGGATGACCAGAAGGCAATCGATTTCGCCGCAGCGGCATCCTGCCTTAAGCACACAATCTTCGGAGACTTCAACCAGGTCACTGTCAAGGAAGTGGAAAGCCTGATGGCCGGCAATGCTTCCGGAAGGGTATCAAGATAATTTTCCAAGAAAATAGATAAATCCGATTGTTTATGGCAAAATACAGAAAGATAGAGACATTGTCAGCGATGAAGGAGACCGGTATAGTTCCCGTGTTCTTCAACAGCGGGACAGGTATTGCCAAGAATGTCCTCAAGGCATGCTATGAGGGCGGCATCAGGGCATTCGAGTTCACCAACCGGGGCGACTTCGCCATTGAAGTCTTCAAGGAATTGTCCAAATTTGTCCTGACAGACTGCCCCGGTATGATACTCGGAGCAGGGACTATTCTTGACGCCCCCACGGCGGCGCTCTATATCCAGATGGGAGCGAATTTCATCGTCTCTCCATCCCTGAATCCAGAAGTTGCCAGGCTTTGCAACAGGCACGGCATACCATACACTCCCGGCTGCGGCAGCGTGACGGAGATCTGCAACGCGCAGGAACTCGGCTGTGATCTGGTCAAGGTTTTCCCTGCCGGAAGCGTGGGCGGCCCGGAATTCGTCAAAGACGCTCTTGCACCCCTCCCCTGGTCAATGATTATGGCGACCGGAAGCGTAGAACCTACAAAAGAGAATCTGACAGCCTGGAAGAAGTCCGGAGCAACCTGCGTTGGAATGGGCTCAAAACTGTTCCCTAAAGAAGTTATAGCAGCGGAAGAATGGGGTAAAATCACGGAACTGTGCATATCGGCGATAGAATATTTCAAATAATAGTGAAAAAGTTTTTGGGATTGTAGAATTATTCGTACATTTGCAATCCGAAAATCAAGGGCAACCTCTTACGGGTCGTTATCAGAAGTGCGTAACGTTGCATTTAAAAAGAAAAGAAATGAATTATATCAAATTAGTAGAAGACGCTTTCGCTAACGAGAAAGTCGCTTCTTATCCGAAATTCAAGGCCGGTGACACAATCACCGTCACCTATAGAATCAAGGAAGGTGACAAGGAGAGGCTCCAGAAGTTCAGAGGAGTAGTGATTCAGGAAAGAGGCGCTTCGCCTGCGACAAAGACATTCACTGTCCGTAAAGTTTCAGGAGGCATCGGTGTAGAGAGGATTTTCCCGTTCCAGTCGCCATTCATTGACAGCATTGAACTTAATAAGGCCGGCAAGGTACGTAGAGCAAGGATATTCTATCTCCGTGCGCTTTCCGGAAAGAAGGCCAGAATCAAGGAGCGCAAGTTCTCCATTCTCAAGGACGAAGGCGCGAAAGCCGAATAGGGTTTAGCAGAACTCCGGTTCTGCATTCCGGCCCCCTAGCTCAACTGAATAGAGCATTTGACTACGGATCAAAAGGTTACAGGTTTGAAT
>CAYFVE010000066.1:0-13353 GCA_964346605.1 uncultured Muribaculaceae bacterium | reverse complement strand
G
The DNA here is from genome assembly GCA_964346605.1 of uncultured Muribaculaceae bacterium. GTDB lineage: Bacteria > Bacteroidota > Bacteroidia > Bacteroidales > UBA932 > Cryptobacteroides. The sequence goes on along the minus strand of CAYFVE010000066.1, from coordinate 13,352 downwards.
GCCGCATTGTTCAGCGCAAGGTCCGCTTCGTGGCGGGACATGCCAGCGTGTATGGCAAGAGCCTTGACTCCCCTTTCATTGAGATTCTGTACCTGGTCTTTCATCAGCGCTATGAGCGGAGTTATGACAAGGGTCACGCCATCGGCAATCAGTCCTGGGACCTGGAAACAGACAGATTTCCCGCCGCCGGTCGGCAGAATCGCCAGAACGTCCTTCCCCTCCAGGGCGGCCCCGATTATCTCCTCCTGCATAGGCCGGAAACCATCATACCCCCAATACTCCTTCAGCACATCGACCGGCGACATATTAAAAATTTTAAATCGTTTTATATCAATCGTTTGCGATGCTTCGTGGCAAACATTTTGCAGTTAATTTCACTACTGAAAGCAAATGTACGAAATTAATCGATGAAGAGTTTGAGTAATGTGCTTTTTTTCTTTAAATTTGCTGCGCTTTAACTTAGAGTAAGTTTAACTTTAAAATATTTTTTCACTATGCCAAAGATGGATCTTAGCAAGTACGGTATCAAAAGTGTGAAGGAAGTACTTTACAACCCTTCATACGAAGTGCTTTACAACGAAGAGACAAAAAAAGGTCTCCAGGGTTTCGAGGTTGGTCAGGTAACTGAACTCGGTGCTATCAACGTAATGACAGGTGTTTACACAGGTCGTTCTCCAAAGGACAAGTACATCGTTATGGACAAGAACTCAAAGGACACTGTCTGGTGGACTTCCGAGGAGTACAAGAACGATAACCATCCTCTTTCAGAAAAGAACTGGAAGGTTCTCAAGAAACTCGCCCAGAAGCAGCTTTCCGGCAAGAAGCTTTTCGTTGTCGACGGTTTCTGCGGCACGCACAAGGACACCCGTATGAAGGTTCGCTTCATTATGGAGGTAGCTTGGCAGGCTCACTTCGTCACAAATATGTTCATCCGTCCTCAGAACCAGGCTGAGTTCGATCAGGAACCAGACTTCGTGGTTTACTGCGCGGCAAAGGCCAAGGTTGACAACTACAAGGAGCTCGGCCTCAACTCAGAGACTGCTGTCGCATTCAACGTGTCAAGCCGCGAGCAGGTTATCCTCAACACCTGGTACGGCGGTGAGATGAAGAAGGGTCTGTTCTCTATGATGAACTACTATCTCCCTCTCAAGGGCATAGCATCTATGCACTGCTCGGCCAACACCGATATGAACGGTGAGAACACCGCTATCTTCTTCGGTCTCTCCGGAACAGGCAAGACCACCCTTTCGACCGATCCAAAGAGAAAACTCATCGGCGACGACGAGCACGGTTGGGACAACGATGGTATCTTCAACTTTGAAGGTGGCTGCTACGCGAAGGTGATCAAGCTCGACAAGGAGTCTGAACCGGACATCTACGGTGCCATCCGTCGTGACGCCCTTCTGGAGAACGTTACCGTTGACGCAAACGGAAAGATCGACTTCAACGACAAGAGCGTTACCGAAAACACCCGCGTTTCCTATCCGATCTACCATATCAACAACATCGTACGTCCTGAGTCACAGGGTCCTGCGGCAAAGCAGGTCATCTTCCTCTCAGCTGATGCATTCGGTGTTCTCCCTCCAGTTTCGATCCTTGACGCCGAGCAGACCAAGTACTACTTCCTCTCAGGCTTCACCGCGAAACTCGCAGGTACAGAGCGTGGCATCACTGAGCCGACTCCTACCTTCTCAGCCTGCTTCGGCCAGGCATTCCTTGAGCTTCACCCTACAAAGTACGCAGATGAACTCGTCAAGAAGATGAAGAAGAGCGGCGCGAAGGCTTACCTCGTCAACACCGGCTGGAATGGTACAGGCAAGCGCATCTCAATCCGCGACACCCGCGGAATCATCGACGCCATCCTCAACCACAGCATCGACAGCGCCCCTACAAAGCAGATCCCTTACTTCAACTTCACCGTTCCTACAAAGCTCGAAGGAGTCGCAACCGAGATCCTCGATCCACGTGACACCTACGCACAGGCTTCACAGTGGGAGGAGAAGGCAAAGGACCTCGCGGCCCGCTTCATCAAGAACTTCAAGAAGTACGAAGGAAACAAGGCCGGAAAGGCTCTCGTAAAGGCTGGTCCTCAGCTCTAACAGAGTCTCACCTCTTTATATGATCAAGACTGGCTACCGGAAAGGCAGCCGGTCTTTTTCTTAAAAAAACGCTTGTGTTTTCAAAATGAATTTTTACCTTTACGGAAGAGAAAACAGCAAAAAGAAAATGACAAGATTCAATAACGTCGCTTGGTGGTGGCCCCTGTTACAACTCAAAAAGTCGTAAGAGGTTGTCGCTCGCGTTATCTGAAACAATTGAAATAGAGATACATTCAAGAGCCCTGCCGCACTGCGACAGGGCTCTTTCCTTATTATAAAACGAACTGAAAAAATGAACTATCTGGTTGATGAAAACGGCTACTATGGAGAATTCGGCGGAGCATATATCCCGGAAATCCTCCATGCCTGTGTTGAAAATCTTCGGAACGAGTATCTGAAGGTGATTGAAAGTGAGGATTTCCGTAAAGAGTACTGTCTTCTCCTGAAGGACTATGTCGGAAGGCCATCCCCCCTTTACTTTGCGAACAGGCTGTCCGAAAGGTACGGAGCCAAGATATATCTCAAGCGGGAGGATCTCAATCACACCGGCGCTCACAAGATCAACAACACGATCGGACAGATTCTGATCGCACGTAAGATGGGCAAGAGGAGAATCATTGCCGAGACCGGCGCTGGCCAGCACGGAGTGGCCACTGCTACCGTCTGCGCCCTGATGGGTATGGAGTGTGTCGTCTATATGGGAGCTACGGACGTGGAACGACAGCACATCAATGTCGAGAAGATGAAGATGCTGGGCGCTGAGGTTATACCTGTGACATCCGGCAATATGACTCTCAAGGACGCAACCAGCGAAGCGATCCGCGACTGGTGCTGCCACCCTTCGACAACCTACTACATCATCGGATCCACAGTCGGCCCCCACCCCTACCCAGACATCGTCGCAAGGCTCCAGTCGGTCATATCGAAGGAGATCAAAGAGCAGTTGATGGAGAAGGAAGGGAGAGACAGCCCCGACTATCTGATCGCCTGTATCGGAGGCGGCAGCAACGCGGCTGGAACAATCTACCACTATCTTGATGACGATCGCGTACGAATATTCCTGGCTGAGGCCGGGGGACTGGGCATAGATACCGGAAAGACTGCGGCCACAATCGCCCTGGGAAAGGTTGGAATCATCCACGGATCCAAGACCTACGTAATTCAGGATGAAGACGGCCAGATTGAGGAACCATACTCTATTTCGGCGGGACTGGACTACCCGGGAATCGGCCCGATGCACGCCAACCTTTCAAAACTGGAGCGCGCGACCGTGATTCCGGTCAATGATGACGAAGCGATAAAGGCTGGAATCGAACTTACAAGATTGGAAGGCATCATCCCGGCGATAGAGTCCGCACACGCGCTGGGAATCCTGCCGAAAATGGATTTCAAGAAGGAAGACGTCGTTGTGCTGACTGTCTCAGGGCGCGGCGACAAAGACATCGAAACATATCTGGATTATGGAAAATAGAACTTACAAGTACACTACTGCGAGCAGGACAATGCTCGGAAACATCAGCACCCCTGTAGGAACATACCTCCGCGTGCGGGACCTGTTCGCCCAGAGCGCCCTTATGAAGAGTTCCGACTACCACGGAGGCGAGAACAGCCGATCATTCATCGGCCTCTGTCCGATAGCAAGGGTCAGCATCGAGCACGGCAATGCCGTCAGCGTCTTCCCAGACGGTTCAAGGACCGTAAGGCCTGTCGATGATGAATATACCATCGACAAGGCTGTCAGGGATTTCATCGATTCATTCGAGGTCAAGGGGGAATATTCAAACTACTGCGGCCTTTAAGGCTACACGACCTTCAATTCTGTCCGCTACCTGGAGCATATCGATGTGAAAGACAGCACGCAAAGTTCCAACGACGCTCCTGACCTGCTGTATATCCTTTACAAATATCTGATAGTCTTCAAGGGCTTCAAGAGCGAGATGACGCTCGTAGAGATGCTTCAGGATGGCGAGAAAGATGACCTTGCGACACTGAAGAAGACCATCGAAAGCGGCAAGGCTTCGATGTACGGCTTCCAAGCCGTAGGGGAAGTCACCTCGACGCTGACTGACGAAGAACACAAGGCAAACATTAGGGAGTGCATACGGCACTGCCTTAGAGGCGACACCTTCCAGGTCGTCATCTCCCGTCGGTTCGAGCAGAAGTTCCAGGGTGATGACTTCCGTCTCTTCAGGGCTCTGAGAAGCATCAATCCATCCCCTTACCTGTTCTATTTCGACTTCGGCGGTTTCAGGATATTCGGATCATCTCCTGAAACCCATTGCAGCATCGCCGGAGGCAGGGCCTGCATAGATCCGATTGCAGGAACGGCGAAGAGAACCGGAGATGCCGCCCAGGACGCGGAAAACGCAAGGAAGCTTAGTTACGACCCGAAGGAGAACGCGGAGCACGTGATGCTTGTTGACCTAGCCCGCAATGACCTCTCACACAATTGCCACGATGTCAAGGTCGATTTCTACAAGCAGATCCAGTACTACAGCCACGTCATACACCTGGTAAGCCGCGTCTCAGGAGAGCTGGACGATGGAATCGATCCCGTAAAGGCCTTCTTCGACACCTTCCCCGCAGGCACCCTTTCAGGAGCGCCCAAGGTACGCGCCATGCAGATCATCAGCGAACTTGAACCGCACAACAGAGGAGCCTACGGAGGATGCGTCGGCTTCATAGGCCTCAACGGAGACCTCAACCAAGCCATCACCATCAGGACATTCGTCAGCCGCAACGGAACGCTCTGGTTCCAGGCGGGCGGCGGGATCACCGCCTCCAGCATCGAGGAAAACGAGCTGCAGGAAGTCAACAACAAACTCGGAGCCCTCAGAAAGGCCATCATTAGAGCAGAGGAGGATTAGCTATGAAGACAGTCATCATCGACAACTACGATTCATTCACGTACAACCTGGCCCATATTGTCAAGGCTCTCGGAGCTGACGTCACGGTCCTTCGCAACGACCGGTTCGATCTGGAGGACCTGGAGGCGTTCGACAAGATCATCCTCTCCCCCGGTCCGGGCATTCCATCGGAGGCCGGCCTACTGCCGGATGTCATTAAAGAATATTCAGGGAAAAAACCGATACTCGGGATCTGCCTCGGCGAGCAGGCCATCGGAGAGGCTTTCGGAGCAAGACTTGTCAACCTTCCCAAGGTGTTCCACGGAGTGCAGGGAGCGGTCAAACTGAACCTTTCTCCGGAGAACTACATTTTCAAGGGACTTCCCCAGTGGATTCCGGCAGGACGGTACCACTCCTGGGCGGTTGACTCCGCAAACTTCCCGGACTGCCTCGAAATCATAGCGATAAGCGAAGAGAATCAGATTATGGCGCTGCGCCACAAGGAACTTGACATCTTCGGACTTCAGTTCCACCCCGAATCCGTCCTTACCCATAGCGGTCCGGCTATGATAAGCAACTGGTTGAACAGATAAAAACACTTGACAAATATGAAACAATATCTTCAGAAACTCCTAGCGCACGAAACCCTCAGCCGGGAAGACACAAAGACAATACTTCTCAACATCACGAAGGAGGCCTACCCTGCAGAGCAGATCGCAGCCCTTCTCTCGATGCTCCAGTACCGCGGAATCACGGTAGATGAACTGATAGGATTTCGTGAAGCGCTGATGGAGACACGGGTGGCGATAGACTTTTCCCCATACAAGCCGATTGACATCGTGGGCACCGGCGGCGACGGAAAGAACACTTTCAACATTTCAACCTGCGCGTGCTTCGTGGTAGCGGGAGCTGGCTATAAGGTGGCCAAGCACGGCAACTTCGCCGCCACTTCGGTAAGCGGCGCCAGCACTGTCATACAGCAGCACGGAGTGAAGTTCACGAACGACAACGACAAGCTGATGAAATCTATGGAGGAGTGCGGCATCGCCTATCTGCACGCACAACTCTTCGCCAGCGCGATGAAGTTCGTGGGACCTGCCAGGAAGGCGATGCAGTTTCCCACCGTCTTCAACCTCCTCGGGCCGACCATCAATCCCTGCAACCCTTCCTTCCAACTGCTAGGGGTCGCGAATCTGGAACAGATGAGACTCTATGTCAACACCCTGAACAAACTTGGGATCGGCTATGCGGTAGCGACAAGCCTGGACGGTTACGACGAAATCTCCCTGACCTCGGACTTCAAGATAGCCACTCCGTTCCAAGAGCATATATACAGTCCGGAAGACCTTGGTTTCGAGAGGGTTCCACAGTCTTCACTCTATGGTGGAAGCACTCCGGAAGAGGCTTCGGGAATATTCGACAGCGTCCTAGAAGGAAGGGCGACGAAAGCACAGGCCCAGGCTGTCATTGCAAACGCAGCCGCGGCGATACACGTCATAGAGCCTGAGAAGTCCTTCGAGGATTGCATAGCCACAGCCCGCGAATCCCTGGAAAGCGGAAGCGCCTTGACAACGCTGAAAAAATTCATCGCAATCAACAGCTAGAAAACAATGCAGGACATACTGTCAAAAATAGTCGCCGACAAGAAGATCGAGGTCGCCGGCATCCAGTCAAGGCTTCCTGTAGAGGAACTTCGCGCTATGGCGGAAGAGGCTCCCGGAAGCAGGCGCAGTCTCAGCCGGGCACTGGCTTCCTCCAAATCCGGAATCATCGCCGAATTCAAGAGGAAGTCGCCTTCGCGCGGATGGATAAACAAAGATGCCGTGCCCGAAACAGTCATCCCCGGATATTCCGGAGCAGGCGCCTCCGCCCTTTCTATCCTGACAGACAACAAATACTTCGGAGGTTCGATTGAACACATCAAGGCGGTAACCGAATCCGTAGAAGCGCCGATTCTGCGCAAGGACTTCATCATCAGCGAGTACCAACTTCTGGAGTCCCGCTTCATTGGAGCAGATGCAGTGCTGCTGATCGCAGCCTGCCTGACTCTCGATGAATGCCGCTCATTGATGGAGAAGGCACACGCCCTTGGCCTTGAAGTTCTGCTTGAGATCCATTCCGAGGCCGAACTCCCCTATGCCGCCCTCCGGCCCGACTGTCTCGGCATCAACAACCGGAACCTCGGCACTTTCGTCACGGATGTACGGAACTCCTTCCGCCTCGCCGACACAATGGACTCTTCTGGGACAGTGCTTGTGTCAGAGAGTGGGATATTTGGTCCGGAGACCGTCAGAGAATTGAGGTCCAAAGGCTTCAGAGGATTCCTGATGGGAGAGAACTTTATGAAGGAGGACGATCCGGGACTTGCCTTGCGAAATTTCATCGGAGCGCTATGAGGAAACTTGTAAAAGTCTGCGGGATGAGGGACGCGGATAACATCCGCTCCATAGAGGCTCTGGGAATCGATATGATGGGGTTGATCTTCTATGAAAAATCCCCCCGCTTCGTCTCGGAGAGACCGGGATACCTGCCTGTATCCTGCAAACGTGTCGGTGTGTTCGTGGACCAGGCTATTGAATATGTTCTCGCGAAGACCGCTGAATTCTGCCTCGAATTCATCCAGTTCCACGGACACGAGACTCCGCAATACATCCGCAGCTTCCGCCTCTCAGGCACCGCACAAAGGCTGAAAACCGGCATCATCAAGGCCATCCACATCGGTTCCGCCGAGGACCTTGCCTGTACTACAGCCTATGAAGGATTATGCGACTATTTTCTTTTCGACACCAAATGCGCCGGATCAGGCGGTTCAGGACGCAGTTTCAACTGGGAATTCTTATCCTCCTACAAAGGAAGTACACCATTCTTCCTGAGCGGAGGACTCGGGCCTGGAAGCGCCGGAGAACTGCAGAAACTCGTTCACCCGCTTCTGGCAGGCTACGACCTAAACAGCAGATTTGAGACACAGCCAGGGCTGAAAGACAAAAAACAATTGGAACATTTCTTAGAACAAATTGATAATGAATAGAATAAATCAACTCTTCAGCAAAAGCCCCAAAGGGCTTCTTTCCATCTATTTCTGCGCCGGGACACCTGCTCCGGACGGAGCGCCCGATGTGATCCGGACGCTTGAAAAGAACGGAGTGAGTATGGTGGAAATCGGAATTCCTTTCAGCGACCCGATGGCCGACGGTCCTGTCATTCAAAGCGCCGCTACTAAAGCGCTGCGCAACGGAATGACGCTGAGCAGACTCTTCGGCCAGTTGAGGGACATCCGGAAGGATGTCCGTATCCCGCTTATCCTTATGGGGTATCTGAACCCCATCTACAGGTACGGATTCGAAAGATTCTGCATCTCCTGCAATGAGTGCGGAATTGACGGTGTAATCATTCCAGACCTTCCTTTCAAGGACTATGAGGAAAAGTACAAGGGCATTGCGGACAAGTACGATATCCGGGTGATCATGCTGATCACACCGGAGACGAGCGAAGAGCGGATAAGGATGATCGACAGCCATACGGACGGATTCATCTATATGGTCTCCTCGGCATCGACGACAGGCGCTCAGAAAGATTTCGATGCTTCCAGAAAGGAATATTTCGAGAAGATTGACGCTATGAACCTGAATAATCCGAGGATGGTTGGATTCGGAATCAGCAACAGGCAGACTTTCGAAGCCGCCTGCTCCCACGCTTCCGGAGGAATCATCGGTTCCAGATTCGTCACATTGATGGAGGAAACCGGCGATCCTCAGACAGCCATCTCGTTGCTGAAATCCGACATCGGACTCTGATCCTCTTTATCCTGACCCGTCTCTTCGCTGAAGATCCGGTCGAAGATCTCAAGCAACAGCGGCTCATTGTGGATGATGCCTCGGAGTTCACGGAGTTTCGCGGCATTCCTTGATTCCGGGATATACAGTTTCAGGTAACCGCCATCGTCATATTTTTCGTGAAGATGATCAAGGAACCTGTTCCAGTGCCCTTCCTCATCCAGTTCCGGATAGTGGGCAAGGCTGAACTGGACGGTGCGACGCAGGATCTTCATCGGAATGATGTCCCTGTCGGCCTCGGCTATGATGCGGCCGTAAATGTCGCGCGGCCCGGCTCCGTTGGAGGCGCGATGATCCTCGGCTGCCCTGGCGATGGTTTCTATCTGCTCGAAAGTGAACCATTCCGGAAGCCTCGCATCCTCTCTGATTATCCTTCCGGATGCGAGATGATGCGTCTCTCGGCCTTCAACAAGTCCGGTATCGTGGAACGCCGCTGCAGCGTAAAGAATGTCCGTATCGACATCATAAAACTCCGCGAGCTTCAGGGCCTCGTCGATCACGCTTCGAACGTGGTCCTCCCTGTGGGCCTTGTCAAAGCAGGCATAGCGCGGGAGGATTTCAGCCTCGACGTATTTCACCAATTCCTCATTCATAGCATCCGCAAATATCCGAAATCCCTACGACATTTCCCAGACCTTACGCTGATTGACCCGGCCTTTCAGCATTATTTCATTATATTTGCATAAAATGGAGGAGATGAAAAGAATACTTTTTTTGTGCCACGGGAACATCTGCAGAAGCCCGATGGCTGAATACATAATGAAGTACCTTGTCAGGAAAGCAGGTTACAGGGTAGCCGGAGACAATGATGGGCCGGCGGATTTCCTGATTGATTCCGGAGCCGTCACCTGCGAGGAGGTCGGCAACGACATCTACCCTCCGGCCAAGCGTGCGCTGGCCGCCCACGGTATTCCTTTCGAGGAGCATCACGCCCACCGCATTACGGATGATGAAGCCTCCGGATATGAAACAATCGTCATTATGGACTCTTCAAACAGGAGGATACTGCAGGGGATAATCAGTCCGGAGAATATGAAGAAAGTCCATAAAATGATGGAATACGCCGGCTCAGGGAGAGATGTCTCCGATCCATGGTACACCGGTGATTTCGAAACTACCTTCCGCGACCTTGTCACAGGATGCAAGGCCCTCCTCGGTGAAATCGGGCAAGACAGGCAGAAAACATTATAATATATGTCCATCATCGACAGAATAATGGAAGGAGGGCAAAACCCGCAAGATTCAGGAGTCAAAGACATTCTGAAAGTTCCTGTGGCTGACACTCCTGATATTTCGCAGACTGGAAGTTCCTCCGGTTCAGGGAGCAGAATATTGAGCGGTGAAACGCCGGAGGGGCTGAACAGCGCGGAGAGTATGATACAAGCTGTCCGTACAGTAGGCATCATTCCTTTTTTCCGTAACGCGGTAAAAGGCTTTTCAATCCAGGATATGACGGCCAGAGGCTACTGGTTCAACGATCCTGAAACAGAACTGGGGCCGTGGGACTGGAAAATCGATGCTGTCCGTACTGGAGAAATAGCTTACGGCAAATTTCTTCTCGGCGGCAAGGCCTCCTTCGCTACAGTGCAATGGTACCGCGAACTGATGAATTATCGAAGGGCCCAGAAGAAATACCAGCCGGAAGGCCTGGATCTGGACGTCTTCAATGCAATCAGGGAAGCCGGGACAATCTCTCCGTCAGAACTTCGGAAGTCTTTCAAACTCAAGAAAAACCAGATTGACAGCATCATAACCAGACTGGAGATGGACACGCTTGTTGTTGTGGGCGACATCACCAGAGTTTACAGGGGACCTGATCTCCACTACAACGGCTGGCAAAGATCATCTGTCTGCCGTCCGGACAGCTTGTTTGAAACAGATGAGTCCCCGGCGCGAAGCGCTGAGGACTCATACAGAATTCTTTCAGACAGAATCAGGGCTTTCTTCCCTGACGCTGCAGAATCCCAGATCAGGAAAATCCTGTCGTAGGGTTGCAGGAGATTCTTTATCTTACAAGATTCTTGATAAGCTGGCCGATTTCGCAGTTCTCGTGTGAACCGGTGAACTCTGAAGCGTGAGGGCCGAAAGCGAAGACAGGAACGACAATACCGTTGTGGCCTCCCGTTGAGAAGTTGACCCTGATTGAACGGCCTTCCGTCTCAGCCTTGTCATCCAGAACGTTCGTGCCGCCGAGAAGGGTGAGACCTCCGGTAGCGTGGTCCGCAGTGATCACAACGAGAGTGTTGCCGTCCTTCGCCGCGAACTCAAGGGCCTTTCCGACCGCCCTGTCGAACTCAAAGAGATCATCGACGGTCCCCTTGATGTTGTTGCCGTGGCACTCGTGGTCAATATTCGAGCCTTCGACCATAAGGAAGAAACCCTTCTTGTTGTCAGTATTCAGATTCCTGATGGCCATCTCGACGCATTCCGGAAGAAAATCACCTCTGACCGCTGACGGGGCGAAGTCTCCGTCGGCGAAGAGCCCCAACACCTTGCCGGTTCCGGCGGCCATCAGTTCATCCTTCGTCTCGACGAATTCGTAGCCTTTAGCCTTCATCTCCTCGATGATGTTACGTCCGTCCTTGCGCTTGTCCCAGTTCTTCCTTCCGCCTCCTGTCAAGAAATCAATGTCGATGTCCAGATACTGGGCAGCGATGTACTCGCCAAGACCGCGGTCCTGAGAATGAGCGGCGAATGACGCAGGAGTGGCATCGTCAGTACGGCAGGTTACACAGATTCCCGTCTTCTTGCCGAGCGCCTTGGCCTTTGCCATCGAGGACTCCAGGTTCGATCCGTCCGGAGCGACAGCCACGTAGCCGTTGTTCGTCTTGGAACCGGTCGCAAGAGCAGTACCTCCCGCGGCGGAGTCAGTCACAAGGGTATTTGACGAATATGTCTTCGAAAATCCCGTGTAAACACAATTGTCCAAGTTAAGGCGGCCTCCGTTGAGCGCCCAGGCGCAACTGATCTGCTCGAGTCCCATTCCATCGCCTATCATCACGATGATGTTCTTTATCTTCTTGTCCTTCTTTGGCTGCTGGACACTTACGGTTTCATAAGTTGTGTTTGTCTTTGCGACTCCCCTCTCGAATTCAGGTTTGCGGTCCTCGGACCTGAAGAATTGAGCGGAAAGGGAAACAGGCATCAGCAGCATGACGGCCGCTGTCAGAATCAGTGTTTTTTTCATTTTTTCAGTATTTTCTATAGTTAATCTTATTTGATTCAAAATAAGGTGCTTCCTTGTCAACGACAATGCTGTAGAAGCGGTTGAAATCCGAGACGAACAGAGAGTCGTCGGAAGCTGCCGACTCCTCCCATGCAGGGTGGGCGTTCCATCCGCGCTCAAAGAGTCCGAGAGCCTTCGGAAACAGGTAGTATGTCAAATTGTCGAAGTCCTGGATAGTTTCTGACCATAACTGTCCCTGCACACCTATGATGCGGGAAGCCGCCTCCGGAAGAAGCGCTGTCTTGCCATCGGAAACGGTCTGGATGTCCACCATTTCGGAATTGTCATTCCAGCGGACTGACTTGTAGATGTCGAAAGGAAGCAGGGAGAATGTGCGCCGTTCATCGATCAGGCCTCCCCATGAATGGCCGGGCTCGGCCTTGCCGGAATTGTAGGCGAAATCGAGATAGGTGTTTGTGTAGTTTGACAGAACGACAGGTATGCTGTCGTTGGCGAACGAATACACCGCCTCGTCGAGTCCGCTTTCAGGACTCGTTTTCCACATATTGACGAAATAGAGGTTCTTCTTCAGGCGTTCCGCCGTCTCAGGAGTAAGATCCCCGGCTATTTCCTGCCATCCGGCGATCCTGACGCCATAGATTTCGGCTATTCCAAGCACCCGGTCAACAAAATAATCCTTCAGCATCGCAGGATCGCTCCATCCCTTCGACTCCATCAGCCTGCGGCAGGCCGGAGAACCGAGCCAGGCTCCTTCCGGGACCTCGTCACCTCCGACGTGGACCGCATCCAGAGGAACGCCAGCCTCATCATAGAGATATCTCAGCCCGGCGAAGACCTTGTCGATGAATGAATATGTCGACTCAAGGGCGACATTCATCACATTGTCGCCGTAGTTCTGTACGGACATATATCTGGAGGTGTCGGCCTCCTCGCTGAGGAGATAAGTCTCGTCTTCGGTGGTGTTCTTTCTGTAGATCATAGACATTATCGCAGCCCTGGAGTGCCCCGGAGTGTCGAACTCAGGGATGACGTGGATATGCCGGGCGGCAGCGTAGCGTAGGATTTCAACAAAGTCCTTCTGAGAGTAGAATCCGTTGCCCGAGAGTTTCGTGCTGTTCGGATCGGAGCCTCCGAAATATTCAGGCTTCATCCAATAGTCCTCGATCAGGACGTCATTCTCGTCCACCTGGGGAGCACCCCGCTTCGAGCCATAAGCCGTAAGTTCCGGCAGTCCCGGAATCTCAACCCTCCATCCTTCATCGTCTCCGAAATGGAGATGCAACCTGTTGACCTTGTAGTGAGCGAGCGCATCCAGAAGCCTGAGAAGATTCTTCTTGGATGTGAAGTTTCTGGAGACATCCAGCATAATCCCTCTATAGGGCAGGTC
>CAYFVE010000065.1:0-13916 GCA_964346605.1 uncultured Muribaculaceae bacterium | reverse complement strand
AACTCAATTCTATCACTATATCTTTCCGCATTTCACTTTTTTGTAGTAACTTTGCAGCGAAAATTTATAATGATTCAAAATTATGGACAAGATAGTTCTCAATGTGGAAGGGATGAGATGCGAGCACTGTAAAGCGAGGGTGGAGAATGCTTTGGCTGGGGTCGATGGCGTCAGCAGGGCGGAAGCATCTCTGGAAGGGAAAAAAGTAGTTGTTGAATACGATTCTGCATCCGTAGGCCTTCAGCTCCTCAAGGATGCTGTCGAAGATTGCGGATTCGAGGTTGTCTGACCTTATGGAAAAGAAGATCATTCCGATAGTCGGGATGGCCTGTTCTTCTTGTTCTGCCAATGTGGAGAGGAAGTTGAACTCGCTTGACGGAGTTTCGAGAGCGACGGTTTCTTTAGCCGGACGCCAGGCTCTCGTTGAATATGACCCCAAGACGATCAGCCTTGAGAACATGAAGAAGGAGATCGGCGCGATTGGCTACGACCTGGTGATAGAGAAGGACAGGAGCGCTGAGGAACTGGAACGGACGTCGATGTCTCGCCTGACCAAGAAAACGATTCTCTCGTGGACGTTCGCTTTCATCTGTATGGCAGTCTCGATGGGTTGGCTCGGAACAGGCCGCGACGAGGGCAATCAGATTGCTTTCGTCATAGCGCTGGCAAATCTGGCCTTCTGCGGAAGACAGTTCTATTTCTCAGCCGGGAAACAGCTTCTCCACTGTTCCGCGAATATGGATACTCTCGTCGCGCTGTCCACGCTCATCGCATTTCTGTTCAGTGCTTTCAACACTTTCTGGGGAGAGCAGGCCTGGGGATCCAGAGGCATTGCCTGGCACACTTACTACGATGCGAGCGTGATGATCATCACATTCGTGCTCACTGGTCGTCTCCTGGAGGAGAAGGCCAGAAACAGTACTGCCGGAAGCATCCGCGAGCTGATGGGTATGCAGCCGAAAACAGCTCGGATCGTGAATATGGAAGGCAAGTTGGAGGAGGTGCCTGTTTCGACCATTTCCAGAGGAGACAGGCTTGAGGTACGGGCCGGAGAGAAGATTCCCGTTGACGGGGATGTCATCGGCGCCGAGAGTTTTATGACCGCAGACGCAGCCTATGTGGATGAGTCGATGATAAGCGGCGAGCCGACTCCTGTGGCAAAGCGCAAAGGGGACAAGGTTCTGGCCGGAACGATTCCCAGTCAAGGCAAACTGAGGATGCGCGCCCGCCAGATCGGTGATGAAACCGCGCTCGGTCAAATCATACGTACTGTTCAGGAGGCTCAGAATTCCAAGGCTCCTGTTCAAAGAATAGTAGATAAGGTGGCTTTGGTTTTCGTGCCGGCCGTTGCTTTGACGGCTCTTTTGACGTTCCTCGCCTGGTGGGCGACCGGCGGCAGCGAGCATCTTCCTCAAGCAATCCTTTCGGCTGTAGCAGTACTTGTGATAGCCTGTCCATGTGCGATGGGTCTGGCGACCCCGACTGCTCTTATGGTAGGTATGGGACAGGCTGCGCGGAAGCATATCCTTATCAAGGATGCCGCCGCTCTTGAGAATCTCCGGAAGGTGGACGCCATTGTGATCGACAAGACAGGAACTTTGACCATACCTGACCTTAACGTCGATTTTACGAAAAGCGGGGATATTCCTCTTGAAGGAAGGGAAACCTTGAAGCCACATGCCCGTGAGGCAATCGAGGCCCTTCATCGTCAGGGGATTGAGGTCTATATGATGAGCGGAGATCAGGAGGAGGCTGCCTGTTACTGGGCGTCCAAAGCCGGGATAGAGCGCTTCGAAAGCAAGGTTGTCCCTGCTGACAAAGAGGAAAAGGTTCGTAGGTTGCAGGCTGCAGGGAAGACTGTGGCGATGATAGGCGATGGTGTCAACGACACTGGGGCTTTGGCTGCCGCCGATGTGGGAATAGCAATCGGAAGGGGGGCTGATGTAGCGATGGATGTCGCGCAGGTGACGCTTATGGGCGATGATCTGATGACGATTCCGGAAGCTGTCCAACTTAGCCGAAGAACTGTCAGAATGATTTGGCAGAATCTCTTCTGGGCTTTCATCTACAACCTCGTCTGCATCCCGCTGGCCGCCGGCGCCCTCCATATTTTCGGGATTGACTTCCAGATCACCCCTATGTGGGCCAGCGCCCTTATGGCCTGCTCCAGCATCAGTGTCGTTCTGAACTCGCTGCGCCTTCGCTGGATGAAATAGATATCGATCGGCCGCATTTTCCGGAAGATATTTTCTCTGCGGCGCGCGGATTGACGGAAATATTCACTATTTTTGATTATTGCTGTGCAACCCGCCAATGGAACCAAAACTTCAAAGTCAATGATAAAGATTTACGGAATGAAGACGTGCCCTTATTGCACGTACATCTATGAACAGATCAGGAACGATGACCGGTTCGAGGTCATCGACATCGGAGAACACGTCCATTTCCTCAGTGAATTTTTGGAAATCAGGGACAGGGATCCGCTTTTCAACCATTCCAAGAGCGTTCACGATGTCGGAATCCCTTGCTTTGTGCTTGAAGACGAGACTGTCACCCTGGATCCTGCGGAAGTCGGCCTCATCGAATATTCACCATCAGGCGCCTCCTGCAGCCTGGACGGAAAAGGCTGCTGATCATACCGATGATTCCTCTGTTCCTGATACTTATTTCAGTTGTAATACTGACAAGCATCTGGCTCAACAACATTTCTTCGCGGATAGGGATTCCTACCCTTTTGGCATTTATGGCCCTGGGAATCATCTTTGCGAACAATGGATTGTGGCCGGTTCGGTTCGATGATTACGACATGGCCAAGGAGACCTGTACGGTCGCCTTGATTTTCATTATGTTCTATGGCGGGTTCGGCACCAGATGGGAAGCGGTGAAGACCGTTGTCAAGGAGTCTGTCCTGCTTGCTTCGGCCGGTGTCGTGATCACAGCAGGGCTGGTCGGCCTGTTCTGCCATTTCGCGCTGGGCTGGGAATGGCTTGAGAGTCTCTTGTTCGGATCGGTGATGAGCTCTACTGATGCCGCTTCGGTCTTCTCGATTCTGAGGGGGAAACGTCTCGGCCTGAAGAACAACACTGCTCCTATGCTGGAGATGGAAAGCGGAAGCAACGACCCTGCGTCGTATATGCTCACAGCCATACTTCTTTCAATGATGAACGGAACTTCCAGCGGAGGATTTGTGGCGTGGAATATCTTCGCGCAGATTGCTTTCGGCGCAGGATGCGGTGTCGGAATCGCCAAACTCGCCGCTCTCGGATTCGAAAAGATGAAGTTTCAGACAGAAGGCTACGAGTCTCTGTTCGTCTTTGCGATAGCTGTCGCTTCCTATGCGGTTCCATCCATCATTGGCGGCAACGGCTACCTTAGCGCCTATCTGGTAGGCATAATTCTGGGTAATGAGGAATTCAGAGGGAAAAGGAATATGGTCAATTTCTTCGACGGAATCACCGGTTTGATGCAGGTCCTGATCTTCTTTCTTCTGGGTCTTCTGGTAAGACCGACGATGCTGCATAAGGCAATACTTCCCGCGATGGCGATTTTCCTCTTCATGCTTCTTGTCGCAAGGCCGGCAGCGGTGTTCGGCATCCTGACGCCATTCCGTAAATATTCATTCAAACAGCAGTCCCTCATATCATTCGTAGGGCTTAGAGGCGCTGCTTCCATCGTGTTCGCGATAATGGCGATGGTGGATCCGGCCTTCATCCAGAACGATATATTCAACATAGTCTTCGTCGTCGTCCTCCTTTCAATCGGAGTTCAGGGCTCGCTTATCCCGTGGATGGCCAAAAGACTTGATATGGTCGATCCTGGAACCGACGTCATGAAGACTTTCAATGACTATTCTGAATTCACTGATATGAATTTCGGCCGTATCAGGGTCAAGCCTGACAGCATCTGGTCCGGAAAGGCGATCAAAGACCTCCAACTGCCAAAGGATGTTCTGATAGCGCTCGTCCTGCGCAACGGGGACAGAATACAACCTGACGGAGAGACAGTCCTTGAAGCCGGTGACGATGTCATCACCCTGACACACGGATTCGAGGACAACTCCGTGCTATTGGAGGAGAGGAAAATCAGAGCAGGCGGCCGCAACGAAGGCAAGATGATCTCTGAATATTCCGGCAAAGGCCTGGTCGTTATGATACGGAGGGGAGAGGAGAACATCATTCCTCACGGAGACACGCGCATCAAGGCAGGCGACCGGCTTGTCATTTTGAATCTTACGATTTCTTAATCCGGTTATCCCTCATTCCTGCATCTTTGCAGGCTGGTTTCCGGAGGATAAGTCAAGAATTCTTTTGCATAATTCATCGTTGCTGACACCGTCGAAAAACAGCCCGGCGTTATGCCGGTCAAGGAGGTCCATTATGGCATTTCGTTCGTAACGGCATCCTTCCAGCAGGCCTGCAAGGTCTCCTGCGGGAAGTTTCCCCAGAAAGTCTCCACCGAAGACAATCGAATGGATCCGGCCATCTTTCACATCGAAAGAGGCTTCTACGTAGCCGCAGGACAGCTTTGCTTTCCGTAATACGGATGCCTTTGGCGAATGACCCCAGTTCCATTCCCATAGGGCGAATTTTCCGTCGCGGAGCATCTGTACCTCTGAAAGTTGCCGCCCGGTAAGTATGATTTCTTCATCCCGGCCGGCTAGTATCGAATGAAGTTTCGACTTCAATTCTTCTATTGAATCGAATTCGGGAAGATATTCCTTGAGATTCGCGACCCTGCTCTTGACAGAAGAAACGCCTTTCCCGTGGAGTTTGCTCCCGTCGGTGTCAAGGACTCTGGTCAGTGTGTCCACATCGACATCGTACATCAATGTGCCGTGTATCATCAGACGGTCGCGCCAGACGCGCTTCGCATAGCCCGAAACCTTGCGCCCGTCTACATGTATGTCGTTCCGCCCGCTCATCCTGGCATCTACCCCGAGAGAACGGAGGGCGTCCAGCATATAGTGAAGATAGCCTTCGTAGTCTCTTTCAAGGTCTTCCGAGCGGCCTGCGATTGTGTAGTTGAGATTTTGCAGGTCGTGGTAAACCGCCCCGCCTCCTGTCACCCTTCGGGCGAGGAGAATGCCTTTCTCATTCAGGAAAGGGACATTGACCTCCTTGAACGCGTTCTGGTTCAGGCCAATGATAACTGACGGCCTGTTCTGCCAAAGGTAGAAGACAGGCTTGTCTGTCGGAAGACGTTCGAGGCAATATTCGTCGAATGCCATATTGTACCAAGGGTCATTCGAGTTGTTTGTCAGGTAATGCATATTATCCTTCGGATCAAAAGTTCCGGTAAAAATAGAGTATTTTCATCAATCGGCAAAGGATATTCCCTTCGTCATGAATACGGGAGCGGAACTGTCAATGTGGCAGCATTCCGCTTGGTTGCGATAGAATACGGAGACATCCTTGTGCGTGGCAAGACTATTGTTATAGCAGATGTTGGAATCAGATTAAATCTTAAAAAGTTACAGATATGAAAATTGAAAAGATTCACGCTAGGGAGATATTGGATTCCCGCGGCAATCCTACAGTAGAAGTTGAAGTCACCCTTGACAATGGAGTGATGGGAAGGGCCAGCGTTCCTTCGGGAGCGTCCACAGGAGAAAATGAGGCTCTGGAACTTCGTGACGGCGACAAGAAACGCTTCGGGGGCAAGGGGGTCCTGAAAGCCGTGGACAACGTCAACAATGTGATCGCGCCTGCACTTGCCGGAGATGATGTTCTCGAACAGCGCGCAATCGACTATAAGATGCTTGAACTTGACGCTACTCCGACAAAAAGCAGACTTGGGGCGAACGCCATCCTGGGCGTAAGCCTTGCTGTCGCCCAGGCTGCAGCCAAAGCTTTGAATATTCCTCTATATCGCTATGTCGGCGGCAGCAATACCTATGTTCTGCCTGTTCCGATGATGAATATCATCAATGGCGGAGCACACTCGTCCGCTCCTATCGCATTCCAGGAGTTTATGATCCGTCCTGTCGGAGCTTCTTCAGAAAAGGAGGCGGTCAGGATGGGCGCTGAGGTGTTCCATTCTTTGGCAAAGCTGCTGAAGGAAAGAGGACTTTCAACCGCTGTAGGTGACGAGGGCGGATATGCTCCGGAACTGAGTGGTATCGAAGATGCCCTTGACAGCATCTGCCAGGCCATCAGAGACGCCGGTTATGAACCGGGAAAGGATGTCACGATAGCGATGGACTGCGCGGCCAGCGAGTTCTCATCAGTCAAGGATGGGAAATTCTTCTACAACTACAGTCAACTCAGCAACGGAATGCCAAAGGATCCTAACGGCAGGGAACTCTCAGATGACGAGCAGATTGAGTATCTTGAGCAGCTGATAACCAGATATCCTATCGACTCTATAGAGGATGGGCTGGATGAAAATGACTGGGAAGGCTGGAAGAAACTTACCGACAGGATCGGTGAACGCTGCCAGCTTGTTGGCGATGACCTCTTTGTGACTAATACCAGATTCCTTGAAAAGGGAATCAGGATCGGAGCCGGTAATTCCATTCTTATCAAGGTGAATCAGATAGGTTCTCTCACCGAAACTCTGGAAGCAATCGAGATGGCGCATCGCAACGGCTACACGACGGTTGTCTCCCATCGTTCAGGTGAAACCGAAGATACCACCATCGCGGATATTTCCGTAGCGACAAACTCCGGTCAGATCAAAACCGGAAGCATGAGCCGCACCGACAGGATGGCCAAGTACAACCAGTTGATCCGCATTGAGGAGGAACTTGGCCATCGTTCCCGGTATGGCTATTCGAAGTTGAGGTAGTTCCGGGAAAACAGCCGGTAAGGCAACCTGCATAATTTTGTTATATTTGCTGTCATGAAGAAAATTGCATCGATACTAGCGATACTCCTGTTCGCTCTGGAGGCAAATGCCCAGACAGGCGCTTGGTCAGGGAAGCTTGATGTTCAGGGGACTGAAATTACACTGGTCTTCCATCTGGATGAAGACAATCCCACAATGGACTCGCCTGATCAGGGCGCTGCAGGGATTCCGATTCAGATTGAAAAAACGATTACTGGTGCCATCATCATCAGGATTCCTTCAATCGATGTGACGTATGAAGGCCTGTGGACTGTGAAACAAATTGTCGGGACATTCAAGCAGCGTGGAGTTTCATTTCCACTGACGCTCACTCCTGGTGAGGAGAAACTGAATCGTCCGCAAACCCCGCAAGGGCCTTTCCCATACTCGATGGAGGATGTTTCCTTCGCTAATGGCGAGGCTGTGCTGAAAGGGACGCTGACGCTTCCGGAAGGTTTTTCCCAAAACACGCCTGTGCTAATTATGGTGACGGGGAGCGGTCTGCAGAACAGGGACGAGGAAGTATTTGAGCATAAGCCCTTCGCGGTGATCGCTGATGCGCTTGCCCGGGCCGGCATCGCCACTCTGCGTTATGATGATAGGGGTTTTGGCGAGTCCTCCGGGGACATTGTCAATTGTACTACGGAAGATCTTAAGAATGATGCTTTGGCTGGTATCAGACTGCTTCGGGAGAAGTTTGACAGAGTCGGTGTCCTCGGTCACAGCGAAGGCGGCAGCATAGCGATGATGCTTGCGGCGGAGAAAGAGGCGGATTTCATAATCAGTCTTGCCGGAGCCATTGTCTCCGGAAAAGAGATCCTGCTATGGCAGAACCGTCTCGCTCTGACAGCTTCCGGTGTCCCTGAAACTGTCGTTGACACGTACTGCAAACTGCTAGGCGAGGCCTTTGATGCGAGAATCAACGGAACGCCGCTGCCTTCTGCCGGCGGCTTGGACCTTCCTGATGGCTTGAAACAGAATTATCAAGCGGTGACGACGCAGCTTCAGTCATCGTATATGAAATATATGCTTTCCATGGATATGCGTCCTCTTCTTCACAAAGTCACATGCCCTGTGCTCGCCTTAAACGGCACCAAAGATATGCAGGTGGAATGTGAGGCCAACTTGGGAGCTCTTCGGGAAGGCTTTTTGGACAATCCCGCAAACCGCATCGAAGCAGTAGATGGCGTCAACCACATTTTCCAGCATTGCGAGACCGGATCCATAGCCGAGTATCGAAGAATAGAAGAAACCATCGCGCCTGAGGTTCTCGATATAATGGTGCAGTGGCTTAATGATTTACAATAATTTGTCCTGTTTCCTTTTTCATCTATGGGCAATACCCTCGGCCCGACGACGGGCAAGCAAAGGTTCGTGATTCTGGACGCTCTGCGCGGCGTTGCCCTTATGATGATCATTCTTGCGAATTTCCCTGAGTTCGGGCTGTGGACATTCCTTGACGGGGACGCGCAGGCCTCAATGGCGTCTGCAGGTATAGACCGGGTGGTAAGATTCCTGCAGTATTTCTTTATTGACGGGAAGGGATACACTATTTTCAGCCTTCTTTTCGGTTGTGGCTTTGCAATAATTCTGGAACACTCAGGGCAGAGGGGAAACGGCGGAATCCGACTTTTTTACCGAAGGATGTCCGTACTCATCCTGATAGCGTTATGTCATCTGATGTTCATCTGGAGCGGGGATATACTCTGCCTGTATGCGGTTTGCGGTCTTCTCCTTCCGCTTTTCACCAAGCTTTCCGACAGGGGTCTTATTCTGGCCGCTGGGATTCTG
The DNA here is from genome assembly GCA_964346605.1 of uncultured Muribaculaceae bacterium. Taxonomy (GTDB): domain Bacteria; phylum Bacteroidota; class Bacteroidia; order Bacteroidales; family UBA932; genus Cryptobacteroides. The sequence goes on along the minus strand of CAYFVE010000065.1, from coordinate 5,300 downwards.
CTTTCCATTCCGGTTGTCCTTGACTTCGGTCAGGAGTGGCTTGGAATAGACATGGCGGCGCCTCTTGAGCGCGTCTGGTGGTCAACGGCCAGCAGCTACGGAATCACCGCGGACAACTTCGCCATTTGGCTTAGAGACGCAGGCAGTTATCGCGAGGTGTCCGCCTTCCTCAAGCAAGGCACTGTCGAAAGAATGTGGGAATTCTTGTCTGGACACAGGATATTCAAAGTCCTGGGCTTTTTTCGTCCTCGGCTATGCCATCGGCCGCAACCGTATCTATGCCCGGCTTGAGGAGCATAAGTCCGCACTCGTACGTATGTTCGCAATCACCGCGGCTATCGGCATTCCGGCGTCCTTTCTTTATGCTGTGGATTCGTCAGGAGGCCACACTTTCGGCGAGGGTGTGCATTCTCTTCTTTATATGGTCAGTGTTGTCCCGATGGCGGCGTTTTATCTTTCCGGAATATGCCTGCTCTTCATCAGGCGTCCCGGAAGCATTGTTTTCAGGTTTTTTTCCACGCCTGGCAGGATGGCTCTGACAAACTACATAGGCCAGTCTGTCATAGGTGTGATAATCTACTACGGCATAGGTTTCGGGTTTGGGCTCAGCCAGGGACTGGCAGGAATTGAACTGACCGCTCTGGCAGTCTTCGCCTTCCAAACGGCTTTCAGCGTTGTCTGGACGAGATGGTTCAAGTTCGGTCCGCTTGAGTTGGTCTGGAGAATGCTCACCTATGGAAAGTGGCTGGACCCATTGAAAAGATAATAAAACGTTTTCGTCATTTCGCTGAATTTTATTATCTTCACAACATAAACACTTTTATTTTCACAAGACAATGAGCACGTTTACCATCATCCTGGCGACCCTTGTCGCCCTCGAGTTTCTCTACATTATGTATCTCGAAACCTTCGCGACAACTTCGGGCACTACCGCAAGGGTGTTCGGAATGAGCAAGGAAGAACTTGAACGTAAGTCTGTCAGCACTCTCTTCAAGAACCAGGGAGTGTACAACGGCTTGATCTCCGTACTGATTCTGGTTGCCGTCTTTGTCTTCGGGAGCAAGGTGGCTGTTGAAATCCTTATGGGCTACATAATCCTTGTCGCCCTTTATGGAAGTTTTACCAGCAATCCCGGCATCATCCTGAAGCAGGGAGGACTTGCGATAATCACTTTGATTTCCTGCTTCATTTAGAAAGAGACATTTCCGGATCGACTGAGTCCCAGCGGAGGATATGTCTTTTCATTGTGAATATGTCAGATAATCGGAGTTTTTACGAAGACTGGAATCCTCGTCACTGTTGTACTAAGTTCACTCCTGGATGCCAGTCTTTGAAATGATTCTGAATATCAGGATCAGGGCCTACTTGAGACTCCTGTTTGCGTACTTTGCTATGACTTCCGGAAGCAGGATCTCGTAGGTCGGATCGCTGATTAGGGGTGAGGTCAGGAGCATATCCGCCGTTGTCCTGTTGGTGGCGAATGCAATGTTGTAGAGGGCGGCGAGTCTTGTCAATGCAGAGACATCGTTCTGATGGCCCTGGACTATCAAATTGTCGCAGAAGAAAATCAGCATATTGATCTGGCCCTGGGCGATCATCGCACCAATCTGCTGATCGCCTCCAAGAGGGCCGGACAGAAGTTTTGTCACCCTGCCCAGAAATGGTCTGGTGATGATGCCGGGGTTGTCTGGATCCTCGACTACCAGTTCCTCGATGAGCCTTCCGGTAGTACCAGTCGCATAAAGATTGTACTTTGAAAAAATCTTGTAGTTGTACTTGATCCACGTAATCAATTCGTCCTTTCTTCCGTCGTGGGCTACAAGGGCGATGTTCAGTTTGTCCATATATTCAGTATTTTATCAATTGACTTTCCAAACTCTCAAGACGATGGCTCCTTGAACTCCGGGTTCGAAACTTGGAGCGCAGACAAAGATCGCATTGTTGAGCCAGGCGTATGGGCTGTCGGACGGTGCTTCGAATTCAGGGGCGCAGCGGAAGTAGAAAGCGGGTTTGCCTTCGGCGTCCTTGCCTGAGGAGATGATTCCGTTGTTGCGTATATGGATATTCACTCCGTCTTCAGTCCGTATGGAATATATTGCCTCTACGTTGGTGCGGCCTGTCTTCGTGTCGGTGAGCTGCCAGTCGGCGCCTCCAGGGATGACTGTACCCTTTATGGAAGGGCCTTCAAAGGTGCCTCCGGTGATGGGAACTACGTTGCGCACTCCGTAGGAAGTCTGTCCTATAGAGTAGGATTCTCCGAGAGAGACGGTGAGTTTCATTACATATTCGAGGGTTGGGGTGTTGTCCTGGGCTCTAAGTCCGAGGGCGGCTGCTGCGACGAGCAGAAAGGTTGTGAAGATCTTTTTCATTTTTAACATAATGTATAGCGGTCAGTTCTTGATGAACGAGAGTCTTTCCCAAATGAAACGAGGAATGAGCCTCCAGAAGAAGACAAGGATGCGGAAACGCCAGTCGAAGATGCAGACCCGTTTCCTTTTTTCAATTGCTCTGACAATGTGGCCGGCAGCCTTTTCTACGGACATCATCATAGGGTAGCGCTTATCTGGATTGAGGAATTCAGTCGCAACGAAACCCGGACGGATGTCGGTGAAATCGACAGGGATCTTGTCGATGCTGGAGAGCTGAGCAAGTGCAGAGATATAGGCGCTCTCCATTTTCTTGGTGGCCGAATAAGCTGGAGACACTCCGAGCCCGGCCGTTCCCGCAATTGACGATACGACCGCCACGTGTCCCTTTCTTTTGTCTGAATAATACTCAGGATGCGACCTGACATAGTTTATGAAATGGTCAACAGAACGCACCATCCCCTCGCAGTTTGTCCTGACCATAAGGATCTCCTTGTCTATGTCAAGTTCCCGGTTCTGGAAACCGTTGCCCGCCACATAGAAGAACAAGTCAGGGGAGCCTGTCTCTCCGATGAGGCTGTTGATTGCTTCTATGGCATCCTCAGAGGTCACATCCATACGGACGATATGAACCTTGTCGGCCCCATATTCATTCCTTATCGATTCAAGCCTGTCCAGCCGGCGTCCGGCCAGTCCGACCGTCCAGCCTTTTCTGATCAGCCGGACAGCTGTTTCCCTGCCGATTCCGGATGTCGCTCCTATGATGATTGCCTTCATTACGCATTGTTATGATCAACACAAATATAACATTTTTTCCGATGACTTTGTGTCTGCTTCAAACTCGTGAATAGGACCGATTCCGTCTTTCTACCGGATGACGGTGGTGCGAAATTGTTCTAACAGTACCCTAAATCGCCCCTGTTAGAACAATAAAACGACAAATCTAGTTCTAACCGTAACAATATCCGGAAAAACAGATTTGATCGTTTTCTTGTCACCTTGAAGGACATTCCGTCAAAATGTTTATCTTTGTTTTGATGTGTTTTTATTCGGCGGATTCAAATATGGCAAAGCTTGTTCTTGGCAGACCGGATGTTTTTTGTCCATATCAAAAAAGAAGATTTTCGGAACATCCCTGAATGATTCGTCTTTTTGATATGCTGTACCACTCTGTTGAGAACTGCCTGTGCCGTAACATATGCCAGAGTAAATCCTGGCTTCTGGTGGGGTGTGCTGATGACTGCAACTTCAAGTATCTGATAATACAATGTCAAAGATCTACGTAGCATCAAGTTGGAGAAATCCTTATTATGAGCAGGTGGTTGAACGCCTGCGGGAACAGGATAATGAGGTGTATGATTTCCGTAATCCTCCGCACGGCGGAAATGGGTTCCGTTGGACTGATATTGACGAAAATGCCCTTGACTGGAAGTTCGGGCAGTATGCCGGGGACTTGACCCATCCGCTTGCAGAACGTCAGTTCAAAGCCGATCTTGATGCGCTGGAATGGGCTGATGCCTGCGTACTCGTTCTTCCTTGCGGCCGCAGCGCTCATACAGAAGCCGGGTGGATGGCTGGACGCGGGAAAAAGGTCGTGGCCTATATTCCTAAGATGGAGGAGCCTGAGTTGATGTATAAATTGTTCGACGCCGTTGTGGGCAATATACACGACTTGCTTCGTTTTTTCGAGCCAAAGACGGCTTTAAATAAAGGATAAAGCATTATGTCAAGCTACAAGAAAATCAAAAAAATCGTAGATGAGTCCATGAGGCGGAGGGTGACGGACCGTCTTCTCGCCCTAAGGCAGCAGTTAAGAGACGAGATACCTGAGAAGACGGCAACCAGAACACTGCTTCTCGCGACTTGGAACATCCGGGAGTTCGGTGATAACCGCACTATCGAGAGTTGCTACTACATAGCGGAAATAATAGACCACTTTGACATAGTGGTGATTCAGGAAGTGAATTCCAAGAAACCCGACGGGCTCGAAAGTGTCCTGTCCATATTGGGAGAGAACTGGTCCATCATATTCTCGGACGGCGTTGACGGCACAGTCGGCGGCAATGAGGCTATGGCTTTCGTATTCAACACTAACAAGGTGAAGTTCACGGGTATGGTTGGAGAGATCGTCCTTCCTGAGAATAAGCTTATGAATGGCGTGCAGTTCGCTCGAACCCCGTATTTGGCATCATTCCGGGCCGGGTGGTTTGACTTCAAGCTCTGCACTGTCCATATCTATTATGGAAGCGAGAAGAACTCTGAAGGCCTTGTGCAAAGGAGAGTTGACGAAATCAAGACCGTATCTGATTTCCTGCTAAAGAGACAGAAGTCGGAGGATATCACATATATACTTCTTGGAGACTTCAATATTCCTGATGTTGGAGGAAAGTATTTCAATGCCCTGGTTGAAGGTCAGGATGTATCATCAAGCGGGAAGGTCAGGACTACATAAAAATTCTTCGTCCCGAACGAAATCAGGAAACATCCGACTGACTTGGGCCAGGTCAGCCACTACGACCAGATTGCTTTCAGCCTTAAGATGGAGAAATCTATGGTGCTCTATGATGACGATGAGCAGAAGGCAGGTGCTTTCAATTTCACGAAATCTGTTTACCGGGCTGAAGACTGGATGGAATACAAGCCCCTGTATCAGGCCGCGTATGACAAGTTGACAGGCAAGAATAAAAGCGAGGAAAAGTATTTTAACGGAAAATGGAGAACATTCCAGATGTCGGACCATCTGCCTCTCTGGGTTGAACTGAAGATCGACTTCAGCGACCAATATCTGAAGACGCATACGAAATAACGGCTTTTTGCCCTGCTTTGGCAGTTCCCCGCAATCTTATATTACTTTTACAGAACATTTTATGACAAGAATAATTAGTGTCCGGTAAAAATTCGTAAAAGTTCTTTGAAAATATTGAAAGTTAGGTA
>CAYFVE010000064.1:0-13977 GCA_964346605.1 uncultured Muribaculaceae bacterium | reverse complement strand
GTTGACTACATAAAGACTCATCAGGGTGAGAACCTGATTCTCCTTATCGACACATACGACACCCTCAAGTGCGGGATCCTCAATGCGATCCGTGCCTTCAGAGACTGCGGGATAAGCAACGACTATCCCTACGGCTACGGAATCCGCCTTGACAGCGGTGACCTTGCCTACCTTTCGCAGAAAGTCCGGAGGATTCTGGACAGGCACGATATGGGCGGCTGCAAGATATTCGCGACCAATTCCCTTGATGAATATCTGATCTCCGATCTCGAGCGTCAGGGAGCCTGCATCGACTCCTACGGTGTCGGTGATGCGATAGCGACCAGCAAGGCAGCCCCTTGCTTCGGCAATGTCTATAAACTGGTCCAGATCGATGGTGAGCCTGTGCTCAAGCGTTCCGAAGACACGATCAAACTGATAAATCCGGGTTTCCAGATTACGTACAGAATCACTAAGAAGGATCCTGACCTGGGCGAAATCTACAAGGCGGACGTCACTTGTCTTAGAGGAGACTCCATCTCGCGCAAGATTGAGAACGGAGAGGAATTCACCATCTTCGCGGAGGATGACCGCTTCAAGCATAAGACCTTCGAAGCCGGTTCCTATACTTGGAGAGCCCTGCAGTTTCCGGTGATTACAAATGGCCTGAAGACCTCGATCGACCACACTCTGATGGAGAAGAAGGCATTCTACAACGAAACGCTTTCGCACTTCAGCCCGTCAGAGCGACGTCTGATCAACCCGCACTACTACAAGGTTGACATCTCGGAGGACCTTTACGAGAAGAAGATAGGCATCCTTGCCGAACTCAACAGGCAGATCTCGGAATTCCACATAGACTGATTCAATTATAACCGATATGCCCTGCCGGCCGGAACTTTTCCTCTTCACGGGCTTCTCGTGAAGAAAGCGGTTTTATTCTATGGTAATTGTGTTGAGGAGGCCGAGTTTCCCGGAATCGACAAGGTAGAGTATGAGTTCTCAGAAGAGGGTGTTCTGCCAGGCGAACCATTCGCGGGTGAATCTGGAGGCATCGTCCTTGTGAAAGGATTCGTGAATGAATCCTGTACCGGCATCGGTCTTCATCAGGGTCTCGATGCACCATCTGATTTCGCTGTCGTTACGTGAAGTGAAGCATTTCATCATTATGCTCATAGGCCAGATATAGTCATAGCCGATGTGCGGGCCTCCGATTCCTTCTCCGGCCTTACCTTTGAAAAAGTACGGATTGTCCTCGCTCCAGACAAACCTTCTGGTGTTCCGGTATATCTCGTCATTCACATCGATGTCCCCCAGATAGGCCATTGAGAGCAGGCTGGGCACGTTGGCATCGTCCATCATCAGGAAGTTGCCGAAACCATCGACCTCGTATGCGAATATCCTCCCGTACTTCGGATGAGTCACCACTGCATAGTCATAGAGTGCGGCTTCAACCTCATCCGCGAGGTCGCTGCATTCATTTGCTGTCGCATATTCTCCATTGACTTTCACAAGGATTTCCGCCGCTTTTCGCAATGAGCTGACGGCGAAGAAATTGGACGGGACAAGAAACTCGAGGATCGTGGCGTCGTCCGATGGCCTGAAAGCCGATGCGATCAACCCGCAAGGTCTGACAGGATTGCCTCTGCCTCCGTTCGATTTGGTGTCGAACTGCCTGTCTGTCTTTCTGGCGAAGTAATAGGGTCCGTGACCTTCTTTACGCTGCTGTTCCTTGAATGTCTTGAGGGTGGCGCGAATGCTTCTCATCCATTTGTCGCCGAATACGGAGTCGTCGCCAGTCTCTTTCCAGTATTCATAGGCAAGCCGTATAGGGTAGCAGTGGGAGTCGATTTCCCATTTGCGCTCGTGGTCGTAAGGGTTCATCTCGGTGTAGTCCGACTCCCATTCGCTTCCGGTCGGACCATCGTTGAATGCGTTGGCATAAGGGTCCAAGGCTATCAGTGAGAATTGGCAGTTGATGACTCCGGCAAGCATATTCCTGAGATGCTCATCTCTGGATGCGAGTCGGATGTAAGGCCATACCTGGGCTGCAGAGTCGCGCAGCCACATTGCGTGTATGTCCCCGGTGTAAACGAATGTTCTCCAGGCCCCGTCCCTGTCCTTCTCAAAATGAACTGTAGTGTCCAGGGTGTTCGGAAAGCAGTTGGCGAACATCCAGGCCAGGCGAGGATTCTTGAGAAGGACCTTTGTCCGGGCGATTTTATCCTCAACGGCCTCACTTATGAAGAGCCTGTCTTGGGGGGCGGGCCTGCTTGATTTATAATTCTGCGCGGTGGCCTTGTCGCTGTTTATTGCAAGGATTGCAATGATTATCAATAGAATACGTTTCATAATATCAATATGCGTCTATACAAAAATAAACTTTTTTCGAAAAATTTAGTACTTTGTGTTGCAAGGTATTCTAAAATTTATATATCTTTGCAATGGAAAAATAATTGCAAAACCAAGAAAAGATGAAAAAAGTAGTCAATGCAAGTGTTGGCGGCAGGAGCTTCTCTATGGATGAGGACGCTTATGCAAGACTGGTCGCGTATTTCAATCATTTCAAGGATCGCCTTGGCGCTGATGCCCAGACTGCGAGAGAGGAGGTGATGTTGGATCTTGAGGGCCGTATCGCGGAACTTTTCGACCAAGGGATAGGGGGCGCGTCATATCGTGTGGTTGACCTGGCCCTTGTCAGCAAGGTGGTCGGACAACTCGGAATGTCGGACGGCTCTGCGGAACCTACGGAGGAATTTTCGGAGGACAGTAATTCCCGGAAAACTTCCGGCCCTGACTTCTCGTATTCCGGAAAGAAGGGCAGCGCGGGCAGGAAATTTTACCGTGACCCTGACAGCAAGGCAATAGGAGGAGTCTGCTCCGGGCTGGCTGCGCTTCTTGACATCGACGTCACATTGGTCAGGATAATTCTGTTGTTAGCCCTGATTTTCTGGGGGACAGGTTTCCTGATCTACGTAATTCTCTGGATTGTCGTTCCAGAGGCCAGGACCGCCGCGCAGAAATGCGAGATGCACGGTATGGAACCGACTGCGGAAAATATGGCTCAATTTACTGAATACAAGAGATAGGATATGGATAACGGTGCAGACAATGTGCGCTCTCAGATGCGCAAAGGAGTGCTTGAGTACTGCATACTCAGCATTCTGGACAAGAAGGAGGCCTACGCTTCTTCGATTCTTGAAGAACTGAAGTCCGCCAATATGATTGTGGTCGAGGGAACTCTCTATCCTCTTCTGATCCGTCAGAAGAACCAAGGACTTCTGTCATACAGGTGGGAAGAGTCCACGCAGGGACCTCCCCGAAAGTACTACTGCATCACCGAAAAAGGCCGCCAGCAACTCGGTGAAATGGATGCTTCCTGGCGGGAAATCGTGGAAACAATTGAAACCATCAAACAGCAATAGACGATGAAACCAGTGGAAAACGTCAGCATAGGAGGCTGTGTATTCAAATTCGAGATCGACGCCTGCTCGGCGGCAAGGGAGTATCTTGACGAACTTGAGAACTTCTATTCCAGAAAGAAGAGCGGAGCGGAGGTTATGGAGGGCATTGAGGAAAGGATGTCCGAACTTCTAATGGAGCAGAGCGGACAGGATGGAGTCATCACCCTCCCTATGGTTCAGAGGGTCATCGGCACCCTTGGCCGTCCGGAAGCCATTGAGGAGGAATCCCAGGGAGATCCGGATTCTTCGTCCGACTCACCGGCCGGTACCGACAGCCGTCATTCACGATCTGGAAAGGAATCATCAGCTGAAGGAAAAACCAGACGCAAGCTTTACCGGGATCCCCAGAACGCTAAAATCGCAGGTGTCTGCAGCGGATTGGGAATATTCCTGAACATCGACCCCACAGTGTTCAGACTCCTGTTTGTGATTCTTTCCCTGTTAGGTCTCGGCTTTTTCTTCCGTCACGGCTATCACCGTTTCGGGGATTTTACGGTTCCTGTCATCTATCTGATCCTGTGGGTTTGCATGCCTGTGGCTAAAACTGTCAGGCAGCGGAATGAACTTCGCGGGGAAAAGGGGACGGTGGACGCCATCAGCGCAAAGATTCAAAGCGCGGCTGACGAGATGGGAGAATCTGCGGAAAAAATCACGCGCGCTGAGAACTGGCGTCCGGTATGGAGGGGTTTGGAATTCGTCATCGGCATTGTTTTCCTGATTGTGGGAATTGCCGGAGTAGTGGTGCTGGGAACGACCTTCGGAGCCATCGATCTGTTCGAAAGCGGTTTCTTCTATAATAAACTGATTGAAGAGATCGCTTCGAATGCGCCGATGGTTCTGGATTATTTGTCTTATCCTCCGGCATTGTTCTCCCTGGCGGTCGTCATCGTGATGCCGTTCATAGGATTGATCTACAGCGGAGTGATGATGACCTTCGACCTAAAGGCCCCGAAGTGGCATCCAGGACTTTGGATTCTGGTTATATGGCTGATAGCTGTTACCGTTTTCGCAGTCCTGACTGCAATTTATGCCCTGCAGGCTTTATAGTTCTAAGCCAGTTCGATTCCCGCCTTAAGACACTCTTCTCTCATCTCCTCCGGCCAGATACTGCTTTGGATTTCACCGATGTGAGCCTTTCTGAGAAGGAACATACACAGGCGGGACTGGCCGATACCTCCTCCTATTGTGCAAGGAAGTTCTCCGGAAAGGAGTTTCTTGTGGAAATACAACTCCTCCTTGAACTCCTGCTCTTTGATCCTGAGCTGGCGTCTCATAGCCTCCTCATCGACTCTGATGCCCATTGAAGAGATTTCAAAGGCATTTTCGAGTATTGGATTCCATAGAAGGATGTCTCCGTTAAGTCCCTTGAATCCTTCTTCGTTCGGGGTGCTCCAATCGTCGTAGTCGGCCGCTCTTCCATCGTGGATACTGCCGTCTGAAAGCTCTCCGCCGATTCCTATGATGAAGACAGCCTTGTGCTTGCGGACAATCTCGTTCTCCCTCTCTTTAGGGGATAGATCCGGGTACAAATCCAGAAGTTCCTGAGAGTGTATGAAGAAGATTTCTTCCGGTAGGAAAGGTTCCATCTTCGGAAATTCGACATAGAGTTTATTCTCCGTGACCTTAATCGCCTCGTATATTCTTTTGACAGTCTTTTTCAGGAAAGCCAGGTTGCGGTCCTCCCTGCGGATTACCTTCTCCCAGTCCCATTGATCTACATAGATCGAGTGGATGTTGTCCAGGTCCTCGTCCGGTCGCAAGGCGTTCATATCGGTGTAGATTCCTCGTCCGGGCTCGGTGCCCAGTTCGGCGAGTTTGAGTCTCTTCCACTTTGCCAGGGAGTGAACGACTTCCGCCTTGCTGTCATTCATACATTTTATCGGGAATCTCACAGGTCTCTCGATTCCGTTGAGGTCGTCATTGATGCCGGTTCCTGTCATCACTACCATCGGAGCTGTTACCCTGAGGAGCGCCAGTTGTGCGGAAAGGTTGACCTGAAACATATCCTTGACGGACTTGATGGCCTTTTCGGTGCTTTCCAGGCTTCCGAGAAGGTTACTGTAATTCTTGGGGATGAATAATGCCATATCGGAGCTGTTTGTATTAAGTTCAAACAACAAAAATACAAAAATATTCTATCTTTGCGACCGAATTATCGCGAACTTGTTATGTGGCTTTCACTTGCATTCCTCTCGGCGTTATGTCTGGGCTTCTACGATTCCTTCAAAAAGGAGTCCCTGAATGGCAATGCCGTGATTCCCGTACTGTTCCTGAACACTTTGTTCAGTTCTCTGATCTTCCTTCCATTCATCATCCTCTCCTACGCAACGCCTGTTCTGGACGGAAGTATCGTCAAGGTCGGAGAATTCGGCGGATGGGCGGTGCAGAAATGGATACTGCTCAAAAGCGTCATCGTGCTCACTTCCTGGATACTGGGCTATTTCGGAATGAAGCATCTGCCGCTGACAATCGTGGGTCCTATCAATGCGACAAGGCCGGTGATGGTTCTGGTCGGAGCGATGCTGATCTTCGGCGAGAGGCTGAACTGGCTTCAGTGGTCAGGTGTGATGCTGGCGGTTCTGTCCTTTTTTATGCTCAGCCGCAGCGGAAAGAAAGAAGGGATTGATTTCGAGCATAATATCTGGATATACTTCATCGTGGGCGCTGCCGTGACGGGTGCAGTCAGCGGACTGTACGACAAGTTCCTGATGAGTCCGCAGGGTCTTGCTCTTGACAAGATGACGGTCCAGAGCTGGTACTGCATCTACCAGTGCATAATGATGGGTGTCATGCTGCTCCTTCTCTGGTTTCCAAACAGGAAAAAGACCACGCCTTTCAAGTGGCACCTGTCCATAGTGTTCATCCCTGTTTTTCTGTCGATTGCGGATTTCGTGTACCTATATGCTCTGAGCATACCTGGAGCGATGATTTCCATTGTTTCAATGGTCCGTCGTGGAAGCGTCATCGTCAGTTTCCTTTTCGGAGCGCTCTTCTTCAAGGAGAAAAACTTAAAGAGCAAGGCGATGGACCTTGCTCTTGTATTGATCGGAATGATATTCCTTTATTTCGGTTCCAAGTAAGAGAGAAGCATCTCTCTCCTGTTGAACAAGACTATTTGCTCTGTTCAATGGCGGCCTGGGCCGCTGCGAGGCGTGCGATAGGTACTCGGAACGGAGAGCAGGAGACGTAGTCCACTCCGATTCTGTTGAAGAAACGTATGGAATCAGGGTCTCCACCGTGTTCTCCGCAGACGCCGCACTTGAGGTCCGGTCTCTTTGATCGTCCGCCCTGTATTCCGAATTCAACCAGTTTGCCAACGCTCTTGGTGTCGATCGTCTGGAACGGATCGTTGTCGAGAATCTTGTTGCCGAGGTAGTTGCCCATAAAGGTACCAACGTCATCACGTGAGAATCCGAAGGTCATCTGAGTCAGGTCATTGGTGCCGAATGAGAAGAATTCAGCCGTACGGGCCATCCTGTCAGCCGTCAGTGCGGCGCGGGGGATCTCTATCATCGTACCGAAGTTGTAATGAATGCTCTGGCTGCTGGTGCCTTCGACCTCGCCCCTGATCTTCTCGCAGATAGCTTTCTGGAAACTGAGCTCGCGCGCAGAGATTGTGACAGGAATCATAATCTCGGGATGAGGATGCAGACCTTCCTGGAGGAGTTCGGCGGAAGCCGTGAAAATCGCTCTGTACTGGGTTTCTGCAATAAGAGGGTATGAAACGTGGAGACGGACGCCGCGAAGACCCATCATAGGGTTGACCTCGTGGAGAGCCTCGCCTCTCTTTTCAATTTCCTCAACGCTGACACCGAGTTCCCTGGCAAGTTCCTCTTTCTTCTCCTGAGTCTTCGGAACGAACTCGTGGAGAGGCGGATCAAGAAGACGGAACACAACAGGTTTACCGTCCATCACCTTGAGAGTGTTCTTGACGGATGCCTTGATGTACGGTTCCAGCTCCGCGAGAGCCTCTTTCCTTTCCTTGTTGCCGTCGCTCATTATCATCTTGCGGAGCTTGGCGAGGGGTGCTTCGGAGTTTGCGCCATAGAACATATGCTCGATTCTGAACAGACCGATTCCTTCCGCCCCGAACTTGAGAGCCTTGTTTGCGTCTTCTGGAGTGTCTGCGTTTGTCCTGATTCCAATCTTGCGGAACTTGTCCACGATTGACATGAACTTGAGGAAGAGAGGATTCTCGGAAGCGTCCATGGTGTCGATCTGAGAGCCATAGACAAAACCCTTTGAACCGTTGAGGCTCAGCCAGTCGCCTTCCTTGAAGTTCAGGCCATCACCGAACGAGACGGTCTTTTCTTCTAAATTGATCTTCATCTGCTCACAACCCACGATGCAGCATTTGCCCCATCCGCGTGCTACGAGGGCGGCGTGAGAGGTCATTCCTCCACGTGTAGTCAGGATGCCTGCTGCCGCGCGCATTCCTTCAATGTCCTCAGGAGAAGTCTCTTCGCGGATCAGGATAACCTTCTTGCCTTCGGCCGCAGCCTCCATCGCCGCCTCCGAAGTGAAGACGATTTGACCCACAGCTCCGCCTGGAGATGCCGGGAGACCTACGGTGAGCACGGCGGCCTTCTTTTCGGATGAAGGGTCGAGGATAGGGTGAAGAATCTCGTCCAACTGTGAAGGAGAAACCCTCATCACAGCGGTCTTTTCGTCAATCATCTTTTCTTCAACCATATCCATGGCAACCTGGAGGGCAGCGAGACCGGTTCTCTTGCCGACACGGCACTGGAGCATCCAGAGGTGCCCTTCCTGTATGGTGAACTCGATGTCCTGCATATCGTGGAAGTGCTGTTCCAGGCGTACACGGATTTCATCAAGTTCCTTATAGACCACCGGCATCGCCTTTTCAAGTGAGTCGAGGTCCTTGTTCTTTTCTGTCTTCGTGGCTTCGTTCAGGGGGTTCGGGGTACGTATGCCGGCGACGACATCCTCTCCCTGGGCATTGATGAGCCATTCGCCGTAGAACTTATTGTCTCCTGTGGCAGGGTTGCGTGAGAATGCCACGCCTGTCGCAGAGGTGTCGCCCATATTTCCGAACACCATGGACTGGACGTTCACAGCGGTTCCCCAGTCATCCGGAATCTTCTCTATTCTTCTGTAGGCGATGGCCCTCTTGCCGTTCCAGGATTTGAAGACACCGCCGATCGAACCCCATAACTGTTCTTCCGCCGTGTCAGGGAAATCAACGCCGAGAACAGACTTGATCTTTACCTTGAATTTGTCACAAAGGTCCTTTAGCTCTTCCGCCGTGATATCGGTATCGGACTTGTAGCCCTTCTGCTCCTTGAGTTCCATCATCATCCTGTCCAGCTGCTGACGGATTCCCTGGCCGTCTGCCGGCTCAATGCCTTCAGCCTTCTCCATTACGACATCTGAGTACATCATAATGAGACGGCGGTATGCGTCATATACGAATCTTGGGTTGCCGGTTTTCTGAATCATTCCCGGAAGTGTGGATGAGCAGAGACCGATGTTGAGGATGGTGTCCATCATACCAGGCATTGAACTCCTCGCGCCTGAACGGCAGCTTACAAGAAGAGGATCTGACGGATCTCCGAATTTTTTACCCATTATTGTTTCGGTGGCCTTCATGGCTTCAGCTACATCCTGCTTGAGTTCATTAGTGTAGCCGCCACCGAGGGTGTAGTACTCGGCACAGCAATCTGTCGTTATGGTGAATCCTGCCGGAACCGGCATACCGAGCTTGCTCATCTCGGCCAGATTGGCTCCCTTTCCTCCGAGGAGCTCGCGCATCTGCCCATCGCCTTCTGCGGTTTTGCCGCCGAACCGATAGACCCTTTTCTTCTTGTCGAACATATTAATAAATGATTTTTGATTATAGTCAGTCAAAATAGTCTGCAAATGTAGAAAAAAGGAATGACTAAAGCAACTTTGAAGCTATGTCTGACAGTTCGCTCCTCTCGCCGACCCTGAGGAAGATATGTTCGAAGAGTTTCTGTCCTCCCATTTTCTCATTCAGATGCGTAAGCCCGTTTGACCACTGGTCCAGATATGGCTGGTCGATCTGGAAGATGTCTCCTGTGAAAACCATCTTTGTGCCTTCTCCGGCGCGGGTTATGATGGTCTTTACTTCATTGGGTGTAAGGTTCTGCGCCTCATCACAGATGAAGAACACCCTCCCCAGGCTTCTGCCGCGGATGTAGGCAAGAGGCGAGATCAGCAGCTTCTCCTCCTTGAGCATCGCATCGATTTTCATCGCATCCTTGCTGGTGGACTTGAACTGGCTGCGGATGACGTTGAGATTGTCCATCAGAGGCTGAACGAACGGACTCATCTTGGTCTTCTGGTCTCCCGGAAGAAAGCCGATCTCCTGATTTCCCAGAATGACGGCAGGCCTGGTCAGGATGATCTGGTCGTAGTCCTTCGCCTGTTCGAGGGCGGAGGCCAGGGCGATCAGAGTCTTTCCTGTTCCGGCTCCTCCGGTCATCGATACCAGACGGATGTCCGGATTCATACAGGCGTCTATCGCGAATTTCTGCTCGTCGTTGCGAGGCTTGATCCCATAGACGTACCGGCTCTTGACGAGTACGATCCTGTCACGATCCTTGTCGTACCTCGCGCAGACAGTCTCATTGCCGCTCCTTATTTTGTACAACTGGTTTGCGCGGGGAATGCTCCTGCTGACAGCCTTCCATTCGACGGATGTCTCGGGACCGTAGGCGAGTTCCTGGATTTTTTCAGGTGAGACGTTGCCCAGGATCTGGACCTCCTTGTTGGAATTCTCGATTTTCTCCTCCTCGACACGGTCTGTCAGATAGTCCTGTACTTCCATACCTGCGGCCTTGGACTTCATTCTCAAGTTGATGTCCTTAGTGACAAGGGCGACGAACCTGTCGGGGTTGTTGTCGCGTACCCAGATCGCCGTCGCCAGTATCCTGTGGTCAGGAATGTCGTCGAAGAACATTCCGGACATACTTTCAGGGAAAGGGTGGTTGGGCTCGATCTTGATGTTGCCCAGACCCTTGGCGATAGGAACTCCGCTCTTCCCGAATGTCCTTCCTTCGGTGATCCTGTCGATGTCACGCATAAAACCGCGGGCGTTGTAAGCCAGTTGATCGTTGCCTTTCTTGAATTTGTCCAGTTCCTCGATCACTACGACCGGGATCACGATGTCATTGTCCTGGAATTTCCGGATTGCCTTGAAGTCGTGCAGGATGATGTTCGTGTCAAGCACGAAGATCTTGGGCTTCCTGCCGCCCGCCCCCTTCAGGGGCAGATTAGCGTATCTTGCCATATTGTGTCATTTATCAGTCTTCCCCTTCGGAGGCCTGGCTGGATAGAAGCGACTGCAGGATGGCGGAGATCCCGCCGCCCCTTCCTGCCCTGACCTTCACATTGTCGGAACCCGGGACAGGATGGCCTAAAGGATAATAAGCGACATCCTGAAGCAGGAATTCAGCATCGACATAGTCATAGTCTATGTCTTTGATCTGGATCAGCACTCCCGGGATTTCGGAGAACAGGACTCTTGTGCTTTCCTGCTCACCGTACGCCCTCATTATTCCGCTGATGTCCATCGTGGCTCCCAGACCTTCCGGACACATCATCTTCAAGGCTGCAAGGAGTCCTCCCTCCGCCACAGTCGCCGCTGACACGACAACTTTGTCTTCCACGAATTCCCTTACAACCTCGAAGCAGTCCATAAAATAGTCCGCGTCTCCGATCTCCGGATAAGTGTCTCCGTTTTCCCCGAGAGCCTCGCACAGGATGGAGTCGCCAAGGCGGAAATCGCAGGAGTCGAAAGGAACGTAAATGATCCAGCTGTCCGGATCCGCCGCCAGTTTGTCCGGAACGGCCCTCCTGCGCCCGATCACAGGATGTCCGCTGCCAAACGGCGCTTCCGGAAGGTCTGTCTCATCCTCCGGGTCGAACTCGTCTTCCGGATCTTCCTGCCTGTCTGTCGCGGCTGCCTTGAATGTCACTCCGCTGATTTTGTCGCTCTCGGAGAAGGAATATCCGCTCAGGCATATTCCCAGGCTGTCAATGTAGTCGGCGGCGGCTTCAACTGAATCGTAGAAAGCGGCCATATTCCCAAGCGGCCCGGAATTCCACTTCCATTTCGCCATAAGAGTCATGTCGCCAAGGCGGAAATGGCCCCGCATCCACATCGTGTCTATGAGTTCCCTCGCGATCCTTCCCTTTGTGTAGGGATCTGCAAACGACATAGGACAGCCGCGGGCAACGCCCATCAGGGTGATGGTGCGGTCCAGATACTCCTGGACATCCTTGCCGGAAAAACTGTTCAGGGCAGGGGACGGGTCTGTGCTTTCGTCCACTATCGGCTCGTAGTCCCTGTCCTCCGGAGCTGATTCTTCCCTGTGGTCAAGGCAGTCGTCAAGAATCTCCGCAGGCGTGAGCCGCCTGGAGACACCGTCGATTATGTACGTCGAGTACAACGCAGAGGTTTTTTCTTTCATTCCGTTAGAATATGTCCGTAAATTTAAGTATTTTTGAATTCAGTTCAAAAAGAGAGCCGGAGGATGGGAAACTATTCGAAACAGAATTATCAGAAAAAGGTTGAGGAAATCTTCACCAGATACCCTTCAGTGCAGAAGGTGCCCTTCGGAGATGCCTACAAGCCCGGGCTGGAGAATATGTTCAGGTTCGAGGAGGTCCTGGGCAACCCGCATAAGTTGATCCGGACCATCCACATAGCCGGCACCAACGGCAAGGGTTCGGTTGCGAATATGCTTGCGAGCGCGTTGGCGTCCTCAGGACTGAAGGTCGGCCTCTACACCTCTCCGCATATTCTTGACTTCCGTGAAAGGATGAGAGTCCTTTCGCCCGGCGCGGCCTGCCCGGGAGCAACCTTGATCCCGGAAGAGTATGTCTTCGACTTCCTGATCGGGCACGGGGAGGAGATGGATGCCCTGGACCTTTCCTTCTTTGAAATCACCACGGGCTTGGCATTCAGATGGTTCGCCGATGAAAAGGTTGATGTCGCCGTGGTAGAAGTAGGACTCGGCGGACGTTTGGACAGCACAAATGTCATCACACCGGATCTGGCTGTGGTCACCAGCATCGCCCTCGACCATACAGCGCTTCTTGGCGGCACTCTTGAAGCGATAGCCGGAGAAAAAGCGGGAATATTCAAGAAGGATGTGCCCGCGCTTGTAGGGGAAGACCTTCCCGCGACCCGTCCTGTTTTCGAGGCGATTGCCGAGCAGGCAGGTTGTCCTCTCACTTTCGCTCAGGATGCTGAACCTTCCCTATGGCGCCTCAGCGACCGGATTCTGAGCAGGATGGATCTTCGGGGGAAGTATCAGTCCAGTAATCTCCGCACAGTGCTTGCCGCGATTGACATACTTATGGAGATGCCTCAGTATTCCGGACTGAAGGATTCCTTATCGGTCGTGGAAGCGATTGAAGACACGGCTTCGAGAATGGATTTCCACGGGCGCTGGGAGCTTCTGAGCCGGGAGCCTCGTATGATAGCTGACATCGGCCACAATCCCGCCGCGCTGAAGAAGAATTTCGGCCAGTTGCAGGAAATGCTGGATACCGGTGAGTGCACTTCGCTGATTATCGTCTATGCAATTATGGCAGACAAGGATCTCGACGGAATTATGCCTCTGTTCCCTGCGGAAGCCACCTGCATATTCACTAATCCCGATACTCACCGCGCTCTTCCCGAAAAAGAACTCACAGCCCGCTACAAGGCCTATTGCGGTAGCATCGGGAGGCCGGTTGACCGGATTTTCGACGCTCCTTCGGTGCGCGAAGCCCTGTCGATGGCTAAAGGACTCGCCCGCCAGTCTTCCGTCAGGCGGGATGCCTCGCGTTTTCCTTCTCCTCTGATTTTTGTCGGCGGAAGCACATATCTCGTCTCCGAAGTGGTGAAACTTCTGGACTCCTTGCAAAGATCGTGACGGTAAGGATTTTGTATTATACCTTTTGACTGAAAATATAACTAATATGAAAGTCCATACTCTGATCACTGTGGCGGCCGTCGCAATTCTCGGAACCGCAGCTTTAACATTAAACGCATTTATGGGAACGAATAAGAAACAGGAGACTGACAACGAAGGCCACGTCCTCGCATCCCTTTGGAAATCCTATAATTCCGCTGCCAAGGCCGATCGCCCGAAACTGCAGTCTGAAATTCTGGACAAGATCAAGGAAGAAGCGAAGTCCCGCCGCTACAATTGGGATTTCTATGAAGCGGTCACAAAAAAGATTGCCGTCGAATCCTCACGCAACTGGAAAGTCAGGGAACAACTGACTCAGGAGGCGCGGAAGGAGATCTATGAATATGACGAGCCTGTTGTTACATATTCCTGGAACTGCGAAAACCGCGTTTATGACCAGCTCGAATTCGTCGTAATCAACCGTGCGCGTCTTCAGGCCGGCCACAACACCGCATTCTACAAGAATTGGGTAAACTTCCCTGGCGTGGTATTCAGAGCCTGCATCAAGGATGATTTTGAATATTCACTATGGAGTGAATTCTTCAGGAACAGTTTCAACAGGGAGAGGGCAGCGAATCTTCTCGGGG
>CAYFVE010000063.1:7115-14076 GCA_964346605.1 uncultured Muribaculaceae bacterium | reverse complement strand
TTGTTGTAAGTATTTGAAAATTATAGAAATATTAAATTTTTAACGAACTATTGATCTTATACAGAACAACAAAATGGTCATCCGTCCAATGAACGATGCAGGGAAGAACCGAATTATCAATATCGTTGACATCAACCCTAAAGCACAAAGCTTCAAAGCCAAGGTTCATCGCAGACCGCATCAAACCACTCATAGATATGCCAGATTTGGAAATACGACAATAACGAGACATTTTTTGAAAGGGAATGTCACGTTTATAGTGCAAGCAAATCATCCTTAAACAGGCTGAGCCACACTGCATCGTGTCGTTCTGACGAATAAGTTTGAACGCCATTGTCCCCACTATAATCCTCCCAACCTGCCAATATCGACAGTTCTAGATTTCTGTGAAAAGTTATTGAATGTATATTGCACTGACAAACCGAAGTAACGAACATCCAGATTGTTCTCGAAGCGGTATTTCTGAGACTTGAAATCTGTGCTCGCTGCCATCAGATATGTCTTGAATATATCATTTGCTGTAACGATGACTGCCAATGACGTTTTCAGTGGTTTCCATGTAAATGAAGCAGAAACGTTGGCCATAGGACCTATGTCATAGATGCCTTGAATTGCCGGGAACTGGTACCATCCCGACAATTGCGCGCAAAGATTTCTGCCACTATTGAAATAAAAATTGCTGGTCATAGACACTCTACCACCGATTGTATTTCTGTCGAATTTGTCGGACTCAAACTCACCGACCTGCCTCATGTAGAACGAGTTCAAAGTGATATTGTTTTCGTTCCACGATCCAAAGCTGAATGGCATCACTGCGAGTAATCCCAGTTTATCGCTACTCTTCATATTGTAATAGCGATATCTTGCAATAAGATCATTTGGGTCCTGGTAAAGCATCTGAGTTGAATAGCGAGGACTTGCCTCTGCGAAAACGCCAATGACATACCTGCGGTTTATGATATAGTTGGCATTGATCTGGTAGGTCATATATGGTAGCAGCCCCGGGTTTCCTTCTGTT
Source organism: uncultured Muribaculaceae bacterium (assembly GCA_964346605.1). GTDB lineage: Bacteria > Bacteroidota > Bacteroidia > Bacteroidales > UBA932 > Cryptobacteroides. The sequence continues at coordinate 13,058 of CAYFVE010000063.1, read as the reverse complement.
ACGCTGTACGGGCTGAGGTATGTACGCCCTGATGCTGTCTGCCAATATGAAGGATATGTTTTGTTGGTATTCAAAGATAACTGCAGAAAGCTGTTTTGCTTCACAGTGTACATTATGGAGAATGATGGATATAGATCAAAGCCCTTCCATAGTGTTGTAGCCATGCCGGCATTGCTTATTATTGATGTTGAATACTCGGCCTTCAAGGCAAGAGAGAGACGTCCCTTGCCTGATATGGCGTGGTTCCATTCAGCAAACACGTCTACCGCATACTCAGACTGCTGCGAAGAAAAAGAGTCATCTCCATGGTCCACCGACCATATACCGGAATAGTCGTTCTGTGATATAGAACGACCCCAATCTAATCCATAAGATATATTGTCTTTCTTACCCAGTTCAGTACGGTTTTGAATATACGCTTTGAGAATTTTGTCAGCCTGTGAAGAAAAACTTGATAATTCACTTTTATCCATCGCATTTTCAAGCAGTTGGTTCCTTGTCTGTTTATACAGAAGGACTTCGCCACCCAGTCTTAGATCATTCAGCGCATATTCAACGGACACGTCGTTGAGTCTTTTATCTCCATAAATCTTATTTCTGCTTGAAGACCTATAATCGTACACCTGTGTATCAGCGACCGCATAATCAGCATTCTTATCATAGGAACCAGAAAACTGTATTGAAAAGTTGGAATTCTCAGAGAAGTCAAAATCCATACGGCTGAAAACACTATTATCATTGCTCTTCTGATTTTGAATGGTTTTCTGTATAATATTGAACATTTCATCATGAACGGTATGATCTGATAACAGGTTAAGTTCAGTGAAATCATGTGCCCAATGTCTAGAATAACCGACTTCAAAAGAAAAATCGCTCTTATACAAAGAGAAGAATGCCTCAGCAGAAGGATTATGGAAATGCGATTTGATATCGCTGGCTGATATAATTCCTGATGCTTCAAACTTGTCTGCCCTCTTCTTATTTAGAACAAAATTGATAGATGAACCATTAATCCCAATTTTGACAGGAGAGTTATAAAAAATTTCGACGGCCTCAATATCCTCAGCAAGTAAAGAAGAAAGCAATGACAGTATCTGATCATAGCTCATTTTGGACTTACGTCCGTTGATTGTTATCGATGTACGAGAACTGCCAACAAGATTGTATGTACTTCCCGTCTTTTCTATACAAGGTATCTCCTTCAAAAGGTCTATCGCATTTATGACAGGCCGCCCCTCCATAAGTTTTTCAGACGAGAATTTGAGAGCTCCAACATCAGAAACAGTCATTATGGATGAGTATCCTCTGACAATAGCCTGTTGAAGCATAGACGGATCCTCTTCCAATATCACATCGCCAACATTTCCAATGACTCCAGAAAGAACTTTAGGTTTATATGATAATTGCCGAATAATCAGCACGAAGTGCTCCGGAGTTCTCACAAATTTGAATTTTCCCAAGGAATCCGTGATGCCCGCATCGACCACCAAAGAGTCCGAGGACTGCAAAATGATAGCTGCCGCCTCTATGGCATCTCCGTTTACATCTATCACCCGTCCTGTGATATGTTGGGCAAACATCACAAACATGTTGCACAAAAGAGGTAGAATTTAAAAAAAACGTTTACTCATAATCTGTCTGTTAAGCGTCTGCGCTTGCCAAATCATCTTTTGTCATAATTTGAGTCTTACGATAAAGAGACTGTTTCTGCTTTATTCTGTTCTTAATTGCAATGACTTCCTTTTCACGGCATTCTGAAGCAAGTTTACAGTTGTTACATTCCGGACAATTAGGAAGTATGTAATACTGAAATATCTTGAGGTTGTCGGAGAAATCCTCTTCAATTTCTTTTGCGATCTGATTACCATACAAAATGGAAACTGTACTCAAAGCAGTTTCTTTTCCTTCATTAGCATAGACAGAAAGATAATCAAGGCAGGCATAGAAATACTTGTATACTCCTTTGTCCTTGCCCTTCAAGTAGTTGGTTAAATACTTAATACTTTTTTTCATTGCTGTCCACTAAAGACTCATCAAGTTTTTTAAAATATATTGTATGTTAGATAGTTGCAGGGGCTTTGAGTGCGCAACGATTTGAACTTAACCTTGCTGAAGAAACATCTCGGCAATGAATACGGGTTCATACGTTTTCTCTCATCTGGTCAATGCCCTGGACGAGTTTGTCTTCTTGCGTATCGTCAAAAAGTATGACGGTGACAAGTATGTCAAACACTTCTCTTGTTGGAACCAACTCCTAACTCTGATGCTGGGTCAATTGACCGGAAAAGAATCTTTGAGACGGTTCATCGTGGCCTCATCGCCCTTCAAAAATAAGCTTTACGGACTCGGTCTCGGTAAGAATGTTACTAGAAGCAACCTTTCAAAAGCAAACAATACGCGCGATTATCACATATCTGAAGAGTTTGCTTTCCACATGGTCAGCGTTGCCCAAAAGAAAAGGAGAAAAAGAGGACCTTCGTTTTTCTTACAAATGCCTTCAGTCTCGATACTTTGGCTGTAGACAACCTGTATAAAAACAGATGGCAGATTGAACTGTTCTTCAAATGGATGAAGCAGCATTTCAAGAACACGCTCTGCAAATCTAACGACAATATTATCAATGAACTGGATGATTCAAGTGAACCATAATTGTTTAATCTTTAACTTATAATAATCATCCACAATTTTCAGTGGATACTAATGATACGATATCCAAAATTTTCTAAATACAGTGAATTCAGAACAAAACCGGATACACCTGTCGATGCATCCGGGACCGAAATTTGGGATAAAGTTCTGATCTCCGACATCAGAACGAATAGTTTTTAAGAAAGTAAATTGCTACAAAAAAAGCGACCATTAAGTATATTGCAATGCAGATCAGAAATGAATAGACTGTCCATAGTTTCGCTGAATACAGTTTATCTTCACAGTCGGGTTCCCGACGAATAAGTACTAATCTGGCATTATGCATCATAATCACGGCTACAATTCCGGTAATTGGAAAAGCGAAAAATGCTACTACCGACATCAATGACCACAAATGTGTGTCCTTTGTTACTTCAGTTATACTCATTCTGATCTGCAATTGAAATTCTATTCTTTTTCCTTGGTGATGATCACCTTCTCTTCAGAGTAGCTGCGGCATACTGTGTTCAGAGATTCTGAAGAGAAATAGCCGTTGAATTCGACTATGGTTTCATCTGTTCTGGAATCAGCAACTGTGACTTTATAATAGCCATCCTCAACATTGTTCTGAGATGTGTTGCTTTGAGACCTTGGGGTGATCGGTCTAGGAAGTTCATAATGCTCCTTCTTCTTAGGAGCGTCATCGGCAGACACGGGCTGGGAGATTCCAGCGCAGAAAACTGTTGCAAGCAACATTAAAAGAAGGTTTCTATTCATTATCTTTTGTCTTTAAGTCCTGTTACAAAATTCAAAAGGAAAAACCTAATCTCAAAATAAAAAACCTAATCAGCCGCAATGCCAACTAATTGATTTTAAATTATTTGATTTTCACAAAACCTAATCTTGGCAAAAAAGAACCTAATCAGCCCAGTTCCTGGAACCTTTCATTCAGCCAAGTTACAAGTTTCATCCCTTCAACAGGAAGTTTTTTCCTGATGCCGCTGCTGATGTTGTAGTAGCCTGACCTGTTGATCACGTCGCCGACCTCAGAAGTCCTGAGACCTAAAACGTGGAGACAGCAGAAACCTATTTCAGAAGTGGACAGTCCGTAGTTGAGTAGCATCGAGACGAAAGAGGGATGGTAGATGCCGAAAAGGAGACCGATCGTGTCAATCAGTTCCTTCCGGTTTTCGGTCAATGATTCCAGGGTCGATGATGCGCGGCTGAGGTATTCCGGCTTCTCCTGGGTAAGGAATGCGCCGAGCGCACGGACGCGGTCGCCAAGTAGCCTCTTCGCCTCCTCGTTGACATCGGAGTTCTGGCTCAAGACTTCCTTCAGGTCTTCATATTCGCTCATCAGGTTGTCGTACATTCCGGAAAGCCGGAGTTTCTCTTTGAAGTTTCTTTCCAGCCTCAAGATCATTATGCCTAGCACGACCAGAAGAAGGATGATGAGTGAGATGGCTATGGCGATGAATCGTAATCTGCTGATCTGGTTGGAATACCTTTCCCCTATGAATCTGGTGTCCTGCCTGAACAGAACCAAGTCAAGGGAGTCAGAGATGTCCACATATTTTTTGTACGCCTCCAGACTCTCGGAGTCCCGATCCATACTGTCAAGGACCTGACTGAGGGTCGCATACGTGAATGCGGTATAGTCTTCTTCAGGAATGTTCTCCAAGGCTTTCATCGCTTTGTCCGGCCTTCCGGCGCGAGCATAAGAACTTGCCCAGCGATCCCAAGGCCTTACAGAATTATCTTCTGGATAAAGAGTCTGTAGAGAATCTATCAGATGTTCAATTCTATCATAAGATTCATTTCTCCTAAGCATCAGATCACACCTTGCCGTGTAATAATTCATCCGGTCAATTACAGATACCTGATCATAATACTTGTACACGCTATCAAGGTACTCTTCAGAGGCTTGATAATCACCTTGAAAATATTTCATAGATGCGACACCAAGCAATGATCGGAATAAAGCATCATCACGGTTAGACAATCTTGCATACTTGCACGACAGGATATATTCATCAAATGCAGAATTGCTGTCAAAGTTGTCATTGTACAAATTGCCCATATTAGAATGCAGTGCACAGAGAAAAGATGCAGGAATGCGGTTCTGACGAACTTTCGACGCCTTGACATAGGCATCCATCGCAGCCTCCCTGTTCCCGGAGTTCTGCCGGACCTGACCGAGATAGTAATAGGAATAGAACCGCTCGGAAGAAGAACCGAAGATGCTGAAATAACCGGCGGAGTGACGTATCAGGGAATCGGAAGAAACTCTGATTCCACAACGGTCCTGAGCCTGGGTGTAGAGAAGCCCGTAGCGGGCCCGAAGGCCCGCGGAATTCAGCCTGTCTTTTGGAATGGACTCCAGTACCGCCATCGCGCTGTCAGGAGACGCGGCGGAAAACGCCTCCACGTCATCCAAGATACGCTTGACACCACCTTGTCCTGAACAGGACACGATGATACTGATAGAAATAAAGCAGAATAGGTTCAGGAGTCTGTACACTTTTACATCAACGTCTTATCACTTGATTTCAACTCCGCCCAGATCAATCAGCGTGAACTGTGCGGCACCGTTGTAGGTCGTCAGGATACCGGTGAGATTGATTGCTCCGCCGTTCAGGATTGCCGGATCGATCCCGGTGTCAGCAAATTTGGAATATCCGCTCGAACGCACCTGGACCTCGGTCTTGCCGGGCATAAGGAAGTACTGGCTGACAGAATATGCAGACGCGTTGGAGATAAGCTTCGCTTTGTTGGCCGCAGTGCCTGCGGTACCGTAGTTGTAGTCTTTGGAATTGCCGATCTGCGCCGCGTCCCAGACGCCGGAAAGCAAGTATTCCTTCATCTTATTGGCGCTCATAGCCCAAGTCGTGACGCCCCAGGTCTTGTCAGACAGGAACAGCCTGTTGGAAGAAGCCTTTTTGTCCGCATTGGGATCAAGGTAGATCAAAACAAAGATTTCGTTGCCGTACGTCAGGTCGCTCAGAGTTACGAGCCTGCCGAACAGGTCACTCTTATAGCCCTGCTTCAGGGCCTCCTTCAACTGGCTCTCGGTCACTGCCTGGGGAGCGGCTTCAGGACCCTTGAGGCCTTTGAAGACGTGAGCTGAAATCAGGCTCTTGACATCGATATACGCTGATTCGTAGTCTCCGGTTGGATCTTCTATACCAAGCTGGAGCATCCCTTCGTAGTTGCCGAGAGTAAGACCGTTGCATCTGACATAGATCTCCTGGCCTAGTTTGTAGTCATTGTAAAGACCGGTGTTCCCGATCTTGACCTCGATTCCCCCCGTGGCAT
>CAYFVE010000063.1:4378-7105 GCA_964346605.1 uncultured Muribaculaceae bacterium | reverse complement strand
AACGAGCGATGTTCCCGGTCGCATCCGAGGAAATCACCTGCCCGCAGATGACTATCTCCTCTTCGATGTGGACAGGTCTCCCATCGTACATTGATTTCAGTTTCGCTATGGTCGTATTTGCCGTCATATTGGCCGCGGCCTGTTCCTGAGGCTCTTCCCTGCTTCCGAACACTGGTTCCCACTCCTGGCAGGAAACGGCTGTCAAGCAGAGAACAGTTGCGATTGAATATATTGTCTTTCTCATTGTCGCTTCTCCTAGAATTTGAAATAGATGTTCAGCATATAGTTCGTTCCTGACATATAGAAATACTTGGAGTCGAACCTGTAGTAGCGCTCCTTGCTGACAGTGTTGTCAACAAGACGGGTCTGCTCGAAACCTCCTGTCTTCACATCCCTGTTGTTCAAGAGATTCTTCGCGTTCAGGGAAAAGCCTATCTGATACTTCCTCTGGATGTACCAGGACTTGCCGACGCTCAGATTGGCCACCCAGGCCGGATCGAACTTCTCCTGGGAGGTCATGTATTCGACCTCTTCGGCTGTAATCTGCCCGTCAGGACCGGCGGTTGCCGCATCCGTCCTGTAAAGAGGACTCATATCAAGATAGGAATTATTGAAATAGTCCACGTCGGCGTCGATGAACCAGTAGTTGTAAGAATATGAAAGGCCGAGACTTGCCGCCATCTGAGGCGTGCTTGGCACATAGTGCTTCTGAGTCGTTCCGTCCGCCTTGGGAGTACTCTTCCAGTAAGGAATCTTGATGTTCTCGAAGATAACCTCCGAACTGTTGTCCACCGTTGCGGTCAGGAATGGGTTGGAAGTATAGACATATTCACCGGTCGTGAAGACTCCTACAACAGAAAGGCCTTCCATCGGGGTCGGCACCTCGAATCCGAGTTCCATACCGATGTGACGCTGGTCTATTCCGCGGATAGCGAAGTTGCCGAAGGAATTGTTGAGGTCGTAGTAAACGCTCATAACGTCCGTCTGATCCTGAATCGTCGTGAAGAATCCGGTCAGGCGAAGGCTGTAGCCGTTGCTGGCGAACATATAGTTGGCGTCAGCGGACAGGGTTTTGACGGTTTCGAGGTCCTTGACCAGGGTGTTGCGGGTCCTCGGAGCCACGAAGGCCTGGTTGAAGAACGGAGCCTCGGCCGAATAGCTGGCGTTGGCAAAAAGCCTGTGGCCTCCCGTCATCGTGTAGCTGAGATTGAGTTTGCCGGCATAGGTCAGGAAACCCTTCTTTTCGGAATTGCCTTTTGATGTGATGACGTTGCCGTCTGCGTCACGTGTCGTGATCACCTTTCCCTGATAGGAGATTTCGTTGCCGTTGTCATCGAGTCCGGGGAATAGTCCCTTTCTCACAAGTCCTTCCCTCCAGAAACGAGTGCCGCCGATACGTCCGCCGGCCTTGAGGTTCAGTGCTCCGAAGACGAAGTCTCCGGTAAGCCAGGCCTCACCCTTCTGGAGGTGGGCGTAGTAGTCGTAGCCGTACTTGTCTCCGACGCCGATCTTCCTGGCTTCTCCATTGGCGAAGAAATAGTCAAGATCGTTCTGGATGGCGGTCACCGAAGAGGAGTAGTCCCTCTCTGCGAACTGATCTACATTGAGGAAGTAGGTTCCGCCGAGGAGGTCGTTCATAGACTTGTAGTACTCGGTGCGGTTTATCTTGCCGTTCACTCCGGCGGTGATTGTCATCGTGTACTTCGGGCGCCACTTCAATGTGGTTCCGAGATTTAGGTCGTTCTGGTCGGTATGGCGCTCTTCAAGAGTGTATTTTGACCTTCCGTCCTCGATGTTCCTGTTGACGGAATAGAGCCTGTCCCAGTTGACGTGGGCGGTCTCTCTGTCATTTGAAGTCCAGGCCTCGCGAGCCCACGCGGCCTTCATCGGATTCAGACGGTTGTAGTCCTCGTTGGACATATAGAAATAACTCGGCAGATTGCGGTAGTAGTCAGGGCGTGGGTCCGGAGCGTCGTACCAGTCGAGGGCGGTGTAGCCGTTCTTTCCGGTCCTCCAGAGAAGGGTCGCAGAAAGCGCTGTCCGATTGGAAGGTGTGTAGTCGTACTTCAGGAAAGTAACAGGCTCATAGGTGATTCTGTTGCGGGAGTTGCGTATCCTGCCGTTCTGGTAGCCCCAGTTGGAGTTGTACATATTGTCTCCCATAAGGTCATAAACTTCCTGTGTGGAAGCGTTCTGTGCTCCGCGTGTGCCCGGAGTACCGAAATGGACGAGGGCAAGCCTGTGGATGTCGTTCCAGTTTTTCTCGACACCGAGATAGTAGGCGAATGAACGATAGTAAACTCCTTTCACCCAATCGTTTCCACCAAGGCGCGCGGAAGCGGAGACGACATAGGACCATCCATTGTCATTCTCAGGAACGGCGTAGGTGCCCATAAGCCTCAAACGGTAGAGAGCGCTGTTTGTCAGGACGCTGAACCTGCGGCCCGGGCGAGCCTTGGAAGGGGTCGCGTAGATGTTGGTGAGTCCGTTGTAGGATCCGAGGCCATATTCTGAGATCTCAGAGCCGATGACGGAGGTCTTGCCGCGCATCACCTCGTTCAGGCCGCTCCAGAGGGAGTACGGTGAATATCCCGTCATGGCATCGTTCATCCTGATGCCTGCCAGATACACATCCTGGGACTCGCTTGAGTAGCCGCGGGCCTTGAAGCGGACAGAAGAGAAATTGTAGCCTGCAATGTCGTTGAAGACATCGTTCTGGCCGTAAAG
>CAYFVE010000063.1:0-4368 GCA_964346605.1 uncultured Muribaculaceae bacterium | reverse complement strand
GTGTCTTCGTAGCCGTTGCCGTCCAGGTCAAACTCTCCGAAAGAAGAATCATCGACTTCGTTGGTCGCAAGGGACGGAGAAAGGCTGAGGCTGAACATATTCTTGATGTAGCCGTCGTTGACGGTGACATTGACTGTGGTCGGAAGGAAGCCCGTAGCATCTATGATCAGGTCGTACATTCCATCGGCGAGTTCGTCAATCTGGAAATTACCCTGGGCATCCGATGTAACGGATCCGATCTGGGCGGCTCCGGACATAAGCCTGAGGCTTGCTCCGGCTACCGGCTGCCTGTCACCTCTGCTGACAACGGTTCCCTTGACCCCGCCGGAAGGGGTCTGTGCCAAGAGCGCCGTGCAGAGCAGGGACGCAGAAAGCGCCGCGAATATGCGTTTGAATAATATAATCATAATTGGCTTGTTGAGTGAGTTATTTGGTGGAGATGACGATGTAGGTCGGATAGTGGTCGCTGTAGCCGTTGTTGAACATACCGTTGCTCATCGTACGCTTCGGCTGGCCGGCGTACTGGCCTTCCTGCTCAACCATAAAAGGCTGGTTGAAAACACGGCCGTAGAATCTCTTGCGGACAATCGGCTGGATAGAATAGGAGCCCTTAGGCGCCTTTGCCAGGCTGCTGTTGACGAGGATGATGTCGAATATGCTCCAAACTCCCCTGTACGCAAGGGAACCGTATCCGGATTTGAACATAGAGAGGAAAGGGTTGAAGAAGTCCTCTTCACCGACCTCCGCTATGGTTTCCTTTCCGCGCATCCACTTGACCATACTCTCATCGACAGGGTCGTCGTTCATATCGCCCATCACAGCGATCTTGATGCCGGGATATTCCTGCATCAGCCGGATCGCGTGGGAGTAGCAGATCTCGGCCCCGCGGCTTCTGAGGTCTCCGCTCTTGCCGCCGATTCTGGAAGGCAGATGCATAACAAAGAAGGCGAACATCTCGTCTCCGATCGTACCACGCGCCATCAGGATGTCGCGCGTGCGGAACTCAATCCTGCTGAGAGAGTCCATGTCGAAGGTAATGCGTGAATTGTTGAAATCAAATGGAATGGACCGGCTCTCAAGCAATTTGAACTGATCAGGACGATAGAGGAGCGCACAATCGACGCCTCTCCGGTCCGGACCGTCATAATGGACGATCTGGTAGTTGGCATCGGCTATCTCCGGCTGTGAGACAAGATCCTCGAGGACGTGGCGGTTCTCTATCTCGCTGACTCCGAGGATGGTGTGATAGACCTTGTTCTCATCCTTCATTGCGCGGATCACCGTGGCCATATTATGAAGTTTCTTCTGGTACTTGACTTCGGTCCACTGGTTGGCGCCGTCCGGAAGGTATTCGTAGTCATTCTTTCCTTCGTCGTGATAGGTGTCAAACAGGTTCTCAAGGTTGTAAAACCCGATGACGTGGCTCTTCTGTACCTTCTGGGCGCCGACTGTCGGCACAAGAAGGATAAGGGCGATAAATATGCAGAATATTCTTTTCATCTGTATTAGTTTTGCCACCACCAAGTGACTTCCGCAGGATTTTCTTCTTTTATGGTTCTGGCAGTCTCAGCGCCGACCTTCGCATCCAGGTTGACGAAAAGCCTGTAGCCAAGTTTCTTTTCCAGATCGGCCACAGACATAGACATCTCCTTGGAGACTTTCGAAGCATACTTGTTCTCGTTGTCGAAATAGAAGGCGCAGGCCATAAAGCCCTGATGACCCGCCGATGGATTGTTCCTGTACCTCAGCAGAGCCTTGAAATAGCCGTCCGGAACGGCGACAGACTTGCTGTAGTTGTCAGAAACCCTCTTAGGGTCGTCGCCGACGATGCAGCCGGACACTACATAAAGGGTGTCGGTGCCGAACTCATTCCCCGTCCTGTTGGCCCAAGTGCGCACCTTTCCTTCTAGGTTGGCCCAGGTGCCTCCGTTGAAATTGTAGTCCTGCGGCGTCATATTCGTGCCGTAGAATGTCTGGACATTGGCCTCGTAGGTCAGACGGTCCGCCGAAGGAATCTGATGTCCTCTTGAATATCCACCCGAATAGGCGTTGAACAGAACAGGTTGAAGCCTCTCCGGAAGAAGAGGATCTATGCCCCACGCGTCCGTTCTCTTGCCGCTGCCGATGTTCCATCCGCTCAAAGGATAGGCCACCCAGACGGAGACCATATTGTCGTAGTCCCAGTAGTAGGAATAGTTCCTCGTCAGAGTACCGCCGATTTTCATATTATGGGTAAAGAATTCAAGGCCGTCCGTCTCGGAGGTCCCTGGGAGCTCCAGCCATAACTGGCTGGCTGTCTTTGTGCCGTAGCCTCTGTCATCCGGGTTTGTTCCGGGGTCGCCGCCAGGGTCTTCACCCGGGTCATCACCGGGATTGACGATGGTTCCGGTTGTCTTCTTGTTCTGGGTGATGCCGACGCTTGCCGAACCGTTGCTGCAGTTCAGGGTGATGACGGCGGAACGTACCTCAACGGTATTGGCCGAATACTCAAGAATCACCATATTGGTGCTTCCGGAACCGCTGGACGGTGTTATAGTAAGCCAATCGGCATTGGTTGTTATCGTCCAGCCTCCGCTTGCGGTTACAGAAACGAACTGGCTGCCCTGCTCGCCGCTGACCGTCTGGGATTTGATTGAGACCGCCGGGGTCAGCAGAGTCTCTTCCTTGGCGGCGGGGCCGCAACTTACGGCCAACAGTGACAGCGAGAAGAGCGCTGCCACCGTGAAGCCGTAATATTTTTCAATCCTTTTCAAATCTACTTGATTATGACACTGGAGAAGTCAAACTGGCCTGCATTCTCGCTTGTGTGCGTGTCGTCCTTGTACCTTTCAGTGCCGAATGTGGCCTTATCCCCGACTGTGAATGTGACAGACGAAGCCGAACCGGTCCAGGTAACGGTCTTGTCTCCCACACCCTGGGCCGCGATTTCTCCTGTGTCAGAAGTGATAGCGGCAAGGCGCTTGACGCCGGCGTCAGAGATGTTGAAGACAATCTTTGTCATCGCCTCCCCTTCTGTTGAGACAGTAACCTTCTGGTTGGCATATACCCTTGCATCATTTGCCTTTGCATTGACTGTAGGGGCGTTGGAACCCTTTCCGTTCTTGTCCGCCGTAATTGTGAAGCCGCCGGCCGAGAGACTTATCACATTGGCTTTCTCGACGACACCCGTCCAGTCCTCCTGACTTGACCACGTGATCTTGATTCCGTCTTCGGTCTCTTCGGCGGTGCCGCCCGGATTATCCTCTCCTCCTTCACCGGGAATATAGGAAATGATGTGGGCGCTGACGACTTCGTGCTTCTTGTCTTTCTCGTAGTAGGAATATTTTCCCGCGAGTTCGACTGTTCCGCCGTTCTTGATCTTGTCCGACCACTCGGAGGAGTTGTTGACAGAGTACACATAGATAGAACCGGAGTCGTCCGTAAGGTCGAAGCGGCAGGAACTGACATTGTAGTTGCTGACCGTTCCTGTCAGCCTGAAGTAGTTCTCCGCATCGGCGGCGGCAATGAATCCGGCTACAGTCCTGGACTCGAACGCAGTATAGTCGGTCGTGTCTCCTTCTCCGGCGACGTGGCTGACATAGTATGCGCTGAGGACCTCTGTCTTGCCGTCATATACTCCCCTGAATCCGATGAGGGTGACAGTGTCGCCGACCTTCAGGCCGAGGGACGCGAAGGACTGGTCATTCTTAGCCCCGAACCCAAGGTTGGTTGCAGTGAGTCCATAGACATAGACAGTTCCGGTCTCATCCACCAGATCGAAGTTGCCGTATTTGTCATTCAAGTCGCCGCTGATCTTGCCCGTCAGCTGATAAGGCTGGGTCTCGGACACTTCCGCAGCATTGAACTCCGCGATGGTAACAGTCTTGACTTCTTCCAGTACAGGAGGATCAGGTTCCGTGCCGGTCTCACCGTTGAGACTGGCAAGCTCGTTGCCTGCGGTGAACTCCGGAGTCTTTCCGGAATAGTTGACAAGGGTGCCCTTGACAATCACCTCGTCACCGACATTAAGCTGGCCGGCAGACTCGAATTTCGCACCCTTGAGGGCCTTGCCGTAGAAAACGTAAAGTCTTGCGGTTGTCCCGCCGCCGTCTGTGATGTAGTACGTGTAGTTTCCGTATTCTGCGGAGAAATCTCCGAGTTCACTGACAATACCCTTGACAAAGGCTTCCTTGGAGTTGCTTGAGGTCAGGTCATCCTTTCCGTTGTAGGAAGAAAGCGCCCTTGTGACATCGAGGGCCCTGGAGACATTGTACGGATCTGCCTCCGTGCCGCTTCCCGAAGGTTCAGCCTTAACTTCCTCTTCAGAGCCAGGATCCTCGACTTTTCCGTTGAGGGAGTATATGTAGCCTCCCTGGGTCATCTCAGGAG
>CAYFVE010000062.1:0-14080 GCA_964346605.1 uncultured Muribaculaceae bacterium | reverse complement strand
CTGGAGGGTCTCCAAACGCGCCAGGAGAACCTGGAGCGGAGGTCTTGAGGACATCCGCATCCAGTTTATGAACGATGCCCGGGGAGAACCTGTCTATTTCAGGATTCACGACCCTTATTACGAGTCAAGAAGGTTCTCTCCGGCCCAGACCGAAGCGATGATCCAGGCAGACAGGGCAGCCCAGGCGGCTGCCAAGGTCCAGAAGGAAGAGACTGAGGCGAACTTTTCGCTTTCGAGGAAGGTCACAAGAGAGGTGCCGTCCTATGGGGGAAGGACAAGGTCCGTAGAAGTTCTGGACCCAGTCGTCTCGAAGATTGCGGCGCAAGGGCAGATCGACGAAAGCCAGACTTGGCACAAACTTCGTCTTGTCCGCAAGGGGAAGTCGGTCAAGGCATACTGGGATGGCAGCAAGGTGATTTCCACATCCTTGGCCGGAACCGGCTCCGGAGAGATAACTCTTTGGGTAAACTACACTGAAGCCCTCTTCAGGAACATCGAGATAAAGAGCGGAAACCGGATTATCTTCAGCGGAATGCCGGCGGACGTTGCGATTCCGGATGTAGCCCCGCAGTGGAACTCTTTCGGCGGCGGCAGCTTCTCTCTCGTCAAGGACGATGCCGTCAATATGAGATATTCCCAGAAGATAGAGGCGGCTGACGGCTTCTCAGGAGTGTCCCAAGGGCCCCAGAACATTGTATGCGGAGAAAAATACATCGGTTCACTCTGGGCTAAGGGGGACGGAACTGCGGAACTCTCCGTCGCTTTGACAAACGGAGGCAAAGCCGTTGCCAGCCAGACTCTCGGACGTCCGGGAAGCGAGTGGAAGGAGTATTCCTTCACCATGAGCGCCGGAGAGTATTCTGGAGACGCCGACTTTGCAATCAGAGTCAAAGGCGGCGCTATACAGGTTGACCAGGTGACGATGACGACAGGGACCGGCGAGTCTCTCGGCGGCTTCAGGCCTGACATATTCAAGAGCGTAAAGGACCTCCAGCCTACCTGCCTCAGATGGCCGGGCGGCGGATATGTCGCTCAGTATCACTGGAAATGGGGCATAGGAAAGCAGAAGGACCGCGAGCGCTGGCCTCATTGGATGTGGATGGACTACGACCAGAACTGCTTCGGAACCGACGAGTTCATCAAGTTCTGCCGAGCCGTCAACACCGAACCTGTCATAGTTGTCAGTGTCGGCTTCGAAAGGCCGGAATCCGAATTCGAGGACATCCTTCAGGAAGCTGTGGACTGGGTCGCCTACTGCAATGAGCCGGCCACGGGCAAATGGGGCAGCGTCAGAGCGGCCAACGGCCACCCTGACCCGTACAACGTCAAGTACTGGGAAATCGACAACGAGATGTGGGAAATGGGAATCGAAAAGTATGAGAAGTGTGTAAGAATCTTCTCGGAAGCGATGAGAAAGGTTTCTCCGGACATCAAGATCATTGCTTGCGGCGGTTTTCAGGAGGACGAAGAGTTCCTGAAAAGATCCGGCAACTTCTTCGACTACCTGAGTCTCCACCACTACGAACAAAGAAACGGCTATGCATCCGGCCCGGCAAGACTTCAGGAGCAATACAACCGTTACGCAGGAATGATAGCCGAGTGTCCCAACCCGAACATAAAACTCTTCATCTCAGAGTGGAATCTCCAGAGCATAGACTGGAGGACAGGACTCTTCGCGGGAGGTTTCCTCAACGTCTGTGAGAACACCCCTGTCGTGGAGCTCGGAGCAGCGGCCCTCTTCATCAGAAGGACGGATATGCCTGATTGGAACAACGCGTTCATAAACTTCGACTACAAGGATGTCTTCGTGGCTCCGAACTATCAGGTCACAAAACTCTGGCACGACCATTTCTCCAAGTATCGACTTTCCTGGAGCGGGGATTCCGGGGACCTGAGCATTGTCACAACCCTCTCGGAGAATGGAAAGGAAGTCATTGTAAAGGTAGTGAACGCATCTGATTCGGAAAGGAAACTCGAAATCAGCGGCGACTGGGCCGGGCTTGAGAAGGCTGTCTACAAATATTACGCTCCCGGAACGCTTGATGCCGCCAATTCGATGACGGACAAGGACGCAGTGGCACTTAAGACAAAGACCCTCGGCTCAGAAAGCGGAAAAGTTTCACTTGACGTTCCATCGCTTTCAGCAGGAGTCATCGTTCTGGAGAAGCGTTTCAACTGATTTTCAGACATAAACCACGGCTCCAAGCACTTCCGTCCGAAGTCCAACACGAAGGTTCAAATCAAGTTCGGACTTGTGGCTGTGGCACATAACATTCAAGCCGGCTAAAAATTGATGTGAACCCCGAAAGTTTTTTGTCTAACTTTCGGGGTTCATGTCAGCCTCTTTTATGTCGTTTTCAAATCAGGAATTTCAAATCCGTATTCAAACCGCTTGCTGTTTTCATGTTTTTCTGAGGGCCATTTCATTATTTTGCATTTTTTCTTCATATTTTTTTATTTCTATTTAAAACGTTTTCCTTACTTCGTACAGGCTTTCAGAGCGGAAGCCAAGGCATTAAAAAGCATTTGAGATACCTAATTATCATCAAATAACAGAAGTATGGTAAAACAGTTATTATTGAAAGCGGTGGCGGCGATTCTCCTGCTTGCCGCAACAAGTCCGGGCTTGTTCGCCCAGAACCATCCAATCAAGGGAACAGTAACTGACGCCAACGGAGCTCCGATAATCGGAGCCTCGGTATTCGTCGTCGGCGACACTTCAACCGGTGCGGTGACAGATGTCAACGGAAGGTTCACTCTGAGCGTTCCTTCAGAAGCGAACATCAATGTCTCCTGCATCGGCTACGCCTCAAAGGTCATTCCGACAGAAGGAAAGACTGATTTCAACATTGTCCTTGAAGAAGACAACGAATTCCTCGAGGAAACCGTGGTGATCGGTTATGGCGTCCAGAAGAAGAGCGACGTCACAGGAGCCGTGGCTTCGGTACGCTCCGAAGACCTTGTCAACCGATCATCAGAGAACGCCGCCCTGGCGCTTCAGGGAAAAGCGGCAGGTGTCACGGTCCTCAACTCATCAGGAGCCCCCGGAGCCGGTTCAGACATCCGTGTCCGCGGATATTCATCAAACTCAAGCAACATCGGACCGCTGCTCATCGTCGACGGCCTCAAGGTCAGCAGCATCCAGTACCTCGATCCATCAATGATCGAATCTATGGAAATCCTGAAGGATGCGGCATCGGCGGCCATCTACGGTGCAGAGGCCGGAAACGGAGTCGTCCTGATCACAACCAAGAGCGGAAGCAGCAGCGACGGACAGGTTTTCTACAACTTCCAAGTGACCCGCAACAGTCTGGGAAAGAAGGCTCACGTCCTGAATGCAGAGGAATACATCAACTTTATGACGGAGGCGGAGCAGTTCACAAGAGAAGACCTTGCCAATATCTACGGCTACAACGGCAAAACCGACACGAACTGGGCTGACGTCGTCTTCAATCCTTCATTCACCTATCAGCACACCATCGGTGTGCAAGGCAGCAACGACCGCAGCAAGTACTTCGTCACAATCGCCAACTACAACAGCGACGGTATCGTCGTCGGGAAAAAAGACACTTACAAGCGTCTTTCCGCACAGGTCAACGCAGAGTACAAGATCAAAAAGTGGCTGACCGTGGGCACCAATACCTCCTTTGAGAAATACGACACCCAGTCAGTCGGCGAGCATTCCGAGTATTCAGGATCATCGCTTCTCGGCGCGACGATTATGGATCCTCTAACTCCAGTCGTCTATGAAAACGAAAGCGAACTGTCAGCAGGAATGAAGGATGCCATCGCAAAGGGTATCCAGGTCTATAAGAACGCGGACGGGAAGTACTATGCTACTTCCAAGCTCGTTGAGAGCGATGCTGCCAACCCTCTGATGTTCATAGACCGATCCCAAGCTAAGAACACCGGTATAAACGTCCGTGGAACTATGTTCGCCAACTTTATGCCGCTGAAGGGACTCGTCTATACCTCACGATTCGGATTCCGCTTGGGACAGAACTACAGCAGCGACTATCAGGATCCGTATTACGCCAATGCGAAAGCCCACTCAGAGACCTACAAGGTCAGTTCCACGACTTCCAACAGCCGCTATTACCAATGGGAGAATTTCGCGAACTACACATTCAATCTCGCAAAAAACAACTTCGGTCTGATGGCCGGTATGTCATTCATCAAGAATGAAACCTTCAGCAACGGAGGCTCCATCACAGGAGAAGATCCTCTTACCGGATATGCCGATAATTTCCGCTACATAGCCTATGGAAACGGAACAGAGACAAAGACACTCTCCGGAGGAGTACCGGGCACATCAACAAGCATAGCCTACTTCGGACGTCTCACTTGGAACTATGACAACCGCTACAACTTCCAGGCTAACTTCCGCGCTGACGCCTTCGATTCATCGAAACTATCAAAAGCGAACCGCTGGGGTTACTTCCCTTCATTCTCAGCCGGCTGGACCATCAGCAACGAGCACTTCTTCAAGGACAACGTAAGCGACCACTCGGTCTCTCTCCTCAAACTCCGCGCTTCCTGGGGACGCAACGGCAACATATCAGTCCTGAGCGAATACCCTTACACAGCGTCAATCGCCCTCAACGGACAAAAGTATCAGTACAGCCTGACCGACAAGACCTTCCAGACCGGTTCCGCTCCATCAGGTTATGCGAACCCAGACCTTACCTGGGAGACCTCCGAGCAGATGGACTTCGGTCTTGACGCCCGTTTTCTCGACAACCGTCTCACACTCGGCGCTGACTATTACTTAAAGAAGACAAAGGACCTCCTCGTACCGATCAAGCCTGTATCTGAAATCGGAGTAAGCCGCGTTACAGTCAACGCAGGTTCTGTCGAGAACAAGGGTCTTGAATTCGAGCTCGGATGGAAAGACAATATCGGAGGTTTCCGCTACAGCGTCAACGGCAACATCGCAACTCTCGACAACAAGGTCACATATCTGGACCCTACGGTCGGACGCATTCCAGGAGCAACGTTCTCCAACTTCGAGTTAATCACCTATTTTGAGGAAGGCTATCCGGTATGGTATATGAGAGGCTATCAATACGAAGGTGTGGATCCAGAAACCGGAAAGGGAAAATACAAGGATGTCAACAATGACGGTGAAGTCACTTCCGCCGACCTTGACAATGTCGGAAGCGGTATGCCAAAGGCCACTTTCGGCCTCACCATCAATCTCGGCTACAAGAACTGGGATTTCACGCTGTTCGGCAACGGAGTCGCCGGCAACGACATCTACTCCTGCGTCTATCGTACGGAACATCCTAGAATCAACTCCCTTGAGTACTTCTACAATGAACGATGGACCGCGTCCAACCACAACTCGAAGTTCCCTTCTTCAAAGGAACTCTCACTTGACAACAAGTTCTGGGGATCGACCGCCAACCTGTTTGACGGTTCGTATTTCAAGATCAAGCAGATCCAGCTCGGATATTCCTTCCCTCGCCACATTCTCCAGAAAACCGGACTGGCGAATCTCCGTATGTTCGCTTCTCTTGATGACTTTTTCGTGTTCACCAAGTATCCTGGATTCGATCCTGAGACGGCGTCTTCAGGAAATGTCAACAGCCTCGGTTTCGACAAGGGTTCCTACCCTACCTCAAGAAAGGCTGTCTTCGGTGTGAATCTCTCTTTCTAATGAACCCAATAAGTACATTGATATGAAAAAATACATTTTTGGATTGATGATTATCGCTGCGCTTGGAAGCGCTTCCTGCAGTCAGGATTTGCTTGAAATCCCTCAGAAGGGAGTGGTCGCCTATGACGACTTCTACAAGACTCCTGAGGATGCAGAGTCCGCAGCCCTCGCCGCTTACAAAGGAATGTTCAAGGCACTGCTTTTCGGCGCCGGCGACTTCAACATCGGATGGTGCATAGCAGAACCTCTCTTCGTTCTGAAGAATTCCCCTTCAGATGACATCTATTATGGGTCAGGCCACAAAAGCGACCACGTATTCGGCCTTGAGATCAACGAGTTCCGTCCTTCGTTCGACTACACCAACACCCCTGTCAACACTCAGTATAACGGATTCTATCAGGCTATATATTCAGCGAACCTCGTCATCACGAATTTTGAGTACGGAACCGACGAAAGGATCGACCGTGCAATCGCTGAAGCGAAAATGGTGCGTGCTTGGGCACACTTCGAACTTGCTGAACTTTGGGGCACACCCCCGCTTGTGGATCATCTTCTTGACGGAGCCGACAGGCCTTCCAACTCGAAGCCGGGAGAAGTTCTCGACTTCTGCATCGACGAGTTCGAGGAAGCCGCGGCACACCTTCCTTCAAAGGCGGGTCTGAACGACGGGGATCTCTCCATCAGATTCACAAAAGAGGCCGCCCTGGCGTTTGCCGGCAAGGCCAAGATATTCAAGAAAGACTGGGAAGGCGCCAAGAAGAATCTCAAAGCTGTCATCTCCTCAGGCAAGTATGCCCTTGTTGACGGTTCCAGGATGGTCGATATCTTCCATATGGCTGGCGACGGCTGCGAAGAGAAGGTCTTCGAACTCAACTACATCAACAATCCGGGCAATGATCCAGGATTCCTGAGCGGAGGCTATCACGGCCAGCAGAATTCCTCCTGCTTCTGGCGTGACATCAGGCTTCCACTTGAGACGATTCCTAACGTCGGATGGGGCGGAATCAACCCTTCAAAGTCATTTGCCGAGGCACTCATCGCCAATGACGGAATGGATTCATACCGCCGCAAGGCCTGGATCCTGACCTTCGACGACCTGATCTACAATATGTCCTACGATGACGACACTCCTGAAATGACAAAAGAACAGAAGGCTATGTCTGAAAAGAGGGGCCTTACCGCAGGAGTGTTCGGAAACGCGGGATACTGGTCCTACAAGATGGCGCCCTTACGCAGCGACCTGATTGCCAACGACAACACCAACACCCAGCAGAACCACGTCGTGATGCGTTACGCTGAAGTCCTGCTGCTCTATGCGGAAGCCTGCGCCATGACAAACGACAATGACGGCCTGCAGTATCTCCAGGCAATCCAGAACAGAGCAGGTTCACAACACGTCAGTTCATCCCTGACAATGGATGAAGTCAAAAAAGAGAAGCGTCTTGAGATGTACCTCGAAGGCACGAGATTCTTCGACCTGGTACGTTGGGGAGATGCGGAAAAAATCCTTGGCGAGCAGGGCAAGTCAATCCCTACGGCGCACGACAGGAACGCGGAGGATCCGAGCAAGCCTCACGAACTTTATGTCACCTGGGACAGTTACAACGATGTCTATGGTTTCAAGGCCGGCAAGAATGAACTGATGCCGTTCCCGCGCGTTGAAATGAACGTAAATCCGAATATTGTCCAGAACCCTGGTTGGTAATTAAAATAGTTTGGTTGTTTGTCGGGATGTCAGCTTATGGAGGCTGACATCCCTTTTATGTATGGAATGAAAGATTCAATATATTTTTTGGTCCGATTTCAAAAGTCTGTGAATGATGATTGATGTAACTTTATGAAATGCCACGGCAACAACACAAAACACAAATAACTTTTTTATGAAAACATCAAAACTCCACCTGATTCTTGCAGTCGCGGCCGCCCTGTTCCTGGGTGTATCCCTGAACGCGCAGACAAGACACACTTTCGCAAATCCCCTGGACGTGCTGGTCGGCAATGAAAGAGCCATACGAGGCGGCGAGCCTGTGGTTCTCATCTTTCAGGATGACTACTACCTCTTCGTATCCCACAGAAAAGGCTACTGGTACTCGGACGACTTCCAGAACTGGACCTATGTGGACGCTCCTGACTATCCCGCCGGCGTCGTCTCCGTCGTCGAATTCAACGGAGAACTCATAGGATGTTCGATGAACAACAGGAATGTCTATAAGGCTGTCGATCCCAAGAAGGGCATATGGGAGAAGACCGGGGAACTCAGCAGCGACCGATACGGAGATGCCAACCTGTTCGCAGATGATGACGGCCGCCTCTATCTCTATTTCGGTTGGTCCCAGATAATGCCTTTCCAGGTCGTTGAGCTGGACACCAGGACATTCAAGGAGAAGACTCAGCCTGTTCCTCTGTTCTTCAGCGACATAAAGAATCACGGATTCGAGGTCAGGAAGCCCGAGGATGTCATATACTCCATTTTCGGCGGACGACGCGAGTACAATCCGGAGGAACTCCCTTGGATCGAAGGTCCTTGGATGACCAAACATAACGGCAAGTACTATCTCCAGTATGCGGCGATCGGCCTGGAGTTCATATCATACTCCCACGGAGTCTATGTTTCCGACAGCCCTACCGGTCCGTTCGTTTACTCTGAGCATAACCCTCTGACATTCAAGACAAGCGGTTTCCAGGTCGGTGCAGGCCACGGAAGCACCTTCCACGACAAGAAGGGCAATCTCTGGACAATCTGCATGATCCCGGCGCGCTACGGTGAAGGAGGACGCGGGTCTGAACTCGCGATCTATCCTGCGGCTGTCGATGCCGAAGGAGTTATGTACTCCGACGCCGGCTACGGCGACTATCCTCAGTACTACCCTGCTGAAAGAAAGGCAGGAGGCGCGGACAACTACACCGGATGGAAACTCCTTTCCTACAAGAAAAGGACGGAAGTCTCCTCCACATTCGGGAACCATCGTCCGATCTTCGCCCTGGACGAGGACTTCCTTACCTGCTGGGCGGCTGAGACAGGAGATCCAGGCGAGTATTTTATGGTTGACCTCGGAGCTTCAGCAAGTATCAATGCCATCCAGATCAACTGGGATCATATAGGTGCGGAACAGCCTGAGCGTCCGGCATTCGGAATGGGCGGCGGAACGCCTGCCGCTCCTCAGTATGGCCCCGACACCCGCTACCAGTGCTATGAAGTCTCTGTCTCCAAGGACGGCAGGAACTGGACGAAGGTGATCGACAAGCCGGAAAACAATCTGGAACTCAAACACGACTACAACGAGTTCGAAAAGCCTCTAGAAGCACGCTACGTAAAGGTTACGAACATCGCGACCTACGACAAGGCGAAATTCAGCATCAAGGATCTGAGAATATTCGGAACGACCCCTAAGATGAAGACCACCAAGGTCTCCGATTTCAAGGTTGTCCGCAATCCGGAAGACCGCCGGGAAGCGAATCTTCTCTGGTCCCCAGTTCCAGGCGCCGACGGTTATGTCATCCGCTACGGCATCGAGCCGGAAAAACTCTACAACAGCTATATAGTCTATGGCAAGAACACCCTCTATATGCATAGCCTCAACACCGCTCCTGAATATTACTTCGAAGTTGAAGCATTCGACTGCGGTCTTGAGAAATACGATGAGAACACTCTGGCCACGATGGGCAGCGGAGCCGAAATCCAACTTCAGAAGCGCGGAGAAGGCCCTAGGGGTAATTCCGGTTATCGTCAGGCGTCGGATGCAAAAATCCTGATGCTCAAGGACGGCGTCGATGAATATGTCTTCGATGGCATCGAACCCGGCAACTGGGTTCTCAACCACTCATACGGCCCTGTCCTCTGGGAAGGCGCTCTGACTGCAAAGGAACTCATCTCATCCGAGACCGATCCAAAGCCGACAGTGACATCCACCCTGACCCTGATGGGCACAGGCACCTCCGTCACCAGCACCCTGATGATGAAGGTCGTTCCCGGAAAGGAAAGTGGAAAACTGATTGTTTATCGCAAATAACAAGCTCAAAAGACATAATCATGAACAAGGCTTTATTATACTCGGCGGTTCCGCTGATCCTCGCCGCAGCGGTTTCCTGCACTAACAACCTGAAGCAGGCCCGGTACACGGCAGAAAATGAGTATCCGGTCATAAAACCGGGAGAGGTGGCGCCTCCGGCTGACATCGGGCAGAGAAACTTCGGAGGCAACATCAGCGACACTGTCAGGCGACGCAGAAGAATGGAATACAAGATCCCGGAGCCGAAGGAGACCGCCTTTGAAGACCTCTCGATGAGCGACCCGTACATTTATGCTGACCCGGAAACGAAAACTTACTACCTGACTTCCTCCGGAGGAATGGAGTACAGGAGCAAGGACCTGAAGACATGGACCGGGCCGTATAATGTGATAGACATAGAAGGCCTTTGGTTTGATCCGGGCAACGGCGGGCCAGGCTTCTGCGCCGCCGCCGAAATCCACAAGATAGGAGACAAATACTACTATGCCGGCACTTGGAACGATCATTCAAATCTGATCGAACAAGTTCCGAGAAGATATAATGTACCTCACAACCAGACCTATATCCTTCGCTCGGATTCCCCTGAAGGACCGTTCGTCAGTTTTGCAAAGAAGCCAGGCTACGACTATCAGCCACACGACTGGGACTGCATCGACGGCACCCTGTATGAAGAGGATGGCAAGATCTATATGATTTTCGTCCACGAATGGACACAGATAATCGATGGCACTATGGACTATATTGAACTGGCGCCGGATCTTTCATATACAGTTTCCGAAACTCCTGTCACGATGTTCCGCGCGTCAGAAGCTTCCTGGTCAAAGGAAATGAATTCCATCGGAGAGGCCACCTTCGGCCTGAAAATGCCAGGCTGGGTCACCGACGGTCCTCAGATGTTCCGTACACAGACCGGAAAACTAGGTATGCTGTGGTCAACCTGGGGAACTGAAAGATACCTTCAAGGTATCGCATACTCAGAGTCAGGCAAAATCTCTGGGCCTTGGATTCAGGAGCCGGAGCCTTTCCTCGCCAACAATTCAGGTCACGGAATGCTTTTCAAGACATTCGAAGGCAAACTCATCTATGTAGTGCATCACGCAGATGGCAACGGCCCGAGGAAGCCTCAGTTCTGGGAGGTTGATGATTCGGGCGACAAGCTCGTACTAGGCAATAGATATTTCGTAAAATAATGAATGAATTATGAAAAGAATACTGATTATTCTTGCAGCGCTGGCTCTTGCAGCCTGCAGTGCAAAGGAAGCGCCGGGCCCTGTCCTCAACATCGAGGGCGGCCGGGTGCAGGGTGTCGCATCAGACCTTAAAGGTGTTACCGTCTTCAAGGGAATCCCGTTCGCAGCGCCTCCTGTCGGTGAAAACCGATGGAGGGCTCCACAGCCCGTAGTGCCTTGGGATGGTGTCAGGATCTGCGACAGGTTCGGCCATCCTCCGTATCAGAATGTGCACTACCCAGGAGGATACACTACCGAATGGGGCTACGGTGACGAGTCGCCATACAGTGAGGACTGCCTCTACCTGAATGTTTACACCAAAGCTCCGGGAAAGGTTGACAGGAAGATGCCTGTCGCATTCTGGATCTTCGGAGGAGGACTCAGGGAAGGATGGGGTTCCGAACCCGAATTCGCAGGAGAGGAATTCGCAGGCAAAGACGTTGTCCTGGTTACATTCAACTACAGAGTCGGACCTTTCGGATTCTTCGCCCATCCGGAGATCTCCGCCGAGGATCCGGAACACGCCACAGGCAATTTCGGTCTTCTGGATCAAATCCAGGCTCTCAAATGGGTCAAAAACAACATCGCACAATTCGGAGGAGATCCGGACAATATAATGATCTTCGGCCAGAGCGCAGGTTCAAGAAGCGTCAAGAATTTATGCGCCTCCCCTCTCTCAAGAGGGATGTTCAGCAAGGCCGTCATTATGAGCGGCAACGGACTTGTGACAGACCCGACTTCATTCTATGCCCAGATGCCTGACCTCAAGGAAGTTGAGCAGGAGATCAAGAAGATCACCGACTGGGCGAACCTGACCGACCTCAAGAAGATGCGCGCGGCTTCAACCGAGACGATATATTCTCTCGGTACGATATGCGCCGCGGTTACAGGCGAAAGAAACCGGCTTGCAGGCGGTCCCGTCTCAGCCTACATCGACGGTTACACGATGACCAAGACCTTCGACCAGGCCGCCCTCGACGGAACGCTTGCAGAGGTCCCGTATATGATCGGTTATACGCTCAACGACGCCGGAAGCATGGACAAGAGCATCGCTGACTTCTGCCTGAACCGAGAGGAGAAGGGTGGCAAGGCCTATGCCTACGAATTCGCCCGTCCTCTTCCTAACGACGGAAGCCGGAAGAATGTCCTGAAAGGCGCATTCCACTCTTCCGACCTCTGGTACGTCTTCAAGTCTCTCAAAAACTGCTGGAGGCCTTGGACGAAAGGCGACTGGGATCTCTCCGAGTATATGCAGACCTGTTGGGTGAACTTCGCCAAGTATGGTGACCCCAACGGTCCTGATGGAGGCGAATGGACTCCTTACACCAGTGATAAACCTGAATTTATGCTGTTCAAACTCAACGATGCCGAAGAAGAAGACTCTTCTATGGGAGAACCGATCAAGCCCGCTCCTATGCGCAGACCAGAATAAATCATACAATACTTTTAACTCAAATTTATGAAAATCAAAACTTTGGCGGCAGCAAGCATTGCGCTGTTGACTGCAAACTTCAATTCAGGCGCACAGAACCTGAAGATCAATGACCTCGAGTACTTCGAGGAGACCGGAGTCAATGTCCTGGTCTACAGTAACAAATACGATGGAATGTTCTGCGACGAAAAGACCGCGGGTATCGAACTCATTATGCGCGGCGTGCGCGTCAGCACCGGAGGAGGAATCAGACTGATGAACACTCCGGAGCAATGGGACATCTATCCTGAAATCGTGAGCCGCACAGTGGACACGAAAACCGGAACGATCAGCGTTGTCCTCAATTACCCGGACTACGATTTCAAGACGACCGTAGCCGTAAAGGCCGATGGCAAGGGCTACACGATGACAGCGAGCATAGACAAGCCGGTTCCTGAGTTCCTAAAGGGAAAGGCCGGAATGAACATAGAGTTCTTCCCGGCCACCTATTTCGGAAAGACCTATCTGATCGATGGCCGCACGGAGATATTTCCAAGGCATCCATCAAGCGTCACCACGATGCATCCGACCAGCGAGAAAATCACCCAATTCTTCGGTCTCTCCACATTCGACGACCGAGGGAGGAACGAATTCATCGTCGCCGATCCGATCGCGAAGGGAAAGAAACTCGTGATCGCTCCTGAAGACAAGGACCTCAGGGTCAGCATCGAGGGAAGGGAAGGAGAAATCAATCTCTTCGACGGAAGAAACCTCTCTCAGAACGGAACATTCGTCGTCAGGACCATCTTCCCTGCCGGCAAAACCGGAACGGTCGCACAATGGTACATAGAGCCTTACAGCGACCCTTCATGGATCAGGAAACCTAACATAGGATTCTCCCAGATAGGTTACGTTCCCGGTCAGAAGAAAGTCTCCGTACTCGAACTTGACCGCAACGACAAGGTCGCTGCGACAGCGAAGATCATCCGTATTATGGAGGATGGCTCAGAAAAGGTCGTGCTCACCCCTTCCGTCAAGGAATGGGGCGTCTTCAACAACAGGTACAACTATGCCAGAACCGATTTCTCGGAAGTAAAGGAGCCTGGCCTCTATTGCATTGAATATAAAGGCGAAAGAACCAATGTCTTCCCGATCGGGAAAAACGTCTATGACGGCAAGTGGACCACTACCATGGACGTTTGGCTTCCGGCTCAGATGGACCATATGGAGGTAAGGGAAGGCTACCGCATCTGGCACGGCCGCTCCCATATGGACGACGCTCTTCAAGCACCTGTCGGCTATCAGCAGATGGATGGATATTCACAGCCGGAGGAAACCTACACCAAGTACAAGTCTCTTGAGCACATCCCTAACCTCGCGGTCGGTGCATGGTACGACGCCGGTGACTTCGACATCCAGGCCGGAACGGTCGTAGGCCTCACACAGCAGTTCGCCGATATGTGGGAAGACCTCCGAGTCGAAAGGGACCAGACGTACATCGACCAGGAGACCCAGTTTGCCGAAATGCATCGTCCGGACGGACTGCCGGACGTCATCCAACAGTGCGAACACGGTGCTCTCAACATCTGCGCACAAGTTGAGAACATCGGATTCGTCGCCCAGGGAATCGTTCAGGGGCATATGCACCAGTACCCTCACATCGGAGATGGGGTGACCATCACTGACAACTTCGTCTATGATCCTTCCCTCAAGCCATACGAGCAGAAAGGTCTACGCAAGCAAGGCCTTCGTCCCGGTGACCAAGAGTGGG
>CAYFVE010000061.1:4805-14197 GCA_964346605.1 uncultured Muribaculaceae bacterium | reverse complement strand
TTATTCATTCTCGGTACTTTTGCTTGTACTTCTCTTCAGTCTTTTCAATGAACTTGTCAAAAAATCCCATTCGACTTGCGAACGGGATTGCAAAGGTAAGCATTATTTTTAAACTACCAAATATTTCACGCGATTTTTTTGAAATATTTTCTACTTCTCAGAGTTCATTTTGATGCGCGCCTGGAGTTCCCAGGTACGTATCCTATCCTTATACAGGTTGTTAGCATTGACCTTGTCGATGTCCAGAGATGCATCGGAATTATCGTCCCATCTGCGGCAATTATAGACGACATCGTAAATTCGTCCGATCTGGTACTCTCTCGAGACTCGCAGACCTACCGCATAGTCCTCACCATACTTGGTTGTAGGGAAATTGATCTTACGGAGCATCGGGACATAGAATCCGCGAGGAGCGCCCAGGCCGTTGATGCGAAGGGCATTGTTCCGGCCATTGTCAGGAGTCCACTCGCGATGGTCGATAATTCCCGGAGGCAGGGTTTCCATCTGGAAATTGGTCATCCTGTAGGTTCCGACCACCATAGCACAATTCTGAGCGTAGAAAGCGTCCACGAACTTCTGCACGGTGTTCTCGTCGAAATAAACATCATCGGAATCGAGCTGTATAGCGAACTTTCCGCACTTCGGATGGTGCAGGGCGGCATTCCAGTTGCCTCCGATAGCGTGGTAGCTCTTGTCCTGGGCGATGTACACAAGTTTCGGATCGGAGGCGAACTTCTTTATCACATCGACAGATCCGTCAGTGGAATTGTCATCGACCACAATGACATTATACTTGAAGGAGGTCTTCTGATTCAGGGCGGAAGATATGGCGTCAGCCACGGTGCGGACCCTGTTCTTGCAAGGGATTACGACAGAGGCTTCATATTCGAAATTCCCCTCGTCAAAACGAACATCCTTGAACGAAGGCTCCAGGAAGCCTCCTATGTCCTTCAAGTGGCGGGTGCAGGCCTTTTCCATCTCGACCTGCACAGCCCGGTTCTTAGGGTCCACATAGTCGAAAAGCTTTTCGCCAGATTTGCGTGTGTCGTTCTCGATTTCATAATAGAGGTATTCATTTATGTGCACAAGACTTCCCTTCTGGGAAACCTTAAGACGAAGGTCATACAAGCCGGCATACTCGTAGTCAACATCCATCCTGGCCACTGCCTCCTTGAGAGCGGAGGTGCGATAGATGAGCACGGACCCGAAATCGAAGTCATCCCTGAGGGCGCCGAACTGGCAGTCGATGACAGGCGCGAAGACTCGTTCGCCATCAGTCTCATTGAAATGGTCGGCATAAACCATCGCAGCCGAAGAATCCTCGGCTATCGAGAGAAAACGCTCAAGCGCGAATCTGCCGAAGCTGAGTTCAGTCGTCTTTGAATATATCATAGTGAATGGCGCGGAAGCGGAAGCGGCGATCTTCCTGATGCTTGCCGTGCTCTTGAAAGAAGCGGCATCAAGAAATTCAACCCTTGCGACTTCACTTTCTGCGCGGAGATTCCCGGCAGTCACCTTAACCTGTTCATCACTTACTAACGGTAAAAAGCAAACTATTCATTAAATATGGCAAAAATAAGGAAAATCCTTTTAAATTGATATATTTGTAAAACATAAAAGAAGTTTTGCCAAACTCAATAACTATTATGGACAAAAAACTTGTAATTATACCGACATACAACGAGAAAGAGAACATCGAGGCCATAATCCGCAAGGTGTTCTCACTTGAAGGAGATTTCAATGCACTGATTATAGACGACGGTTCTCCTGACGGAACAGCCGCTATCGTAAAGAGGATTCAGGTGGAGTTCCCGGAGAAACTCTTCATCATCGAGCGCTCCGGAAAGCAGGGGCTGGGAACAGCTTATCTCACAGGATTCAAGTGGTCCCTTGAGCACGGCTATGACTTCATTACGGAAATGGACGCTGACTTTTCACACAACCCTGACGACCTCCCGAAGCTTTATGAAGCCGCCAGAGAGTGCGGCGGAGTCGCAGTAGGCTCACGCTACTGCAACGGAATCAGCGTCGTCAACTGGCCGATCGGAAGAATACTTATGTCCTACTTCGCATCCAAGTATGTCCACGGTGTCCTCGGAATAAAGGTGCATGACTGCACAGCGGGCTTCGTCTGCTACAGCCGGAAGGCTCTTGAGGCGATTGACCTTGATGACGTGCGTATGAAGGGCTACGGTTTCCAGATTGAGATGAAATACACTGCTTACAAACTTGGCTTCCAGATCGTAGAGGTGCCTATAATATTCATTAACAGACAGTTGGGCACATCGAAGATGAGCAGCGGAATTTTCGGTGAAGCGTTCTGGGGAGTAATCAGGCTCAAGTTCAGGAAATTCAACCGAAAAGGATAGGGGATGGGAAGGTTCCTTCTGAAAAATGCGGTCATTGTGACGGGAGCCTCTTCAAGGAAAGGTACCCTTGCCATTGATGATGACCGCATCTCAGGAATATGGTACGAAGAAATCCCCCTTCAGGCCAACTCAAACGCCAAAGTCATCGACCTGAAGGGTAAGATTCTGATGGCGGGAGGTATCGACGCCCACGTGCATTTCCGCGAGCCAGGATTGACGAATGCAGCCGACATCGCAAGCGAATCCGAAGCGGCCCTTCTCGGCGGCATCACCTCATTCATTGATATGCCGAACACATCTCCACCTGCAGTTACGATAGAGGCTATTGAAGACAAACTCTCAAGGGCGAAAGTCTCCTCACGGATCAACTACGGCTTCCACCTCGGCGCCACCAACGACAATGCCGGCAGGATCATTGAATATCTCTCCGAAGGCTTGGGATCTCTATTCGGAGGGATCAAGGTGTTTATGGGATCATCTACAGGGAATATGCTGGTCAACCGGGACAGCGCACTAAGGCAACTGTTCGGAATCAAGGGAAAGCCGATCCTAATCCACAGCGAAGACGAGGGAATCATAAGAGCCAACTTGACAGCTGCGGCCGAATTGTCAGGAGACGCGATACCTTTCCGCTCACATCCTGAAATACGCAGCCGCAAAGCCTGTATTATGTCAACAATCAAAGCCTTGGAGATGGCAATGGAACTTGGGACATCGCTCCACGTGCTTCACGTCACGACAAAAGAAGAAGTGGAGATGATCCGCGCCGCAAAGATCCATAACCCGAACATAACCGCTGAAACCTCAGCCAATTATCTTTGGCTTTGCGACGAAGACTACAGCCGGCTTGGAGGCAGGATGAAATGCAATCCGGCCATAAAGTCAGCTGAGGACAAGGAAGCCTTGCGGAAAGCCCTTGCAGAAGGAGTGATCGACACAATCGGCTCCGACCACGCCCCTCATCCGCTGTCAGAAAAGGAAAAGACATATCTGGCCTGCCCGTCCGGCATACCGTCAATCCAGTATTCCCTCCCCCTCGCTCTGACGATCGCCCGCGAATCAGGAATTCCTCTGACAAGAATAGCGGAGGCATATTCGGAAAAAGCG
This sequence comes from uncultured Muribaculaceae bacterium, assembly GCA_964346605.1. Classification (GTDB taxonomy): domain Bacteria; phylum Bacteroidota; class Bacteroidia; order Bacteroidales; family UBA932; genus Cryptobacteroides. The sequence goes on along the minus strand of CAYFVE010000061.1, from coordinate 10,721 downwards.
GCGAAAATCTTCGGGATAAGGGACAGAGGCGTTCTGAAGATCGGAAATTTCGCAGACCTGACCGTAATAGATCCCGATAAGGAGTATTCAGTCGAAGGTACAGCCTCGAAATGCGGCTGGAGTCCTTACGAAGGGACCAGGCTGCGCGGCTCAATCGAAATGGTGTTCGTCAACGGACGCCCTGCAGCGATGGATGGCAAAGTCTGCGAAGGGGAAGAACGCCTCCGTCCGAGACCGCTCAGTTTTGAATAGACTTGTCCTTCAGCAGCCTTAAGGAAATCCTGTTTCTCTCCAGATCCACATTCAGTACGCTCACCTTGATCCTCTGATGGAGTTTTAGCTTCTCTCCATGCAGCTGGGAGATATGGATGAGGCCGTTCTCGTGGATTCCTATGTCCACAAACGCTCCGAACGCTGTCACATTGGTTACGATGCCGGGAAGTTCCATCCCGGTCTTCAGGTCGTCAATTTCGTGTATGTCGTCCGCAAAACTGAATTCTTGCGCGGCCTGGCGAGGATCTCGTCCCGGCTTCGCAAGCTCCTTCAGTATGTCGTTGATTGTCGGAAGTCCGAAATCTCCTTCAATGTAATCTGAAGGATCGATCTTCTTTATCTGTTCCTCGTTACCGACAAGTTCTTTTTCCGAAATTCCGAGGTCGCGAGCCATTCTGCCGACTATGTGGTAGCACTCAGGGTGCACTGCCGAATTGTCCAGAGGATTCTCCGCCCCGTGGATTCTAAGGAATCCGGCGCACTGCTCGAAGGATTTTGGTCCCAGCTTGGCAACTTTGCGCAATTGGTCGCGGGAGGTGAATCCTCCGATTTCATTCCTATAGGAAATGATGTTGGAGGCAAGTGCGGGGCCGATTCCTGATACGTAGCTCAAAAGATATGAACTGGCCGTGTTCAGGTTGACGCCTACACTGTTGACACAGATTATCACAGTATTGTCAAGTTTCTCACGAAGCAGATTCTGATCCACATCGTGCTGATACTGACCGACTCCAAGGGACTTGGGATCAATCTTGACCAGCTCGGCGAGAGGATCCATCAGGCGTCTGCCGATTGAAACCGCGCCGCGAACCGTTACATCCTCATCCGGAAACTCCTTCCTCGCGACTTCAGATGCCGAATATATCGACGCGCCGTCCTCGCTGACGGTGTAGACTTTCACATTCTCAGGCAGGCCGACCTTGCGGATAAAGTCCTCCGTTTCCCTGGAGGCTGTTCCGTTGCCGATCGCAATCACTTCGATTCCATAGTCTTCGACCATACCGGAAACGGCCATTATGGACTTCACCTTTTCATTCTGAGGAGGATGAGGGAATATTATCGTGTGGTAAAGCAGACTCCCCTGCTCATCGAGGCAGGCTATCTTGCAACCGTTCCTGAAACCCGGATCGACCGCCATTGTGCGCTTTTGTCCGACAGGCGGAGAGAGCAGAAGCTGTGTAAGGTTCTCTCCGAACACATTGACGGACTCGATGTCCGCCTTCTCCTTGGCCTCCCTGAGTATCTCATTGGTGATCGATGGCTCAAGCAGACGTTTGTAGGAATCGTCCACAGCCATCCTGATCTGGTCAGCCAGTTTCGCACCCGGATAGCGGTGTTCCTGACAAAAGTCGTAGTAGATTTTGTTGCCGCATTTTTCCGCATCCGCATCCAGGCCTACGGAAAGGAAGCCCTCGTTCTCAGCCCTCAGGATCGCCAGAAGATTATGAGAAGGGATCCTCTGAAGCGGCATAGAAAAATTGAAGTAGGTCCTGTACTTGGCAGCGTCCAGACTGGAGGAAGCAGCCTTTGTGGCCTTTGATTCGATTCTTCTTGTCCTGAATATGCGCCTCAGGCTATCTCGGACCGGCGCGGACTCGGAAAGCCGTTCGGCGATGATGTCCCTTGCACCTGCAAGAACGTCCTCAACGGTGGAGACCTTATCCCCGATAAACTTCTTCGCCTCCGCCTCAGGATCAGTCAGTTCCACATTCCACATTTTGTCCGCCAAAGGCTCCAGACCATTCTCCTTAGCCACGGAGGCACGTGTGCGGCGCTTCGGGCGGAAAGGCAGATACAAGTCTTCCAACTCACTGGAAACCACGCATTTCTCAATCTGAGACCTAAGTTCAAGAGTCAGTTTCCCCTGGCTCTCTATGGTCGAGAGAATGCCTTCCTTGCGTTTGTCCATTTCTGAAAACACCTCATTCCAGTGCTGGATCTCAGCGACCGAGACATCGTCGAGACCTCCCGTCTTTTCCTTTCTGTAACGGCTGATGAACGGAATGGTATTGCCTTCCGCAAAGAGCTGGATGCAGTTTTCGACCTGCCATTCCTTGACTCCCAGTTTCTGTGCGATTGTGGTTAAATAAATCTGTTTCATTTGTTAATCCTGTGATACTACCTTGAGCTCATCCCTGTAGGCCGAGAATATCTTGGACTTGGAAACGAACCCTACATAAGTCCTGTCCCGCCTGATGACCGGAAGGTTCCAGGCCGAAGATGTTTCGAATTTCTTCATCACCGAGTCCATCCTCTCATCCTCGAAGACATATTCATCGGCGCTCCTCATAAAGTTGAAGACGTAAAGAGTGTCGTACTGGTCAACACGGAACATATCCTTGCGGATGTCCTCAAGAGAAACGTATCCTTGAAAGCGGTCCTTCGAATCCACAACGGGAAAGAGATTCCTGGCGGATTCGGAGACTATTTCCACAAGCTTGCCAAGGGTGTAGTCGATTCTGACAGTTGAAAAGTCGTACTCGATCACATCGCTCACCTTCAGAAGGGTGAGGACGGCCTGGTCGCTGTCGTGAGTCAGGAGGTCTCCGGACTGTGCGAGACGTTTGGTGTAGATTGAATATTTTTCCGCGATGCGCGTCGCTCCGAACGCGATTGTGGCGGTAAGAATCAAAGGAAGGAGCAGGTCATAGCCGCCTGAAATCTCAGCGATGAGGAAGATGGCGGTCATCGGTGCCTGCATCACGCCCGCCATAGTCCCGGCCATACCAACCAGGACAAAGTTCTGCTCAGGAACTGTCAAAGGAGTCCCGGCAAGGAGAAGATTCATCGTCCTGGCGACAACGAAGCCTGCAATCGCGCCAATGAAAAGCGTTGGACCGAAGGTTCCTCCGACACCTCCGCCAGCATTGGTAAGTGTCATCGAAAACACCTTGAGAACCAGAATGAGAAGGAAGAATATCGGCACAGACCAGTGGCTTCTGGCAATGAATGCAAGAGGGGTTTGGCCTTCAATGGACAACTCCGTGCCGTTGAGAAGCACTCCGAGAGAATCGTAACCCTCGCCGTAGAGAGGAGGGAACAGGAAGATGAGAAGTCCCAAGCCGGCGGCGCAGAGGGCCCATTTGACGTAGGCGTTCCTCATCTTACCGATCTTGTCCTCCAGCCACAAAGTGGTCCTGATGAAATAGATGGAACAGCCGCCGCAAAAGAGGCCGAGAAGAATATAAAAAGGAATATTCTTGAGGGCAAACGGAGTCAGGGTGCACTCGAAAGGCGTTGAATCGCCAAAGAATATGTAGGATACCACCGTTGCGGACACTGTCGCCAGCAGAAGTGGCATCATCGAATTCATCGAAATGTTGAAGAGAAGGATCTCCAGCACGAACAGGACTCCTGCAAGCGGAGCCTTGAATATTCCCGCGACCGCCGCCGCGGCGCCGCAGCCCAGAAGTGTTGTCATACTCCTGTAGGACAAGCCCATCTTCCTAGCGAAGTTGGAACCTATCGCAGCTCCCGTGTAAACAATCGGGGCTTCAGCTCCTACTGATCCTCCCAATCCGATGGTCACCGAACTGGCGGCGACGGAAGACCACATATTGTGCGGTTTGATTCTGGATTCGTGTTTGGAGACTGCCAGAAGCGCCTTTGTCACACCATGGCCGATATTGTCCCGGATGCCGTACTTACAGAAAAGGAGAGCAAGCAGCATACCCACTCCCGGAAGCACCAGATACAGTATTCCGCTCATTCCTCCGCTGAATACCCCCTTCAGGTTCACCTGCAGGAAATGGATGAGGAACTGCAGCAGAACCGCGGCAAGGCCTACAACGATTCCGACCAGGACGCTCAGCACAAGCGTCTGGTTCCTCTCGGACATACGGGATATAGGATTGAACTTTGGCATATTCAGACAAATTTAATTAAATTTGTGAATAGTTGGAAAATTAAATCCAGGGACCCGTTATGCAAAAGTTGATAATCTCTCTAATATGTGCAATCCTGATTGCATTTTTGGGCATATTCGGCTTCAGCCGCCTTAGGAATCTGGGCCCCCGCCAGAGGATCGAGACAGAGAGCGGCAACGGAATAATCGTCGAGGAGATGAGTTATTACGTCAAGGACAGCAAAAGGTTCGGAAAGGTCTTCAAGCCGGCTGATGAAAACGGCAACTTCCCGGACTCTCTCGGGAAGTTTCCGACTCTCATCTTCTTCCATGAACCGCTCAAGACGGAGTTCTCCGAATCCATTCTTAAGACCTTTGCCCCTGATGGCATCATCGGCTACGATTCAGCCCTCCACGGCAAATCCAAAGATGTGGTCTCAATTGTCAAGAGAATCAGGGGAGAACGCTTCACGGAAGAGGACTTGATCTTCATCATCGCCGACTCCTACAGCGCTGAGACAGTTATGAAAGCTGTCTCCAAGCTCGGCCGCAAGGTTCAGGGGCTGGTCCTTATAGATCCGAAACTCACAGGCAGCGCCGGAGAAATATACAGGCGCTACCAGGATGAATTCCTGACAATCAGCGCTGAAGACAAGGCCAGGTCAAACGCCTTGATCAGAGACTATCTTGAGAGCCGGGGAGCGCTCAAATAAGACCTCAGAAACTGCGATGGAACTATACGAACACGCAAGGCCGGAACTGCTTGCCGGCAAGAAACTTCTCTATGTACACGGCTTCGCGTCAAGCGGGCGGACCGGCAGTGTGAAGACACTGAGGCTGCTCCTTCCCGAAGCGACCGTCATCGCTCCCGATGTGCCTGTCGAGCCGGAGGAAGCCATCCTTATGCTTAAGGACCTGGTCTCTTCAGAGAAACCTGATATGATTCTCGGCGCATCAATGGGGGGAATGTACGCGGAAATGCTCTACGGAGTGGACAGAATCCTGGTCAATCCCGCATTCCAGCTTGCGGACACCATCCTGAAGAACAATGGAATGGGCCGTCAGGAATTCCATAATCCACGTGCGGACGGAGAAACATCCTTCCTTGTCACCAAGACTCTTATCGAGCATTTCAGAGAGGTAAGTTCCCGCTGCTTCGAAAGATCCCAGGAAGACCAGGAAAAAGTCTTTGCACTCTACGGTATCCACGACACCCTGGTCAACACATTCGACCTGTTTTCGAAGCATTACCCCCTGGCGATCAGGTATGACGGAGAGCACTACCTCAACGATGCCGCGATCCTGCATTCCGTCCTCCCTGTCCTGCAGTGGATAGACGACAGGCAGAACGGCAAGTCAAGACCGGTTATGTTCATAGCGTTGAGCGACCGGCTGATCAATCATTCCAGCGGCTTCGGCAAGGCTGTGGCCACACTTGCCCGGAACTATGATATCCAGATAGTCGCAGAAGCCTCCTACAACAATCCCGGACAGTGCCAGGACAGGGTGAAGTGGTGCGAGGCCAACCTCGGTGTCCCGGTATGGAACAGGGTGACCGTCAGTAACCACAAGAATCTCCTTCTGGGAGACTACCTGATCGATGCTGAAGCGGATGTTTGCGGAGGAGAGGACTTTATGGGTACCCTCGTACGCTTCGGATCCGACGCCTTCAAGACTTGGGAGGACGTACTGACCTATTTCGGAAGGCTGGGCGGACAATAATGAAGAAAAGAACATATAACACAAAACCTAATTATCAATAAAGATGAAACGCAGGGATTTTATCAGAACCGCAGGAG
>CAYFVE010000061.1:290-4795 GCA_964346605.1 uncultured Muribaculaceae bacterium | reverse complement strand
AGTCGGCACAGGAGTTCTTGCCGGAACCGGTTCTCTTCTGACAGGCTGTTCTGGCGGAAAAGCCAAGGCTCCTGTCCCATACAGTATCAACCCGAACGGCTCCGCCAGGATGAAACTGAGCTTCGAACCGTATGAACTCCAGTTGCGCCACACCTTCACGGTGGCGTCATATTCAAGAACCACGACTCCTGATGTCCAGCTCAAGATCGAATACGACGGCTTCACCGGCTACGGAGAGGCCTCGATGCCTCCTTATCTCGGACAGTCCGTCGAAACCGTTACGAAATTCCTTCAGAAGGTCGATTTAGGTCAGTTCAAGGATCCTTTCAGGATTGACGACATCCTGACCTACGTGGACGGCATAAGCGAAGGAGACACAGCGGCAAAAGCCGCCGTGGACATCGCGCTTCACGACCTTGTGGGAAAGATGCTGGGGCAGCCTTGGTACCGCATCTGGGGTCTCAACCCGGAAAAGACCCCGAACACGACGTTCACCATCGGAATCGACACGCCGGACGTGGTTCGTGAGAAAACGAAGGAATGCGCGGACAAGTTCAAGATCCTTAAGGTAAAGGTCGGTCTCGAAAACGACAAGGAGATGATCGAAACCATCCGCGAGATCACCAGCCTGCCGATTGCAGTGGACGCCAACCAGGGCTGGAAGAACAAGGAAGAGGCTCTGGATATGATTTTCTGGCTAAAGGAGCACGGAATCGTTATGGTGGAGCAGCCGATGCCGAAGGAAATGATGGACGAAAATGCCTGGCTTACCGAACACAGTCCGCTTCCCATCTTTGCTGACGAGGCCATACAGAGACTTGTGGACGTGAAGAGAATCAAGGGCGCCTACACCGGAATCAACATAAAGCTGATGAAATGTACCGGAATGCGAGAAGCCTGGAAGATGGCCAACTACGCCCACGCGGAGGGGATGCGGGTTATGATCGGCTGTATGACGGAGACATCCTGCGCGGTTTCCGCCGCAGCGCAACTCTCCCCTGTCGTGGATTTCGCGGACCTGGACGGAAATCTTCTGATCAGCAACGACATATTTGATGGAATGACCGTCGTGGACGGAAAGATAACTCTTCCTGACCGTCCCGGAATTGGAATAGTCAGATTATGAAGACAAAGGAGAAAATTCTTTGGGCAGCCGTAGCGCTGGCCCTTGCCGCCAACATCTGGCTGCCGAAACATCTGCAGCGGAAGTATTCGTGGGAAAGAGATCTGAACCAGCGCATAGCGGTGGACTTCTGCAAAACAAGGGAGGAAGTAAAGGACTATATCTCAGAATATATACCGGATGTCACCGATGAACAGATTACGGAGTGGACGAAGTCCGGCAAACTGGAGTCGATGGAGATCGGCAAACGTACTATGTATTTCCGCAACGCTGCTCCAAATCTGTTCAGGATAGTACCGGAACTCAAGGGATTGAGGGAATTGCCTGAAGGCCACGAGACAATTGACTCAAAGACAATACCCGTCATCAAATCGATGGTGGAGAATATGCCCGGACAAACCGGAGATGACGGAGTGACCAGGACCGGAGGCATAACGATGCCGAAGAGGATGCGTGTCAGATTCAGCCTGACCGTTCCCGTCAATACGCTGAAGGCCGGGAAAACGCTCCGCTGCTGGCTTCCTTATCCAAGGCAGGACGTGGCTCGTCAGACCGATGTGAAGTTCATAGAAGCCGGAGTGAACGACATCGCCTACCCGGAAGGAAAGATCACCTTCTCCGACCCGGGCTGCTCCCACAGCAGCATTTATATGGAAGCTAGGACAAACCGCTACCAGGACATCACTTTTTACGAGATTTTTGAATATACTTCCGCAGCCGAATGGTACTGCATAGATTCCTCTAAAGTGCAACCATACGACACGAAATCACCTGAGTATAAAGAATATACTTCCGAACGCGAGGCTCACGTGATGTTCACTGATCGCATCCGTTCCGCCGCAGACTCGCTTACAGCCGGAACCGACAACCCGTATCTCCAGGCCAAAGCGATCTACACTTGGATAGACAAAAGTTTTCCGTGGGCGTCCGCAAGGGAGTATTCAACCCTGGAGAACATCCCTGGATATGTCCTTGGCAGCGGCCACGGAGACTGCGGTATGGTCACCCTCCTCTTTATGACGATGTGCCGCTACAAAGGAATACCGACGAGATGGCAGAGCGGCCTTATGATGCATCCTGGCTACAAGAATATACACGATTGGTGCGAGGCCTGGTTCGAGGGTTACGGCTGGGTCCCTGTGGATCAAAGTTTCGGAATCACTTCTTACGGAGGCTACTTCTTCCTGGGCGGCATAGAGCCTTACAGGATGATCGTCAACACCGACTTCGGCGGACAGCTGTCGCCTGAAAAGAAATACCCGCGCAGCGACACAGTTGACTTCCAGAGAGGAGAAGTCGAGTGGGATGGCGGCAATCTTTATTTTAACCAGTGGGACTATAATTTCGAGATCGAGTATCTATGAAAAAACGGAATTACGCTTCGGCGATGGTCTGCCTGATCATCGTCGTCGGCCTGTTTACCTATATGGGAGCTACGATGGGCGCTGCGAATATGCTCAACACAATAATGCACACTGCCCACGACCTGCTTCTCAACACGGTCTTCTACCTTATGGGAATTTGCGTTATAACGGGTGCTATTGGAAAGCTATTCGTGGAATTCGGAGTGGTGGATCTGCTTGAGAAGATTCTGCGTCCGCTTATGAAACCTCTCTTCGGGATGCCTGGTGTTGCCTCCCTGGGGGCCGTAATGACTTTTCTCTCCGACAATCCCGCCATAATCACCCTTTCGAAGGACAAGAGATTCGCAAGCTACTTCAAGAAGTACCAGTTCATCTCCCTGACCAACTTCGGAACAGCTTTCGGAATGGTCTTGATAGTCATAATATTCATGATCAGCCAGGGCTATTTTTCCGAACCTCTGATCGGTCTTTTCGGTGCGGCGGCCGGATGCATAGTGACCACAAGGCTTATGCAGTATTTCGTCATCAAGGCCTATCCTTCCTACAAGACCGAGGATGCGGTCTCTGAAGAAGAAATCAAGGAAATGGAAGAACAGCCCGGACACAAGGAGGAAAAGAGTACCTTCCTGCGCACTCTCAACGCTCTTCTCGACGGTGGGCGCAACGGAGTGGATGTGGGGATAGCCATCATCCCTGGCGTTCTGGTCATCTCGACTCTCGTGATGATTCTTACCTTCGGCCCGGATGCGTCAGGCGTTTACACCGGAGCGGCATACGAAGGAACAGAACTCCTGCCCTGGCTAGCCAACAAGATTGACTGGCTCTTCTCCGCCCTGTTCGGATTCTCCGATCCTCACCAGGTCGCTTTCCCGATCACCGCTCTAGGAGCGGTCGGAGCAGCGCTGAGCCTCGTACCCAACTTTGCGGCCCAGGGATGGATCGACGGCAATGCCATAGCCGTGTCTTCACTGCAATAGGAATGTGCTGGAGCGGCTTCCTGAGCACGCACACAGCGATGCTGGACTCACTTGGCTATCGTGAACTCACCGGCAAGGCCATCCTCTCGCACACTGTCGGAGGACTGGTTGCTGCCATCTCCGCCCATTGGGCTTACATTTTATTCGCTTTATTGTAAAATTTTTTATAATTTTATAGCGATAACACGTAATCCATAACCAGAATGAAACAAATAATCGAATGTGTTCCCAACTTCAGTGAAGGACGAGACAGGAACGTAATCGATTTGATTGCAAAATCGATCGCTTCAACAAAAGTCATTGTTAACGGAGTCGAGGAGGGCGTCAAGGTGCTCAATGTCGATCCCGGCGAGGCCACTAACAGAACAGTCATCACTTTTGTGGGAAGTCCTGAAGCCATGGTTGAAGCAGCCTATGCAGGAGTAAAATGCTCTGGAGAACTCATAGATATGAGACAGCATCACGGAGCGCACCCGCGTTCTGGAGCCTGTGACGTTCTCCCTCTGGTTCCTGTCTCAGGAATCACTCTCGAAGAATGCGCGGAACTGGCAAGGAAACTCGCGAAAAGAATCTACGAAACCCTGGGCATCCCGTGCTATTGCTACGAAGCGGCGGCCTTCAAGCCGGAGAGAAAGAACCTGGCGGTCTGCAGGGCAGGAGAGTATGAAGCCCTTCCTGAGAAGATAGCCGACCCGGAACGCAGACCGGACTTCGGGCCTTCCGAATACAACGAAACGGTTGCAAGAAGCGGAGCCATCAACATCGGAGCGCGGAATTTCCTGATTGCGGTCAACTTCAACCTCAACACGACCTCAATACGTAGAGCGATGGCGGTAGCCTTCGACGTTCGGGAGAAGGGACGCAAGATCAAGGAAGAGGACGGAACAGAGAGATGGCAGCCCGGAACCCTCAAGAGCTGCAAGGCCATCGGCTGGTACATAGATGAATACGGCATCGCACAGGTATCCATGAACATAACAGACATAAATGTCACGCCACTCCACGTAGCCTTCGAAGAAGTAGCACGCGCTGCAGAAGCCC
>CAYFVE010000061.1:0-237 GCA_964346605.1 uncultured Muribaculaceae bacterium | reverse complement strand
GGAGGGTCACCGGAGCCGAAATCGTCGGGCTTGTACCTAAACGCGTGCTGATGGATGCCGGAAAATTCTATCTCGAAAAGCAGCGGAGATCGCTCGGCATTACTGATGAGGAGATTCTGAAGATTGCCGTAAAGTCAATGAGCCTTGATGATCTCAGGCCTTTCGACCCTCAGGGAAAGATCATCGAATACCTGATGGAGGACCCTGCTGAACAAGCGATTAGGGAAAGGCTGGGCA
>CAYFVE010000060.1:8058-14231 GCA_964346605.1 uncultured Muribaculaceae bacterium | reverse complement strand
GTTCTCACCTGTAATGGACCTCGGACGCAATTCTGTTTGGCCAAGGCTCTGGGAGAGCTACGGAGAGGACGCCTATCTGAATGCGGAAATGGCACGTACGGAGACTGTCGCCCTTCAGGGCGAGGATCCGAACCACATCGACGAACGCCACGTCGCTGTCAGCCTCAAGCATTATATCGCCTACGGCGTGCCTGTCAGCGGGAAGGACAGGACTCCTGCCAACGTTCCGTACAATGAGCTGAGGGAGAAGTATTTCCGTCCCTTCAAGCAGTGCCTGCAGGCAGGTGCTCTCAATATTATGGTCAACTCGGCTTCCATCAATGGTGTTCCGACTCATGCGAATGAAGTACTCCTCACCGAATGGGTGAAGAATCAGCTGGACTGGGACGGAATGATAGTCACCGACTGGGCCGACATAAATAATCTCTACACTCGTGAGCGCATCGCGGCGGACCTTAAGGAAGCCCTTGCAATAGGTATCAACGCCGGAATCGATATGGTGATGGATCCTACCAGGCCGGAGAACTGCGATGTTCTGAGGGAGGCCGTGGAGGAAGGTCTGATTCCGATGTCCCGCATAGATGACGCTGTAAGGAGAATACTCCGCCTGAAATTCCGGCTGGGACTTTTCGACCGTCCGATTTGGGATACCGGAGGTTTCACTGATTTTGCCAAGGCGGAATGGCAGAAGGCATCCTATGACGCCGCCGTGGAATCAGAAGTCCTTCTTAAGAACGAGGACAACATCCTTCCTCTTGATGCAGGCACACGCATACTCGTGACAGGCCCCAATGCCAATTCCATGCGTGCGCTCAACGGAGGGTGGTCCTACACCTGGCAGGGTGATGCGGACCGTTTTGCATCTGACTACAACACAATCCTTGAGGCTCTTCAGGAAAAATTCACAAGCGTCATCTATGAGCCGGGAGTGACTTACGATGAAAGCAACCGTTTTGGAACAGGCACTTGGAAGAACGAGAATACTCCTGAGATCGGAAAGGCCGTCGCAGCCGCATCCAGTGCGGATGTGATTATCGCCTGTGTTGGAGAAAACTCTTATTGCGAGACCCCCGGCAATATCGATGATCTCACTTTGTCCCGGAATCAGAGGGATCTTGTTAAGGCTCTGGCAAATACCGGCAAGCCAGTCGTTCTCATCCTGAACGAAGGCCGTCCGAGAATCATCAACGACATCGTCCCTCTTGCAAAGGCAATCGTGAACGTGATGCTTCCGGGCAATTACGGGGCGGATGCCCTTGCTGCCCTTCTTCTTGGAGAAGAGAATTTCAGCGGGAAGCTTCCGTTCACTTATCCCCGCTATCCGAACGCCCTGCATACGTATGACTACAAGGTTTCCGAAAGTGTCGGCACTATGGCCGGGGAATACAACTACGACGCCGTTATGGATGTCCAGTGGCCTTTCGGGGCCGGGCTCAGTTACACTGAGTTTGAATATTCAGACTTCAAGTCTGTCGGCGGAACTGAATTCACAGCTGAAGACCTGCTTGAATTTGAAGTTACGGTCAGCAACGTGGGATCGCATACCGGCAAGGAAGCGGTGCTCCTGTTTTCCAGTGACCTTGTGGCAAGCATCGTTCCTGATGTGCGCCGCCTGCGAGAGTTCGCCAAGATCGAATTGCAGCCGGGTGAGAGCAAGACCGTGTCATTCGAAATCCCTGCTTATGAGCTCGCCTTCGTCGGCGCTGACGGAAAGTGGCGCCTGGAGGAAGGGGACTTCGTGATGACCTGCGGCGGCCGTTTCATCAATCTTCGCTGCGTCCGTACAAAGGTCTGGGATGAGCCTAATATCGACTAGCAAATATCCGTCTATGAAGAGTATCAGGAAATTTATTCTCACGATTGCCCTGGGGCTGGTCTGCTGGACCCCATCCCGGGCCGTGTTCAACGAACGTGACCTGTCGCTGACGCTTCAGGTCCTCCGCTACGAGCTGCACAGGGCCTATGAGGAGATGGAGAAGAACCAGCTGTCATTCGAAATGCAGGATGACAGCCAGCACGAAGAGCTCATCGGCCTCATCAGACGCTGCAATGAACTCTCCCTGATGCTCTATTCGCAGAAGCAGGATTTTACCTTTGATCTGACATACGCCCTGCAGCAGGCGTCAGATCAGTACCATTCCTTCAACAAGAACAGGATGCCGTACGACAACATCATATCCTATCTTGATGTTGAAATCGTTCGATACGACAGGCTTATAAGGACCCTGAAACTTCTGCCTCCTGAACTTGAAGAGGTCCCGGACAGCCTTGGCCCGGAAAGTCTGGATTCGCTGGCCCAGATGCTTAGGGGACGCGTTCTCCTGAATATACCTTTCTCAAGGGAACACGCGGCCGATCCGGAACACGCCGGGCACAACCACGACGCAGGCCTCCTGGCTGTTGATTCCACGTCCGGGAGGGGCAATGATCTTGAGCATTTTCACTCTACATTCAAATTGGACAGCCTGTCGATGATTGACCGTGACAGTTGTCTCTTCTACTGCACGGGCCTTTTGAAGATGTTCACTGATCTTCGCGACCATCTTATTGAGGACAACCTGCACTATGAGATGACAAACGCCCGCCTTAAGGAAGCCTATGACTATGCGCAGGAGCGTTACAAACTGGTCCAGAGGAAGATATTCGTGGAAGGACAGAACAACTCCTGGTATGTCCTGACCCACCTCAGGTCATTCTCAAAGCGCGCCTTCGGGGACTTCAGGGACAAGTACGGAAGAGATCTGCTTGACAACAGCGTCAATTCAGAATGGAGAGGGCCGATTGTCGTCGGATTCTCATTCATCATCCTTGTCTATCTGATCATAGCTTATCTGATCAGTCTCCTTCTGATAAAGATCCTTAAGCGCGGCGTCAGACTGTTTGAGTCTCCGGGTTTCGAAAAGCGGGAGTTCCCTCTGATTCTGCTGTTCTCCGTCATTCTTTTCGTGAATGCGCTTTTCCTGATGAGGCTGTCGCCTCGATTCGGGACAAACTTCTTCCAGATGGCTTCAGCCCTTCTGATTGAATTCACTCTGCTCCTGATCGCAATCATCTCTTCTATGCTCATCCGGCACACTGGAGCGCAGATCAACAGGGGCCTGAAACTCTTTGCCCCTGTGCTTATGATAGGCCTGATGGTCATATCATTCAGAATCACATTCATTCCTAACAGCCTGATCACATTGGTCTTTCCTCCGGCCCTCCTGTTTCTTGGAATATGGCAGACCATCTCATTCGGCAACAACGGCAACAAGGTTCCGGACATCGACAAGTATCTTGCGGTCATCTCAATAATCGTGACCGTCGTTACATTGGGAATATCCGTTTTCGGCTACGTGCTTCTGGGGCTTCAGCTCTATATCTGGTGGATATTCCAGCTTACCGCCCTCCAGCTGATCATCGCCGTAAAGGACCTTTTGAAAAAGTACCGCCGCAGCAGGGTTGACAAACTCGTCAGGGCGTACAGGATCCATCATCTGTCGGATGTCGGAACCGGAAGGGGAGCATATGTCCTTGTGACCTGGCTGTATGACCTGTTCGATATGGTAGTCATACCTCTGCTCTTCCTCTTGTCCATTCCTTTCTGCCTCTATATGGCATCCAAGGTCTTTGACCTGAAGGAAGTCTGTATGAATGCCTTCTACTATCCGTTCATCAACACTGAGTATGTCAGGACTTCGCTTTATATGATTATCCTGGCGCTCGGTCTGTACTATATCTTCTACTACATCGCCTATCTCTCCAAGTCCCTGTACCGGATCTATAAGGTCCGTTACCTGTCAAGCAAGTCCGGCACAGGCCTGCTTTTGGAGAACGAAGTCAATATGACTCTCGCAAACAATGTAATCTGGCTGATCGTATGGGGCATTTACATAATCACGCTGGTTATCCTTCTTGGAATCCCGACCAAGTCGCTGTCCGTTATCACCGCCGGTCTTGCAGCCGGTCTGGGTTTCGCGATGAAGGACATCCTGAACAACTTCTTCTATGGAGTCCAGCTGATGTCCGGACGCCTCAGAGTTGGAGATACCCTTGAATGTGACGGAATCAGAGGCACTGTGGAGAACATCAGCTACCAGACTACCACCATCCGCGCGACCGACGGAAGCCACATCGCATTCCCGAACAGTTCACTCTTCGCTAAGACTTTCAAGAACCTTACGAGAATCGACGCCTACGAATATGTCGCCCTGCCTGTAGGCGTAGCCTACGGAACGGACGTGGAAAAGGCCAGAAAAGTCATCAGAAAGGCGCTCGCTCCTTTGTGCGTGCAGGACAGATTCGGTCGTGAGATGGTCAAGCCAAGCTACGGAATCCAGATTGTACTCAGCAAATTCGGCAGCAGCAGGGTGGACCTTATGGTAAAGCAATACGTGCTTGTGGACCAGCGGTTCGCCTATGTGGCGAAAGCGAATGAAGAAATCTACAAGGCATTTGGCGCCAGCGGAATAGAGATTCCTTTCCCACAGCAGGACATCTACATCAAAAAAAAACCTGAAAATGACTAGAATAGCGATATTTGTCTCCGGTGGTGGAACCAATTGCGAGAACATCATAAAGTATTTCAGAGGCTCGGACAGAGTCTGCTGCGCCCTTGTCATCAGCAACAAGGCAGGGGCAGGCGCGGTGGAAAAAGCTGAACGCCTCTCCGTTCCGGTAAGGATAGTGCCGAAGGCGCAGCTGAACGACCCTGGCTTCCTTCTACCTCTGCTGGAGGAGTATTCAATAGACTTCATTGTTCTGGCTGGTTTCCTTCTGGTGATTCCGTCTTTCCTCGTGGAGGCATACGACCGCCGCATCATCAACCTCCATCCGGCATTGCTTCCAAAGTACGGAGGAATCGGGATGTACGGCCACTATGTCCACGAGGCTGTCAAGGAAGCCGGAGACAGCATAACCGGAATGACGGTGCACTGGGTGTCAGACAAGGTCGATTCCGGTGAAATCATAGCCCAGTTCAGCTGCCCTATCGATCCTGTCAACGATTCTCCGGATGAAATCGCTGAAAAGGAACATGTACTAGAAATGGCACACTTTCCGCAAGTGATAGAGGAAGTGATAGACAGCATTTTCAATAAAAGATAACCAACACATTATTATGAAGAGATTTCTTTCAGCTTTATTCTTCGCTCTGATTGTGGTCACAATGTCTGCGCAGGCGATCAGGGACGGAAACTACCGCACGGTAGGTTACATAAAATCCGACGGAACCATCCAGGATGGTTCTTACCGCACAATCGGCCACATCAAGTCCGACGGCACTATCCAAGACGGCAGTTACAAGACCATCGGCCACATCAAGTCCGACGGAACCATCCAGGATGGCTCATATCGCACTGTCGGCCATATAAAATCCGACGGCGCTGTCCAAGACGGCAACTACAAGACTATCGGCTACATCAAACCGGATGGAACGGTTCAGGATGGCAATTACAAGACCATAGGTTACGCTTCCGGGATCCCAAGGAACTGGGCGGTGGTTTTCTTCTTTTTTACGAACTGAATTTAAAGATGGACTACAGGCGACTGAAGGAAGACGAAATCATCAGACTCGAATCCAGAGGATGTCGAGCGGAGGATTGGAACAAAGTCCTGACTACAGGCGTAGGTCTGGACAATATCTGTTTCACGGCATTTTCAGGGGAATGCAGGATTGGCTGCCTTGAAGGTTCCTTCGAGATGCCGGGAGGAGTGATGAAGCCTTCAGGCATCCGATTCTCCACGTTGCATAATGTGACGGTTGGTGACGGTTGCTGTATTGAGAATGTCAGCAATTACATAGCCAACTACAGGATCGGCGACAAGACCCTGATTGAAAATGTGGACATAATCGTCGTTGACGGTCCTTCCACATTCGGAAACGGTGTCGAGGTTTCCGTACTCAATGAGACAGGTGGAAGAGAAGTGGTGATCAATGACCGTTTGTCCGCCCAGATCTCCTATGTCATGGCGCTATACCGACATAAGACTGAATTCCAGCGTGAACTTCGCCGGCTTACGGATGAATATGTCGAATCCCAAAGGTCGGAGACCGGTACCATCGGCAGCCGGGTTATGATCCGCAACACCGGATCGATGACCAATGTCCGTGTGGGCGACTGCTGCGTAATCAGCGGCGCTGGCCGTCTGGCCAACGGTTCCATCAACAGCAATTCATACGATCCAGTCCATAT
>CAYFVE010000060.1:0-8048 GCA_964346605.1 uncultured Muribaculaceae bacterium | reverse complement strand
GCGGAGGATTTCCTCATTTCAAGCGGATCTTCCGTTGAAGACAACACCACGATCAGCCGATGTTTCGTGGGCCAGGCTTGCCGCTTGGGCAACGGCTACTCAGCCACTGATTCACTGTTTTTCAGCAACTGCCAGGGTAAGAACGGAGAGGCCTGTTCAATCTTCGCTGGCCCTTTCACCGTCACCCATCACAAGTCAACCCTGCTGATTGCCGGAATGTTCAGTTTTATGAACGCCGGCTCCGGATCCAACCAGAGCAACCATATGTACAAGCTGGGTCCTATCCATCAAGGTACTTTGGAGAGGGGAGCGAAGACCGCTTCCGATTCGTATATCCTGTGGCCTTCAAGGGTTGGGGCCTTCTCATTGGTAATGGGCCGGCACGTTACCCATTCGGACACGACCGGGCTGCCGTTCTCTTATCTGATAGAGCAGAACAACACAACATTCCTGGTTCCGGGGGTCAACCTCAGGAGCGTAGGAACCATCCGCGATGCCCAGAAGCGGCCTAAGCGTGACTCACGTCAGGATCCTGAGAAACTGGACTGCATAAACTACAATCTGCTGAGTCCGTACACGATCCAGAAGATGTTCAAGGGCCGCAAGACGTTGAGGAACCTTCAGTACGCTTCGGGTATGCTGACGGATGTTTATTCTTTCCACTCTGCAAAGATCCGCAATTCATCTCTGGTCAAGGGAATCGGCTTCTACGAGACAGGCATCACGAAATTCCTGGGAAACTCATTGATAAAGAGGTTGGAAGGGCTGGAATTCAAATCTGATGAAGACATCCGCAGGGCGCTGGTCCCTTTGACAGAAATCGGTCACAGCGAATGGGTGGACCTGTCCGGCCTGATCGCCCCGAAGTCGGAGGTTGAGTCTCTCATAGACGGAGTCGCAGACGGTACCGTCCGTTCGATTGCGGAGATTTCGGATTCGTTCAAGGATATGCACGCCCATTACTATGAATACGAGTGGACCTGGGCTTACGACAAAATCTTGGAATTCTTCGGCGTGGATCCGGCTCAGATCACAGCATCCCAGGTCGCTGAAATCGTCGAGAAATGGAAATCCGCCGTCATAGGCCTTGACAAAATGGTCTATGAGGATGCGAGCAAGGAATTCTCCATGTCTTCAATGACAGGTTTCGGTGCGGACGGTTTGCGTGAGGACAAGGAACTGGACTTCTGCCAGGTGCGCGGTGATTTTGAAAACAATCCTTTCGTTTCAGCCGTCCTCGACCATATCCGTGTAAAGTCAGCGCTCGGTGATGAACTGCTGTCGCGCCTGAAGCCGCTTCTGTAATTTTTGTAAAGTGTACTTTACTGCTTGTCCGGAACCAGGGATGATTCAGAGAGAAAGTCGAACAGAGAATCCTTATAGGTGTCGCCTATAGGAATCCTTTCTTTTCCGATGATGATGTGGTTGCGCTCTATGGCCTCGATGCTCTCTGTCCTGACTATGAAAGATCTGTGGACCCTCAGGAACCTGTCCGAAGGGAGCATCTCCTCCAAGGTCTTCATACGCATCAACGACAGGACTGGATCCTCGCCGTTGCAGAGATGGATCTTGACATAGTCCTTCAGTCCCTCTATGAAACTGATGTTGTCGAGGCTGATTTGCTGGAGCCTGTACTCAGTCTTTATGAATATGCTCTTGGCTGACTTCCCTTCAGGCTGCGCTGACTCCTCGGCCCTGGCTGCGAAAATCTCCGAGATGACCTTCTGTGCATGCTTGGCTGCGGCCAGGAAATCGTCGTAGGAGACAGGCTTCAGAAGATAGTCCAGAGCATGGACCTTGTAGCCTTCAAGGGCGTACTGGCTGAAGGCCGTAGTAAAGATGATCCTTGTGTCTTCCGGGAGTGATTTGGAAAGATCCATACCGCCGATTTCAGGCATCTGGATGTCGCAGAATATGAGTTCCACCTCATTATCCTGAAGGAACCTGTACGCTTCGTTTCCGCTTGTGAATGAGCCCTTCATCTCAAGGAATGGGGTCCTTGAGATATAGGCCTCCATCAGTTGGACGGCCAGCGGCTCGTCATCGATTGCTATGCAGCTTATCTTTTTCAGATTCATTTCGCACTTCCGTTTGAAGTCTTGATTATCATTGTGCTCCTGTACGTCCCGGCATCATTGCCGAACTCGAATGAATATTCATCCGGATAAAGCATATCTAGACGCCTCTGGAGATTCCTGATGCCTATCCCTGAACCGCTGCGGTCATTGTCATCCTTCGGGTGGTTGCTGTTCTCGACTATGCAGACCACCTGGTCTCCATCTTCCTTCAGATCTATTCTGATGAAGGATTCCCCGTTGTCGGAGACTCCGTGCTTGAAGGCGTTCTCAACGAGCGGGAGAAAAAGCATCGGGGCGATCTGACGGTTGGACTCCTCGCCCGGAAGGCTTACATCCACCTTGACTCTTGAGGAGAGGCGCAGGCACATCAGTTTGATGTAGTCCTTGAGGAAGGCCGTCTCTTTCGACAGCGAAACGGTTGACTGCTCGCTTTCATAGAGAAGGTAGCGCATCATTCCGCTGAGGTCGTGAACCGCTCCCTGAGCCTTGTCCTGATCGATCATTATCAGAGAATAGATGTTGTTGAGAGTGTTGAACAGAAAGTGAGGGTTGATCTGGCTCTTGAGCCCGGCGAGTTCCGTCTCGGCCTGGATCTTCTCGATGTCCTTTCTTTTGTTTTCGTCCTCGTACCACTTACGGCTCATCTGTACTGCAATCGCAGCGCAGACGATGGCCATATAGATCACCGTATTTCTCAGCGTGAATTTGATGCCTGCAAGAATCGGCCTAGGTGCAAAGGCTTGTGCCGGAGGAAGATCAGCCGGACCCGGATAGAAGAGTCTGAATGTCAGGTGTACCAGGGCACTTGCAACGGCAATCAGGACTATGTTCCAGAAGATGAACTTGCCGAACTTCCTCGTGTACATATACTTCTTGATCAGCACTACATAGTTGACGTAGAAGACTATCATAAATGACACCAGCACAGGGATGAACCTTGCGATGTCAACTCCTCCGTGAAGCGGCTGGCCCGGTCTCGGTGAAAAGAACGGAATCCCCAGGACAGCCGTCCAGAGAGCTATGTGGAGGAGACATAGATAATACTTGCTGCCGTTTGTGCTCATATTCGTCAAATATAGCGAATTCTATTGTTATTCGTAGCGCAGCGCCTCGATCGGGTCCAGATTGGATGCCTTGCGCGCAGGGTACCAGCCGAAGAATATTCCTATCAGTGTGCAGACCGCGAATGAAAGGAATATGCTCCAGGACGCGATGACGATCGGATAATTAAGGAGGACTTTCACGACGTAGGCCGCCGCAATTCCGAAGAACACTCCGATCAGTCCTCCGGCCACGCTCAGAAGCGTAGCCTCGATCAGGAACTGGGCCAGGATGTCGCGGCCCTTGGCGCCGATGCTCATTCTCAGGCCGATTTCCTTGGTACGTTCAGTGACGGAGACATACATAATGTTCATAATTCCGATGCCTCCGACAATCAGGGAGATAGCGGCCACGGCTGCAAGCAGTGTGGACATCATATCGCTGGTGCTGGTCATCATGGAAGAAAGTTCCTGCTGAGAGCGGATGCTGAAATCGTCATCCGCGTCTTCCTTCAGTTTGTGGTTCTCACGGAGAATCCCGCCGATTTCATCGATTGCCTTGTCCGTGTAATCCTCGCTGATAGCTGAACATATAATCTCCTGAAGATAATTGACCGCCTGTATCCTCTTCATCACAGTAGTGTATGGAACCAGCATCACGTCATCCTGATCCATACCCATAGAGTTCGTTCCCTTGCTTTCAAGCACTCCGACGACACGGAAAGGAATCGAGCCGAACCTGATGATCTTGCCGACAGGGTTCTCTCCGTTGGTGAAGAGTTCGTCTGCGACTGTCTTTCCTATAAGGCAGACTTTCGCCGCAGTCTTGATGTCCTGTTCCGAGAATATGTCTCCGTCCTCGACTTTGTAGCTTCTGATATCAAGATAGTCCTGGTTGACGCCGTAGGCAGAAGTAGGGGTGTTGTTGGCTCCAAATACGGCCTGTCCTGAAGCGTTGACGGCAGGGGATACGTAGTTGACGTACTTGCACTTCTCGCGTATCGCTTCAAAATCCTCGATCTTAAGGGTCTGCATATTGTCGCCTGACATCATGATTCCTCCTCTTCTCTCCGCACCAGGAGAGATCATAATCATATTCGATCCCATCTCGCTGATCTCCGACTGGATGCTCTTCTTGGAGCCCTGTCCGATGGCGAGCATAGTGATGACTGAACCGACACCGATGATGATGCCGAGCATCGTGAGGAATCCTCTGAACTTGTTGTTGTTCAGAGCTTTGAGTGCTATTCTGAATAAATTGCCGAAATTCATTTCCTATCAGTCTTTTTCGACCGGCAGTTTGGCCAGGGCCTCAGCCGCGTCAAGTATGTTCCCGTTTCTGACATCGCTTACCACGTGGCCGTCCCTGAGGGTAATGGTCCTTGTGCTGTAGCAGGCAATGTCAGGGTTATGGGTTACGAATATTATGGTACGTCCTTCCGCATGCAGTTTTTGCAAAAGGACAAGCACCTCGAAAGAGGTCCTTGTGTCCAGGTTGCCTGTCGCTTCATCGGCGAGAATGACTGCCGGGTCGTTGACCAGCGCACGCGCGATTGCGACTCTCTGCATCTGTCCTCCGGACATCTGATTGCTCTTGTGCTCCAGCCTGTCACCGAGCCCTACAGCCTTCAAGGCATCTACGGCGCGGTTGTAACGCTCCTTCTTAGAATATTTTGAGTTGTACATAAGCGGAAGTTCGACATTCTCGACCGATGTCGTCTTCGCCAGAAGATTGTAGTTCTGGAACACGAAACCGATTTTCCTGTTCCTCAAGGTAGCCCTTTCATCCTTGTCCATCGTCCTGACGGATACTCCGTCGAGACAGTACTCTCCGGATGTCGGAGTGTCAAGACAGCCAAGGGTGTTGAGCAGTGTGGATTTTCCGGAACCGGACGTACCCATAATGGTCACGAA
The DNA here is from genome assembly GCA_964346605.1 of uncultured Muribaculaceae bacterium. Taxonomy (GTDB): domain Bacteria; phylum Bacteroidota; class Bacteroidia; order Bacteroidales; family UBA932; genus Cryptobacteroides. The sequence continues at coordinate 3,016 of CAYFVE010000060.1, read as the reverse complement.
CTCTCCTTCTTCTATCGTGAAGGATACTCCGCGCAGGGCGTGGACCGTTTCGGATCCGACCTGAAAGTCACGCTTTATGTTCTCAAGACTGATTACTTCTTTTGCCATCGCCCTTGGAAATTACTTGTTGTTCTTTTCTCCGTTCTTACTGTTGCCGCCTGGAGGCCCTGGAGCAAACGGGCTCCTTTCGGTCGCGGCCTGCTTGACAGGCATTGCGGCTGCAAGTCCCGTGACTACTTCTTCGCCGTCAGAAAGGCCCTTGACAGCGGTCTTGTCGCTGCTGGTGCTGCCACTTACTACTTGCTTGGGAGAAAGGACGTTGCCGTTCTTTACCCATACGTTCTTGGTCGAGTCGGTAGGTCTGGATTCTCCTTGGAGGACAAGGCCGAGACCTTTGAGCATCTCCGGATCCGGGGTGAAGCGGAGAGCCTTGGTCGGGATGGCCAGGACATTGTTTTCCTCGTGTGAGTAGATGGTGATGTTGGCGGTCAGGCCCGGCTTAAGTTTGAGGTCCGGGTTGGGGGCGTTGATAACTACCTCGTATGTCACTACGTTTGAAGTGGTTGTAGCTTCAAGACGTACCTGCTTGACGCTTCCGTCGAAGACATCGTCCGGGTAGGCATCGACAGAGAAAGTCACTCTCTGGCCTTCTTTGACCTGGCCTATGTCAGCCTCATCCACGTCGGCGATGACCTGCATATCGGTCAGGTCCTTGGCTATGGTGAAAAGGGTAGGGGTGGAGAATCCAGCCGCCACTGTCTGGCCTTCCTCAACTGCCCTGGAGATGACGACTCCGTCGATAGGAGAGGTTATGGTCGCATAGGAAAGGTTCCTTTTGACCTTAGTGTAGGATGCCTGGGTCTGTGAGTATGCGTTCTTTGCTGTCTGGTACTGGTACTGGGCCTGGTCGAACTCAGAGTCGGATACCAGCTCCTTGTCGTGCAGGGTTTTGATTCTGTTATACTCCTTTTCTTGGTACTCGAATTCTGTTTTTGAAGAGGCGAGTTGGGCGTTGGCGGCAGTGAGTTCCGCCTGAAGGTTGATCTTGTCCATTTCAGCGATCACCTGGCCAGCCTTGACGACGTCGTTGTAGTAAACGTACAGTTTGCTGATGATACCGGAAACCTGGGTTCCGATCTCTACCTTGGTCCCCGGCGCGACCGTCCCGGTCGCGGTGACAGAGTTTGTGATGGCTCTGCGCTCGGCGCGGGCGGTCTCAAGGCTGAAGCTGTTCTTTTTGTCCGGCTTGAAGGCGAACAAGACTATTGCTGCGGCGAGGATGACGCCGAGGATGATCCATAATGACTTCTTTTTCATATTTATTTATTTTATTGATTTACGCTGTAGTTGCCCTGATAAATGTCGAGGAGGGCGTTGTTGAGGAGAGCGGTGTACTTAGCCTGGAGGAGTGAGACACGGGCGCTCAGAAGGCTGTTCTGGGAGGTCAGCAGTTCGACCGTGTTCTTTTTGCCGACCTTGAAGGCCTCGGCGGTATATTCATAACTCTGCTCCGCGTACTTGGCCTGCTCCTTGGCTGAGAGGTATTGGGATTGGGCGCTGACGGCATCTAGGTAGGCGTTCTCCACTTCGCGGAGAAGATTCTTCTCGATGCTCATCTGCTCGAGTATTGCGTTGTCGGCGGCAATCTTGGCCTTGTTGACGGAGGTCTTGTTCTTGCGGCCTTGGAAGATCGGTATTGAAAGGCTCAGTCCGAGGCTCTCGTTGACGTTCTGCTTCAACTGCTTCGCAATGGAGCTGCCTGTACCTGAGACATTGGTGGTTCCTATGCTGGCGTTGGCGGAGAGGCTAGGTGCTGAACCGGCTTTGGCCTGTTTGATGGAGAGTTCAGCGGCATCGAGGTTGAGGGATGCTCTCTGCATCTCCGGCATTGCCTGGAGGGCGTTGGAGCAGACTTCTTCCTTGGAAGGAAGGAGTCTGAGAACGTCTGATTCATCATCGGCAGGGGATGTCAGTTCGATTTCGTCGGAGATTCCTAGTTCAAGCAGTTGCTTGAGGGTGAGCCTGCTGTTGTCGAGGTTGACTTTGGAGGAGGTCACTTGATAGAGGTCGCTCGCATACTGGCTTTCCAGTTGGGCGACGTCCACCTTGCTGAGTCCGCCGGCAGCTTTCATTTCTTTTGCCCTGTCGAGGGATATGCGGGATGCTTCAGCGGTGTTTTCGCTGACAGATACGGCTTCCTTGGCGTACAGGCAGTTCATATAGGCCTGGACTATGGAGATGATCACGTCGTTGGTGTTTTCCTGGATGTTCAAGGAATCGATTCCATTCTGTATCTTGCTCTGCTTTATCGAGTTGCGGAGACTTCCTCCGTTCCAGAGGGTCACGCTGGAGTTGACTCCGTAGTTGCCTGAATAGCTTGTGCTCTTGGATGTGCTGTAGACGTTGGAGCCCACGACTGAGCTGCTTCCGGTTGTCGAGAAAGGCCTGTTCGTTATTCCCTGGCTTGAGGATGCGCTCAAAGTCGGGTAGAGTGCAGCCTTGGACTGGTAGGTGTCCTCAAGTCCGGACAAGTAGTTGTTGCGGCTTTGCCTGAGAGAGATGTTGTTCTCAATCGCATAGTCGATGCAGTCCTGGAGGCTCCATTGGCGCGAAACCGACTCGGTCTGAGCCTGTGCCGCGAGGCAAAGGAAGATCACTGCAAGTGATGATAAAGTCTTCTTCATAAATTCGCATTTATATTTATCGGTTGCGAATCTATGATATCGGTCGGACGATTCAAACCTTAATCGACCAACCTGGGATATTCATCGACGAAAGAGGGGGCTATTTGGCTTTGTAGGCCTCCAGCGCCTTGCGGAGTACTGCAATGGCCTTGGCCAGGTCGTCCCTGTTGAGAACGTAGGCCATTCTGACCTGGTCGCGCCCTTCCTCCGGGTCGGTGTAGAAACCTGAGCCTGGGGCCATCATCACCGTACGGCCCTCGAACTGGAAGTCTGTGAGGCACCACTGGCAGAACTTCTCGGCATCATCGACCGGGAGGCGTACCATAACGTAG
>CAYFVE010000059.1:13803-14243 GCA_964346605.1 uncultured Muribaculaceae bacterium | reverse complement strand
GACCAATGGAAAGGAATATGACAGTAATGTCATCAACTGGGTGCCTTCAGCGATGTTGATGTACGACATCAATGACAACACAAACACCAGAATATTCTACCGCGGTCAGTCATCACAGCCATCTACATCACAGTTGATGCCTGTTCCTGACAACTCAAACCCTCTGAGCATTTCTCTCGGTAACCCTGGCCTTATTCCATACTTCAACCACAATATGAACATTGAGTTCAGAAGGACAAACAAGATGACCTTCTCCACAATCAATCTCAGACTCAACGGCGGTATGGTTCAGGATCCGATTGTCAACGCTCTCTGGTACGACCAGAAGGGAGTGCAGTACTCAATGCCGGTAAACGGCCCGGCTTCAAAGAACGGAAGTGCGAGACTGAATTTCAGTTCGCCGATATCGAAGTCCAACTTCTCTGTTTCACTGAACTCGA
>CAYFVE010000059.1:0-13793 GCA_964346605.1 uncultured Muribaculaceae bacterium | reverse complement strand
ACTACTCACAGTCATCATCATATATGGGCAAGTCCAATCTTGATATGTCGAAGTATATGAATGACGAGGGAGTGTTTACCAAGTATGAGGATTTCTTCAAGGATTATCCTGATATGAGCAAGACCAGCAATTTCACTGAGAGGAAGACAAATACTCTCGGCCTTACTGAAAGATTGAGGTTGACTTACAGGAATGATGCGATCGAGGTCATTCTCGGTGGAAGAACAAGAATGAACAAGTCTTGGTACTCATTCGAAGGGGCGAAGAACACCCTGACCTGGAATAATGGTCTCGACGGCTCAATTGACTGGACACTGCCGGGTGGTTTCACTTTCGAGACAGAGGCTGAGTACAACTGGTATCGCGGCTATGAGACTCCTCAGGATCCTGAATGCATCATCAACCTTGATCTGCAGAAACTCCTCTTCAAGAACAGGGTCACGCTTGCTGTCAGAGCTTATGACATCCTCAACCAAGCAAAGAACCTTAGAGTTGTCGAAAATGACAACTACCATCAGGAGACGTGGAACAACACTCTCGGACGCTACGTCATCGTAGCCCTCACTTGGCGTTTCGGCACCTTCGGAAAGAGGGGAAGCAGAATGGGAATGGGTGGCCCGATGGGTGGACCTGGTATGGGCGGCCCTATGGGCGGCGGCCGCGGCGGTCGTGGCGGCGGAATGCCTCCGATGGGAATGCCTCCGATGATGTAATTTTCCGATAAGGCGTCCTGCTTCTGAAAGTTGACGGATCCTTGTTCCCGAATAGGGGATGAGGATCCGTTGTTATTTGACGTAGTTGCGCCACTTGTCGATCATCGCCGTCATATCCTCCGGAAGGTCCGAATCAAATTGAATCCACTGCTTTGTTCCGGGGTGGATGAAGCCCAATGTCTTGGCGTGGAGAGCCTGTCGGGGACAGAGTTCGAAGCAGTTCTCTATAAATTGGCGGTATTTGGCGTAGATAGTTCCTTTCTTGATTTCAGATCCGTCATATCGCCCGTCGTTGAAGAGCGGATGACCTATGTGGTTCATGTGGACGCTGATCTGGTGGGTCCTTCCAGTCTCAAGTTTACACTCGACGACAGTCACGTAGCCGAACCTCTCCAGAACCTTGTAGTGAGTGACGGCGCGCTTACCTTTCTCGTCACCGTCCGGAAAAACCCTGAATCTCAGACGATCGTTCGGGTCGCGTCCTATGTTTCCGTTGACAGTGCCTTCATCCTCCTTGATATTCCCCCAGACGACGGCGACATATCTTCTTTCTATGGAATGCTCGAAGAACTGCCTTGCAAGGTCCAGCTGGGTTTCGTCATTCTTTGCGACAACCAGCAGACCGGAAGTGTCCTTGTCGATCCGGTGAACCAGAATTCCCATCCTCTCATCCTCTGCCTCAGGGCCCTGCGAGATGCCAAGGTGGTAGGCCAGGGCGTTGATGAGAGTGCCTTCGAAGTGACCGTGCCCGGGGTGGACAACCATTCCCGCCGGCTTGTTGACAATGAGAAGGTCATCATCTTCGTAAACGATGTTCAATGGAATATCCTGTGGAAGGATTTCAAGTCCGCGACGCCTGTATGGCATCACGAAGCGGATGATGTCGCCCGGACGTATGACAAGGTTGGCTTTCGCTATTTTTTCGTTGACCCGGACGTAGCCTTCCTTGATTGCGCATTGCACCCTGCGCCTCGAAGGGTCCTCAAGATGGGTGGCCATATATTTGTCCACCCTCATAGGAGTCTGGCCAATATCTACATTGAGCCTGAAATGCTCGAACATTCCCTGCTCTTCGTCTTCTACGGATTCTTCGGGTTCGTTGTAAACCTTTTCCTCGTCCACGCCGCTATTCTTCGTTGGTGTCTTTTTTAAGATAAATGGTCACTTCCGATCCCATAATAAGAGCATTCCTTGACGCCCCCGGAGTCTGTTTATAGACAATCGCGTTAAGGGAATCGGTGTAATTCCTGATGTTCTTGTCGAACACGGCGTTCCTGATGTTAAGGTAGTGGTCGTGCACAGCATCTACAGCCCTCAGGTACTTCATACCGTTGACGTCAGGGACGTAGGTCATACAATCCGACTGGTTGAGCCCGACCTCCAGAACAATTTCCGAGCCCGACTCTATCTGTACTCCCGGCCTGATCTGACGGTTGCGGTAAATCTGGCGGAGAACGTTGTTCGTGGCGATGTCGTTGACATATATAAGCCTTCCGAGCGCAAGACCACGGGAGTTCAGTTCAGCCTTTGCCTGCCTAACTGAATATCCGACCAGATTCGGCATATTCACCTTCTTGGCCGTGTTGGCGTTGATGGTGAGAAGGATTCGCCGGCCTTTCTTGACCCTGTCCCCAGCCTTTGGATTCTGACTGAAGACCGCTCCTCTGGTCATCCTCCTGACATAGATGGAATCGATCACCTCTACCTTTAGATTCCTCCTTGAAGCCAGGTGTGACGCATCTTCCACGCTCATACTGGTAAGATCAGGAACCTCGATGGTCCTGCCGTGGTTGGTGATGAAACCCAAGAACATATTCGCTGCCAATATCAGGACGGCAAAGAATGCCGCCGCCAGCAGAATGTTCCTGATTATCCAGTTTCCCAGAATGCTCTGAGCCTTTTTCTCAAATTTCTCATCCATAATTCTGTAAAGTTAAGCTTTTCTGAAGAAAATTTCAAAAACGCCTTCCCCGAGAAGTCCGATTCCGATGATCATAACGATGATTCCGGCAATCCTGCTGATCCACATCAAGGCTCTCATATCAATAGCCCTCCTCCACTTTCCGAACATCCTTGAGAAGATGTACCAGTAGGTTATAGAGCCGCCGGCGACCGCCATCAGAACGGGAAACATCCTGAAACTATGGTCGTCGATATCCAGTTTGAAGAACGCGAACAAGGCGAACATCACGAATATGGCTCCCGGATTGGAAAGGGCTGTACCAACCGCTTCGAGATAGTCCTTTACGGAAGGATTCCGCACATCGTCAATCGACTTCACCTTTCTGAACGGGTCCTTGAATGCCATTGAACAGCCTAGAAGTGCGACGATGGCCCCTCCGATAAGGTAGATGAAGGATTCGTAGGTATTTATGAAGTTCTGTGCAAGCGCAAGCGTGAATATCGAAACCGCGGCGTATGAAGTGTCCACCGTTGTCGCGCCCAGACCGGTGGCAAAACCTGCCTTGTGGCCATAACTCAGAGATTTCTGCATAACCAGGATTGCTATCGGCCCCAGGGGAGCCGACGCGCATATCCCGATGATGAAACCTTTGATTATTTCAAGCAGCATAAGGCCCAGGGACTATTTTGCTCTCATAAAAATCTGTACGGGACAGCCAGTCAGGTCGAAGTTCTCACGCAACTTGTTCTCCAGGAATCTCTTGTACGGTTCTTTGACATACTGTGGCAGGTTGCAGAAGAATGCGAAGGCGGGAAATCTTGTCGGAAGTTGGGTGATGTACTTGATTTTTACATACTTGCCCTTCCAGGCAGGTGGCGGATAATTCTCTATTTCAGGAAGCAGGGCTTCATTCAGCCTTGCCGTGGAGATTTTGCGGGAATAATTTTCAGAGACCTTTGCGGCGGCATCAAGAACATCCAGAATCCTCTGCTTTTTCGTTACCGAAGTGAAAATGATCGGCACGTCGTCGAACGGAGCGATTCGTCTGCGGAGCGAGGCCTCATAATCACGGATGGTATTGCTGTCTTTGAGGAAGAGGTCCCATTTGTTGACCACCAGTACGCAGGCCTTCCGGTTGCGGAGGATGAGGTTGAATATGCTCATATCCTGCGCTTCCATTCCGGTGTTGGCGTCAATCATAAGTATGCAGACATCAGCACGCTCGATGGCTCTGATAGACCGCATCGCCGAATAGAATTCCAGATCCTCGTTCACCCTTGACTTTCTGCGCATTCCGGCGGTGTCAACGAGCATGAACTCGTGTCCGAACTTGTTGTAGTAGGTCGAAATGGAGTCTCGGGTCGTTCCGGCGACAGGGGTCACGATGTTTCTTTCCTCACCAAGAAGCGCATTTGTCAGGGAGGATTTTCCGACATTAGGCTTTCCAACTATCGCGATGTGCGGCAGGTCTGGACGGTCGTCGTCATCCTTGCCGTACTCTTCAGGAAGAACCCTGAGCACTTCGTCAAGAAGGTCCCCGGTTCCGCTTCCGTTGGCGGCGGAGATGCTCCAAATCTCACCAAGCCCCAAAGAATAGAACTGGTAGGCGTCGTACATCTTTTCGCCTGAATCTACTTTGTTGACACAAAGGACAACCGGCTTGCCGCTGCGTCTCAAGATGTCGGCAATCTCGGCATCGTAGTCAGTGATTCCTGCGGCGGCTTCCACCATAAAGAGCACTGCGTCGGCTTCTTCGATGGCAATCACAACCTGCTTGCGAATCGCTTCTTCGAACACGTCGTCCGAATTTGTGGTCCATCCTCCGGTGTCTACCACCGAGAATTCCCTGCCACACCACTCGCACTTACCGTAGTGGCGGTCTCTAGTCACACCTGCTGTCTCGTCAACGATTGCCTGACGCATTCCCACGAGGCGGTTGAACAGTGTCGATTTGCCTACGTTCGGCCGTCCGACGATTGCTACTAAACTCATATTCAATGCATATTATAAAACCCGCAGCCGGCGCAATCATCGCTGTACGTGCCTGTGCAGGATGCGCTTTTTCTGCGCTGTTCATCAGTTCCGAACATCTCTTTCTCCTGCTCGTGCATACATTTGATGCCGAGCCGTCGCATATCCTCGTTCTTGCTCACTTCATAGTCCGGGAATTTGCCTTTGATGATGATGCCGATGCTCATCAGTGCAACGGCTATGACCAGAATAAGTATTGCTGCGAGGAATGTGTCCATAATTAAAAAATAAATTCTGTGCTGATCGGCTCGTAGTTATAGACTTTTCGGATTATTGAAGCGAAAGTCGATGTCATCGAGACGACCTTGATCTTGCTTGTGTCAACTCCGCTCTTGAGAGGGATTGTGTCGGTGACATATACCTCCTTGAGTGAGGAATTGTTGATCCTGTCGTAAGCCGGGCCGGAAAGGACGGCATGAGTCGCATAGGCCCTGACGCTTGCGGCGCCTTTTTCCATCAGTACATCCGCCGCCTTCACAAGTGTTCCGGCTGTGTCGATAAGGTCGTCCACGATCACTATGTTCTTTCCCTCGACATCTCCGATAGCGGTGATGGAAGCCACTATGTTGGCTCTCTCCCTTGACTTGTGGCAGATGATGACAGGGCAGGCCAGTTCCTTTGCATAGGCATTGGCTCTCTTCGCGCCGCCCATATCAGGCGCAGCGATTGCAAGGTTCTCTATATTCTGCGACCTGAGGTAAGGGATGAAGACCTTGCTGGCGTAGATATGGTCGACAGGGAGGTCGAAGAATCCCTGGATCTGGTCCGCGTGGAGGTCGCACGTCATTATGCGGTCAACTCCTGCCGCGGTGAGCAGATTGGCCACTAGTTTGGCTCCTATCGAGACCCTTGGTTTGTCCTTGCGGTCCTGACGAGCCCATCCGAAGTAGGGCATGACTGCAATGACCTTGTCGGCGGAGGCTCTTTTGGCGGCGTCGATGGTCAGAAGAAGCTCCATAAGGTTTTCGGTTGGAGGGAAAGTAGACTGGAGGATAAATACAGTGGCTCCTCTCACGCTGTCAGTGAATGAAGGCACGAATTCTCCGTCGCTGAAAGGAGTGACTTCAGAGGCACCGAGGTGGTACTTCTCTCCTGTTTCGAGACCGATCTTGTTCAGCTCGTCAACGACTTTGCAGGCAAAGTCCTTGGAGGCTCTGCAGGCAAACAATTCCATTCTGTGTTCGATGTACATGGTCTTTGGCTATATGTATTTGTTGATGTATTCAAGGATTTCCTCTTTCCCGGCTCCGGTCTCGGCGCTGGAGCTGAAGATCGGAGGCAGTTCTTCCCACTGTTCCAGAAGCATCGTCTTGTTCCGCTCGATCTGAGCCTTGAGGGCATTGGGACCGAGTTTGTCTCCTTTCGTGAAAATGATCGCGAAAGGGATGCCGTTTTCTCCGAGTCCGGCAAGGAACTCCCGGTCGATTTTCGTGAGGTCGTGACGGGAGTCGATCAGTACAAAGAGAATCACCATATCCTCTGAGTTCCGGATGTAGTCGTTTATCATTTTCCGGAGTTCGTCGCGTCCCTCCTTGGAGATCTTCGCGAAGCCGTAGCCGGGCAGGTCCACAAGATACCAGCTGTCGTTGATGAGAAAATGGTTGATGAATTTTGTCTTGCCAGGGGTTGAGGACGTCTTGGCAAGTTTCCGGTTGCCGCAGAGCATGTTAATCAACGAGGATTTGCCGACATTCGACCTTCCTATGAACGCGAATTCCGGCAGTCTGCGGGAGGGCTTTTGTGAGGCTCTGGTGCTGCTGCCTGCAAATGTTGCTTCGGTAATGATCATCTCTGTTTCTGGGTCTGGGAATGTGGTGCAAAGATAGTTGATTTTTGTTAATTTTGTAAGAGAAAGAACGAGAATAAGTGATGGATGACAACTACATTGACCTGACTGCTCTTCTGGCGAAACTTAAGCGGAGTGTGGAAGCCTCATTCCCTGACCGCCTGTGGGTCAGGGCGGAGGTCAGCAGCCTCAACTACAGGCAGAACGGACACTGCTACCTGGAACTCTCCCAAAGCGCCGGAGGCCAGGTTGTGTCCAAGGCCCGCGCTACGATTTGGGCGTCCCGATGGCCGTACATCCAGCAGCGTTTCATAGGGGTCACAGGCTCTCCTATAGCTGTCGGCATGGACATCCTTGTAAGGGTGCAGGCCTCTTTCCATCCCCTCTACGGCTTTTCCCTGAACGTCGATGAGGTGGATCCACAGTTCACATTGGGGGCGAATGAACTTCAGAAGAAATTGACCATAGAGCGTCTGACCAGGGAAGGCCTGATTAACCGCCAGAAACTTCTGAGCCTGCCGCTCTTGCCATATTCGCTGGCAGTGGTGTCCGCTCCGGATGCCGCCGGTTTCGGAGATTTCCGCCACCATCTGATGGACAATGAGTATGGCTTCGTGTTCGACGTCCGTCTTTTCGAGGCGCTTATGCAGGGTGAGGACGCTCCCTCTTCGATAATAGATGCCTTTGAGCGGATTCTGTCGGCTCCGGTACATTACGACGCGGTGCTGGTGATGCGGGGCGGCGGCTCCGACCTGGACCTGGCCTGTTTCGATGACTACGATCTCGCCGCTGCCATCGCACGCTGTCCGATACCCGTCTTCACGGCCATCGGCCACGAAAAGGATTATCACGTGGCGGATATGGCAGCCAATACGTATGTCAAGACTCCGACCGCCCTTGCGGACTTATTCCTCCAGTGCTTCATTTCGGAGGATGAGAAGCTTGCCCACTACGAGTCAAGGCTCCATCTGGCCTTCGCAGGAAGAATCTCCTCTATGTCTTCAAGGCTCGATCTGCTGGAGTCCAGAATCCGCCGCTCCTCCGGCTTGAAGTTCCAGGATGCCCTGCACCGTATCGACCGCCTTGCCGACGGCATACATCATTTGTCCCGGAGATTGCTGGACAGGGCTTCTATGAGTCTCGACCGCACCGAACAAAGAATTACGGGAGGCTTGTCCAGGATGCTTTTGAGGGAGGAATCAAGACTTTTGACTCTCGAGGCTCGAATTAATTCCGGCGACCCTCGCAAGGTCCTGGAAAGGGGAGTTGTCTTTGCCTTGGACAGCTGCGGCGTAAGGATGAGGTCGGCCACAGAAGGTCGCGTCCGCGAGAATGTAAAGATGATGTTCGCGGACGGCACTGTCAAATGTACCGTGATGGAAGTCGAGCTGAAGAACAACGTGACCGGAGAAGAATCGGAATCATTAAGTGCAACAAGTTAATATTCAAGAATATGCCAACTGAGAAATTCGACTACACCAAAGCTGTCGCCGAACTTGACGAGATTGCCGCCAAGATCGAGAATCCCGAAACCAGCCTCGACGACATCGGCAAACTCGTGAATCGTTCCAAGGAACTAATCACCGCCTGCCGCAATTATCTCCGCACCGTCCGCGACTCCATCACGGAGCAGTAGGACGGGCGGAGATTTGTCTTTGAGATGCTTGAAATCAGCCTGATTCTAAAGGCCGATCTTCTTGAAGAAGTCGTTGCCCTTGTCATCGACGAGGATGAAGGCAGGGAAGTCCTCAACCCGGATCTTCCAGATCGCTTCCATTCCAAGTTCAGGAAACTCAACGCATTCGATGCTCTTGATGTTGTTCTGGGCGAGGATGGCTGCAGGGCCGCCGATTGAACCGAGGTAGAAACCACCGTGCTTCTTGCAGGCATCGGTGACAACTTGTGTGCGGTTGCCCTTTGCAAGCATAATCATTGAACCACCGTGATCCTGGAACTCATCCACGTAAGGGTCCATACGGTTTGCTGTTGTCGGGCCGAGGGAACCGCAAGGCATTCCTTCCGGAGTCTTTGCCGGGCCGGCGTAGTAGATCGGGTGGTCTTTGAAGTACTGGGGAAGGTCTTCGCCAGCGTCGAGGCGTGCCTTAAGTTTGGCGTGGGCTATGTCGCGGGCGACTATGATTGTTCCGTTCAGGCTCAGACGGGTGCTGACAGGATACTTTGAGAGAATCCTGCAGACATCAGCCATCGGCTGGTCCAGATCGATCTTGACAGCCGCGCCTTCTCCTGCACTGCGGAGCTCTTCTGGGATCCACTGTGCAGGGTTGTCGTCGAGTTTCTCGATCCAGATGCCGTCAGCATTGATCTTTGTCTTTATGTTCCGGTCCGCTGAGCAGCTGACACCCAGACCGACAGGGCAGGATGCACCGTGGCGGGGCAGGCGGACTACGCGGACATCGTGAGCCATATACTTGCCGCCGAACTGCGCTCCGAGGCCGATCTTGTGAGTCTCCTCAAGAAGTTGTTTCTCGAGTTCTACATCGCGGAAGGCGCGTCCGGTCTCGTCTCCTGTGGTCGGAAGAGCATCATAGAAGTGCGTTGAGGCGAGCTTTACAGTGAGAAGGTTCTTTTCGGCTGAAGTGCCTCCGATCACGAATGCGATATGGTAAGGAGGACAGGCGGCCGTGCCGAGGGACATCATCTTGTCAACGAGGAAAGGAATTAGGGTTCCCGGGTTCTGGATGCGGGCCTTTGTCTCCTGATAAAGGTATGTCTTATTGGCTGAGCCGCCTCCCTTGGTTACACAAAGGAACCTGTACTCATCTCCTTCGGTGGCCTCGATGTCAATCTGGGCGGGAAGGTTGCATTTAGTGTTGACTTCTTTGTACATATCCAGCGGAGCGTTCTGGCTGTAACGCAGATTCTCTTCAGTGTAGGTCTTGAACACACCCTTGCTGAGAGCCTCTTCGTCGCAGCAGCCGGTCCAGACCTGCTGTCCCTTTTCGCCGTGGATGATGGCTGTGCCGGTGTCCTGGCAGAGAGGAAGCTTGCCCTTGCAGGCAACTTCGGCGTTGCGCAGGAATGTGAGGGCGACATATTTGTCATTCTCGCTTGCCTCAGGGTCGCTGAGAATCTTCGCTACCTGTGCGTTGTGTGCCGGACGGAGCATAAAGCTCACATCGCGGAATGCTGTGTTGGCCATTACTGTGAGGCCTTCAGCAGAGATCTTGAGCATCTTGTGGCCCTCGAACTCGGAAGTGCTGACGTACTGCTCCGAGCCGGGAATCTTGTAATACTCTGTGGTGTCTTCTCCGAGCTGGAACATCGGAGCGTATTTGAATTCTGCCATATAGTTTTGAATATTAATTGTTTCTAGTCAATATCCTCAATCGGTTCAATCGCTCCTCCGGAACCTTCCTGCATCAGATAGCGCTTCATAAATTCGTTGAGGTCGCCGTCCAGGACGCCCTGGGTGTCGGCTGTCTTTAGACCTGTGCGGAGGTCGGCCACCATCTTGTAGGGGTGCAGCACATAGGAGCGGATCTGGGAACCCCACTCAATCTTCTTTTTCTGTCCTTCAAGCTTGTCCCTTTCTTCCTGACGTTTCTTCATCGCTATGTCATACAGACGTGACTTGAGCAGGAGCAGGGCCTTCGCCCTGTTCTTGGGCTGGTCGCGCGTTTCTGTGTTCTCAATGAGGATTTCCTCTTCCTTTCCGGTGTCAGGGTCTTGGTAAACATAGCGCAGACGCACTCCTGACTCAACCTTGTTGACGTTCTGTCCTCCGTGACCACCTGCTCTGAAAGTGTCCCAGGAAATCTTCGAAGGGTCCACGTTAACCTCGATTGTGTCATCCACCAGAGGATATACGAACACGGAGGAGAAGGTCGTCTGACGCTTGCCTTGGGCGTTGAAAGGTGAGATGCGGACGAGACGGTGCACTCCGTTCTCAGCCTTGAGGTAGCCGTAGGCGTATTCTCCTTCGAACTCGATTGTGACGGACTTGACGCCGGCCTCATCACCGTCCTGCTGGTCGGTGACAGTGGTCTTGTAGCCGTTACGCTCGCCCCATCGGAGGTACATTCTCATCAGCATCGCGCTCCAGTCGTTGGATTCGGTGCCGCCGGCACCTGAGTTGATTGTAAGGATTGCTCCGAGGTCGTCTCCTTCGGATCCCAGCATATTCCTGATTTCAAGAGCCTCGACGTCTTTCAGCGCCTTTGAGTATTCGGAATCAAGTTCCTGTGTCTCTGCCGTGGAGGCGGTCTCATCGGTCGCGCCGCCGAGACTTTCCCTGGCGAATTCGTACAATATATCCAGGTCTTCAACCTCCGTGAAGGCCTGTTCGAATCCTGTCACCCAGGACTTGATGCCGTTAAGAGTTTTCATAAAGGCCTGTGCGGCCTTGGGGTCGTTCCAGAAATCCGGAGATTCCGTCTTTTTCTGAAGTCCTGCTACCTGTTCTCTCTTGCCGGGGATGTCAAAGACACCTCCCCAACGTCTCGATACGCTGATGCAGAGCCTCGATCTGGTCTTTTAAAATCATTTGCTCTCCATTTTAAAAATGAACTCCAAATATACGAAAATTACTTGACCGGTGTAATCGACGGCCTGATGAGCATCCCTCTTGGAACTCCGTGCTCAAGTATGGTCGTGTTGAATGCCGGACGATCCGCAACGGTGTCGGATCTGGTGTATTTCTTCCCGGCTGCCTGAAGTGCGGTTTTGAGCATAGTCTCATTCTCGTCTCCCAGGTCATAGCCGTCCAATATCATGTCCTCTTGTTCGATGTCCGGACTGATTCCGTCCGGGATGGACGCGTTCTTTCCGTTCTTGTCCGCGAACTTGCTGACCATAACGTATATTCCCCATTTCTCAATTATGGAATAGTCATCTGGATACTTGTAGAAATTGTTCGGGGCAAGCAAGATGCCGGCGCAGTATTTCCCATAAGTCTGGCTGCCGATTAGGGTGATGTCCGTGTACGGAGCGATACCGACGATCAGACCTTCAGATGCTGACGCGGTCCCTCCAGTCACGATGAAATATATCTTCTTTAAATCAGGATTGGCTCCGGAGATGTTATATAGCGTTGAATTGCCATTATCATCCCGGACGTCAAACAAAGTCGAGAAGCGGGTTTCCGTGTCCTCTCCCTGCTGCCTCAGTATTTTCGAAAGCTCGCTGTTGTATACCTCTGTCTGAAAGACATCGTTGGCTTCGACATTGGCCTTTGGGGCGATCAGGGAGGCGAGTATAGCCTCTGTATCTAAATAGCCGCCTCCATTGTACCTCAGGTCAAGAATCAGTTCGCTGATACCGGCTGACTTGAAGTCCCTGAATATTTCCGGAAGGTATTGCCGTGACTTGATATCAAAAGAATTGTAGAAGAGATAGCCGACCTTCTTTCCGTCGATATCGAACACCTTGTTTGCGATGATAGGGTTTTCCCACATATCAACGGCTGTCATCTCAATGGTCCTGTCAGTATTTGCAATCTGGTTCCCGGACAGTTCTCCCATACCCAGTTTGATTGAACTGGCGTTCAGAGCGTCGTTGATGTTGGCCGAGGTGATCTCCTCCCCGTCCAGAGTAAGGATGATGTCTCCTCTTTTCAATCCGGCGGCTTCTGCAGGACTGTCTTTCGCAACATAGCTGACCAGCAGGAAATAAACTCCATTGAGATTGCTGAACTTTCCCGCCTGCAGTCCGTAGCCGAAAGAAAGGCCTTCTCCCTTGACGGAATTGGTTAATGATTCCAAATCGTCCGTAAGCCTTGTCCAATGGTCCACTTCCACCCCGTTTTCGTGGTAACGGATCTTCTGCACCACCGAAACAGGAACGCGGCAGGTGTCGGGATCCAGCTGCGCAAGATACGGCTGTATCTCTTTATTCCAAAGGTAGTAGGAACTGAGAGCATCGATTGCGAACTGGTCGGCCTTCGAGATTTCCTCGCCAGGTTTTGTTAACTCGTCATCCTTTTTATCAGTTCTGACTTTTTCGCAGGAAACCAGAACTGCAATGACTGCCAGCGCGGAAAGAATATGAAATTTTCTGTTCATCATCTTTGTGTTGTTGCGGGGCCGGCCGCAAGAGACCGGGCGTCCATCACCATTTTCAAAGATAGTCATAATATCCGGGAATTGAGTATATTTGTATATTCATCTGAAGAGATTCATTCTATGATAGGCATGTTCGATTCGGGCTCTGGCGGACTTTCCGTACTTCGAGAGATAATCAGACTTCTCCCGCAGGAACAGTTTGTCTATTTTGCGGACAACGCCTTCTGCCCTTATGGAGAGAAAACCCCGGAATTCATACAGGACCGCAGCAGGACTATCACAAGGCTGCTTTTGGACAAGGGCGCGGAAATAATCGTCGTGGCCTGCAACACCGCCACCGGAGCCGCCATCTCCACCCTCAGAAATGAATTTCCGGTCCGTTTCATTGGTATGGAACCGGCTGTCAAGCCGGCGGCCTTGAGTTCGAGGACGGGAGTGATCGGCGTCCTTGCCACCGCCGGGACTTTGAAAGCATCAAAATATCTGACCACTAAAGGGTTATATGAGGACGAAGTGAAGATTGTCGAGCGGGTGGGCTTGGGTTTTGTGGAATTGGTCGAGAATGGAATCCTGGATGGACCGGTGGCCGAGGAGACTGTACGCAGGAGTCTGGAACCTCTGCTGGAGGCTGGAGCCGACAGGATTGTCCTCGGCTGCACACATTATCCTTTCCTAAGCGATGTAATAAGCAGGATCGCCGGACTGGATGTCCGGATTATTGATCCCGCACCTGCGGTCGCCAGGCATCTGGCCGACGTAATGCTTCGCGAGGGGCTTCTTAAGGAGGACAGGCCAAGCGGTGAAGAGCCGCGTATTGAACTGATCACATCCGGGGATGACACTTCTGCCAGAAGGATATTGAAATTGATTACTGAAAAATAATACCTATCATTATGCTCAACTATTCATACTGCTCCGACAAGTACCAGTACACAATGGGAAAATCATTCTACGACACGGGTCGTCAGAAAGAGATCGCGGTCTTCAATATGTTCTACAGGGTGGCCCCGGAAAACAACAACTGGGCGGTCTGCAGCGGAACGGAAGAGGTGATTGAATGCATACTTAACCTGGGTAAGTCAGAACCGGATTTCTATGAGAAATTCCTCCCTGGTGATGAATATTCCGAATTCCGCGAGTTCCTTTCCACGATGAAGTTCACTGGCAATGTCTATGCGATGAGGGAGGGGGAGATTGTCTTCCCTAACCAGCCGATAATCACGGTCGAGGCCCCTCTGATCGAGGCGCAGGTGCTTGAGACACCGATACTTTGCATAATGAACCATCAGATGGCTGTAGCAACCAAGGCATCCAGGGTTTGCCGATCCACCGACCGTCCG
>CAYFVE010000058.1:5429-14352 GCA_964346605.1 uncultured Muribaculaceae bacterium | reverse complement strand
AGGATGGTTCTATCAGGCAACTTACTTTATGGTAAAATTTCTCCGGACAGCAATGTTTTATTATCTTTAATCTGTAACCAACTACTATTATCAACCAACTGAAAAATTCCAGAAAAATGTATTTTTTAATGTGAAGCGGGATAGTTCCTTTTTTCCATTATGCAGATTACCTGTCTGTATTCCTCATCAGGTTTTGTTTTATCTTGACTTTTAAAATTTAGAATCAATGAAATACCTTTTTACTTTCTTTATCGCTATCTCAGGTCTTGTAGGATTGATGGCCTGTAATGAAGTTTAACCGGAGAACGCTGTTCCTTTTGATGACACTATCTCCATTTCACAGGTTATTCCTGTTGGTAATTCAACCAGATCCGGTTTTGAGGAACCTGACATTATCTTTTCTGCGACTTACAGCATTTCCCAGGATAAGGTGACAAGTTACAATCTTGCATCACTTGACCCTGCCGTTGACTCGGATGTGCTGACACACGCTTTTTCAGATTATCTGACAGAAACTCTCGGAGATGACTTTGAAAATCTTGGCTCATTAGAAAATGGGAACCAAATTCTTGCCACCGATTCAGAAAACATTCTTTCTTGCTTGACGAATTGTAAAGATAATTATGATAAACGGAATGGCCGTGGAAGATGCCGCTTTAATTGCTGGTTCAATTTTGCAGTTGAGATAGCTCCTTACATTATTGAAATTTTAAGAAACATATAGAAAACGGGCGGTTTAATGCCGCCCTTGCATTTGTATCATGAAAAAAATCTTACTGTTATTATCAATTGCCATCATTTCTTCCTGCTCTGTCTTTTTCGGGAAGGGCGTTGCGCTAAAGACCTCAAAAACGCTTTCTAATGTTCTTGAATTCAGAGATTCGACAGGGGGTAAGACTGTTGTCCTGTTGCCTATGTGCCACTATGGGAAAATGGAAGATTATCAGAAGATCAGATCATTCCTGGATGGTCTCAAGGAATCAGGATACGTTACATTTGTGGAAGGCTTTCTCAGAACGGACCGGGTGTTTGATCCAGATGAAACATATACTATGAGGTATATGCTGGATCCCGAATCCAAAATAGGAGTTTTGGATTCCTTGGTTGCCGATACCCTTTCTCGAAAATTAAGGAGGCTGTTAGGATTAAATCTGAATGCCTATTATTCAGATAAGACCAAGCGCAAAGGATTCGTTCGGCAGGATCACGAAATTCTGGGGCTTGATACAGACAGGGACATATGGGTGGATATGACTTCACGCCAGCTTTTTGACAAATATGAGGAACGCGGTCAGATTAGGTTGACTGAGTATGATTTCCAATGTGATTTGAATTCGCCGGATTACAATCTCAGGAAGTCATCGAAAACATATCATTCCTTGTTTGCCCTCCTTTATATTCGGGATAATTATTTACTTGAACGTATTTTGAAAAGCGATTATGACAAAATTGCGGTTGTGTATGGCTCTATGCATATAAGAGATCTGAAGTGGTTGCTTAAAAGAAACAACTATACCAGAGTGAGATGAAAAAGACATTGTTGACAATTGTCCTGAGTCTCGGAATCATCGGTTGCGGAAGAAGCCCTGATCCGGCAAACCCTTTTTCTTATATCGGCAAGGAACTGAAATTACCTGAATGCAATGGCATTGTTCCTGACAAAGGCTGTCTTTTAAAGCTTGTAGCATACTATGATATGAGAGGATGCCCAAGTTGTGCGATAAAGGAAATGGGATTCTGGAAAGACATCTTAAGGGAAATTGAAGAGATGGAAAACTCTGAAGGGTTCAGGATGGATGTGCTCTTCGTTGTTGACTCTGAAAGCCGTGATGTGGCAGATGATGTGAGGAGAGCATTGCCTTCGTTCGGGAATTATGAAGTGGTGGACGATTCAGAGTATCATTTTTCGGAGTATAACATATTGCCTTATGATGGATTGTATCATTGCTTCCTCCTTGATCGGAACAATGTCATCCTGTTGATCGGCAATCCGCTTTTAAACGATTCGCTTTGGAGAAAATACAAGGAGACGATGATTCAGAGGATCCCTTGACTCCTGATTTCTTGAGGTCCTTCCGCTGATCAGTTACGAGCAGTTTGATGGTGAGTCCGGCAGTCATTTTCTTGAACTCGGGCAAGCTTGTTGTTTATAGAAAGCAAAAATGTTTTTTCTTTCTATATTTGGATATGATATTTTCAAAGAAATGCTTCATTACGGTAGCCGCGACAGTTTTTTCGTTGGCGGTATCCGCCCAGACGAGGTACATCTCCACGGAACGGGATACCGCAAGGGCGGCTGAAATAATGGAAACACTCTACAATGCAAAAAAGGCAGGGGTGGCTTCTTCGACTCAGGACCTTATGGTCATCGCGGCGAAGCTGATGCTGGATACCCCTTATGTCGCCGGAACTCTGGACGTCGATCCGTTGAAGGAAGATCTTAGAATATACCTCACCAAGACCGACTGCATCCTTTTTGTTGAGGCCTGCATAGATCTTGCACGGACAGTGAAGGCAAGCAGTGATGTGCCTCTGTTCGAGGATTTTGCGGAAATGGTCGCATCGACCAGATATCGCTGTGAGCCTCCGTTTTCCTATAGCGACAGAATCCATTACACCACGGAGTGGATACGCAGGCAGGAGGGTGGATCCCTGAAGGACATAACCCTGGATTTGGGTGGGGAAGTGTATGATCATCCTGTCGGCTATATGTCGAAGAATTACAAGCGATACGCTCAATTGAAGGATGCTGCGAACATACCTCGGGCCGCTTTGGATCTGGACAGGATCGGAAAGGTTGAGGAGGAATTGAACAAGGAGCCGATGACCTTCATCCCTTCATCCGAAGTGGCCGGAATAGCCGGGAAGATTCAGTCCGGAGACATAATCTGCTATGTCTCCAAAGTGGACGGTCTGGACATAGCCCACGTCGCTATGGCTGTCGTTGAAAACGGACGCGTAGGTTTTATCCACGCATCTCAAAACGCCGGAAAGGTAGTAATCGACAGCCAGACGATTGCTGAATATGTCAATTCACGTTCCAACCTTTCCGGAATCAAGGTCATCCGGCCTCTGTAGCTCTATTTTCTTCTGAAAAGACCGCCAAGAAGGCTTCCGAAAATGCCTTTGCCGACTCCGGATCCGGCGAAGGAGGCGATGATGTCATTGAGATCTACGTCTCCGTCGCCATCCTGGTCCTTGATGAACTTGGAAAGGTTGCCGATGATGGTAGGGATGAGCGCGGAGAGTGAGCCGTTGACAGCGTTCCCGAGATTGAGGTTCTTAAGGATGTTGTTTGCGAAGAGTTTCCCTGCGAGACTTGTGACAGGGCTGTTCGCTGCGGATGCTTTTCCCGTTAGAAGATCCGTCACCACATCGATTCCGCCCTTGCTGGCCGCTGTCTGGGTAAGGCTGCCGAAGATAGAGTCAGCAAGTCCTCCGAGGACCTGATTCTTTACTCCTGAAGGAATTTCGATGTTGCCTGCAGCGCTTGAAACCTGCTGCTTGATGATGTCTTGAATTGAAAGTGCCATTACTCTTTTGTTTTAGATTATATTTAAAGTTTGATTCAGAGGTCTGTCTGCAAATTTACGATTTTTTCGAGATATTCAACCGGTCCTGAATTTTTTTCAAATTCTATTACAAACGTTTGTATTTTCCGTTGTCATTATCTGAAAACATTCGTATATTTGTCCGGCTCGGCGCTGAACCGCCTGATTGATAACAAAAGGACTATCTGAAATATGAACAATCAAAAAATGACCAATTACAGGTGGGTGATCTGCGGTATGCTTTTTCTTGCGACCACAGTCAACTACCTTGACCGTCAGGTTCTTTCTCTCACTTATGAAGACTTCATAAAACCTGAATTCGGCTGGACAGACGCCAACTATGGTTCCATCACTTCTTTTTTCTCCATCTTCTACGCCATAGCGTGCCTCTTTGCCGGAAAGTTCGTGGACTGGATGGGCACTAAGAAGGGGTATTTGATATCTATAGGGGTGTGGTCATTCGGAGCCTGCCTCCACGCGTTCTGCGGTTGGGGCACCGGCCTCATAGTCTCAAGATGGGCGCTTGCCGTCTCTACCGTTTCAGTTTACCTGTTTATGTTCTGCCGGGGCATTCTCGCCCTGGGCGAGTCTGGCAATTTTCCTGCAGCCATAAAGGTGACTGCGGAATATTTTCCCAAGAAGGACCGCGCTTACGCGACCTCTATATTCAACGCGGGAGCTTCTGTGGGCGCTCTTGCCGCTCCGCTCTGCATTCCTCCTCTTGCGGTGAAACTCGGTTGGGAGACAGCGTTCCTGATCATCGGTGGACTGGGATTCGTCTGGATGTTCTTCTGGGCATTCATATACGAAAAGCCGGAGAAAAGCAGACATCTGAACGATGCCGAACGCGCGTACATCCATCAGGATGATGCTGAAGAGACTTCGGCCAAGGCTGAGGCCGCGGCATCCAAGCCGCAGAGGTCCATCCCATTCTTCAAGTGCTTCCGCTACAGGCAGACGTGGGCATTCATCGCCGGAAAGTTCTTTACTGACGGAGTGTGGTGGTTCTTCCTGTTCTGGGCACCTTCATACTTCAGCAACCAGTTCGGGGCTCCTGTAACATCTGCCCTCGGACAGTGGCTCATCTTCACCCTGTACCTGATCGTGACGGTGGTCTCCATAACAGGCGGTTACCTGCCGAAGTATTTTGTAGAGAAAAAGGGTATGCATCCCTACAGCGGACGTATGCTCGCTATGCTCATTTTCGCGTTCTTCCCTGTGGCCGCGCTCTTCGCACAACCTCTCGGCTTGAGTTCGGGCAACCCTTGGTGGCCCGCAATCCTTATCGGTCTTGCTGCTGCCGGCCATCAAGCCTGGTCTGCCAACCTTTTCAGCACAATCGGTGACATGTTTCCCAAGAGCACCATCGCCACCATCACCGGCATAGGCACGATGGCCGGAGGAATCGGCTCAATGATAGTGCAGAAGGGAGCAGGCAACCTCTTCACCTTTGCAGAAGAAGCGGGATCGGCTTTCACCTTCCTGGGCTTCTCCGGCAAGCCGGCAGGCTACTTCATCATTTTCTGCTACTGTGCGGCGGCCTACCTTATCGCCTGGATACTTATGAAGGCGCTCACTCCGCGCTACGAGCCGATCAGCGAGTAGCGGAGCCCTACGGACGACGCTGGAGATTTTCGTCAAGATAGTTCGTGATCTTTTCCATAAGATGGATGCGCCAGCGTCCGTACACATTGTGCTCTGAGCAAGGATAAGGGAAGTAGTCCAACTGTACATCGCGCTCGATGCAGGTCTGGACAAAACTCAGGCTGTGCTCCCATACAACGGTATTGTCAACAGCTCCCTGGCAGATCAGAAGCCTGCCTTTGAGTTTGTCCGCATTGTTGATCAGGCTGGTCTTCCTGAAACCTTCAGGATTTGTAGCCTCTGTCTCCATATAGCGCTCTCCATACATCGCTTCGTACCATTTCCAGTCGATTACCGGTCCGCCTGCGACTCCTGCCTTGAAGGTCTCAGGATAGTTGGTCATAAGTGAAATAGTCATAAAACCGCCGTAACTCCAGCCATAGACACCAATCCGGTCGGAATCGACGAACGGGAGAGACTTAAGCATATTGATTCCTTCCATCTGGTCCGCCATCTCGGCCTGTCCGCA
This sequence comes from uncultured Muribaculaceae bacterium, assembly GCA_964346605.1. GTDB lineage: Bacteria > Bacteroidota > Bacteroidia > Bacteroidales > UBA932 > Cryptobacteroides. The sequence continues at coordinate 8,688 of CAYFVE010000058.1, read as the reverse complement.
CTGGCGATGGATAGCCTTTTCGTATTCCGCCCCGAAGTTGCTGGTTCCACGGTTGTCCTGGACATATACGATGTAGCCTTTCTGTGCCATCATCTCTTCCCAGAGGCTTATACCGCCAAGCCATCTGTTCTGGACCATCTGCGAGTGGGGACCTCCATAGACATAGAGAAGGACCGGATACTTCTTTGATGCATCGAAGTCAGAAGGGTAGTAGAGTCTGTACCAGTTGTCAAACTTCCCGTCAGCGCTTCTGACGGTTCCAAGCACGATCTTTCCGGTCTTGATGTCTTTCAGAGGGTCTTCCGCGGTCCCGAGATTGCGGATTACCTTGCCGGAGGCTGTCTTTAGGATGGTTTCTGAAGGCACGTTGAAACTGCTGAAAGTGTCTATGAATTTTGTGCAGTCTTCATTCATCTGGACTTTGTGCCACCCTTCTTCGTTTGTGAGTCTGACAGGACTGCCGATTGTCACCGTCCCGGACCGTCCGGCAATCTTGAGGTCGATACGGAACAGATGGTTCTCTGCCGTGGAGACCTCGGCAGACGTGTAGAAAACGGATCTGCCGTTGTTGGCGACGTAGGCTACGTCGGCATCGACCTTGGTCAGCCTGCGTACAGAGCCGAGGGTATCGCAAAGATATAGATTCCGGTAGCCGTCCCTGGTGTTGATCCTGTAGATGAATGAATATGTTCCCTTGAGGAAGCGGATAGGATCCTCCGGCTCCACGTAGCGGGGACCTTCTTCGTTTAGGAGAGTCCTGACGAAAGAACCGTCTGAAGCTCGGTACATATTGAGTTTCATATGCTTCTGGCTTCTGTCGAGGACCTGGATGAAGATGTTTCTGTCGTCGGGTGACCAGCTTATGTTAGTAAGGTAACGATCGATGCCGAAGTCGGTGACATCGCACCAGACGGTCGTTCCCGACCGGAGGTCGTATATTCCCAACCGCACCTCTTCGCTCTCCATTCCGTTCATCGGGTATTTGATATTCTTGAGGGTCCCTGTGCGGGTGGTGATGTCCAGAAGAGGGAAATCGGTTACGCGGCTCTCATCCTTCCGGTAGAAGGCGATTCTGCTGCCGTTTGGCGACCAGAATATTCCTCCGTTGATGCCGAACTCGTTGCGGCTCACAGTCTGGCCGTATGTAATCTGGTCGCTTTCGCTTTCTGCGACGCACTTCTGGACGCCGTCATTGATATACAGGCTCTGCCCGATAGTGTAGGCTAATACTCCATCCTCGTTTGCCTCAACATTCCGTGCTTCTTCAGGGAGGTTGACGCTGGATTTTTTGGGAACATATTCGGAGACGGAGCCGCTCTTTGCATCAACTGCGCTCCATTTGCCCTGCGATAAGACTCCATAGGTTTCATTGTCAATCCACGAGGCGCGGACCACTGCCGGGGTAAGCCCCCTGCCAATCACCGCGTCTTCCATCGTGAGATACCTGCCTTCATCGTTGGCTTGATGCTCGGCGACAATTCCTGTCTGCGCCGCCATTGCCACCGGCAGGGCAAGCGCTATGATAGCGACAAATCTTTTCATATTCTAATATTCCGGCGAATCTACGGACACTACTTTATCCACAATGTGTTTCTGCATTCCTCTCCACGGGAGCGCTCCCTTGTACTCCTTGTAGTGAAGTTCCACATTCTTTCCGCTCAGACGCATCAACTCATCGGCGACTTCTTCGTCCACTACGGAGAAATCGAAGATGTAGGATTCGATTGAGGCCCCGTTGACATTTTTCGGGGATCCTCTGAAACCGGCCTGGATCAGCCGTCCTTCGTATGTCTTCCAGATGTAGCCCTTGTAAGTGAACTGATTGAGTTCTCCGGCCTTGACCCCGTCTCCGAAGACGAAGAAGAATCTGAACCATACGAAACCGGCCAGGATGAGCACTGTTCCAGCTGCTGACCAGATGAGAATCTTTGTGAATTTCTTCATATCGATCGATGTTATTTTACTGGTTTCCCGGTCATTTCCCAGCCAGTCACCGTGGAGACGTAAGGAATGACATTGTAGGCTAGTTTGGTGTGTCCGCTGTAGTTAGGATGGAAGTCGGCACCTATGTCCCCGGAGTTGTCGTGCAGTTTGTCCGAAAGGACTATGAGGTTGACATTTTCGAATCCGCAGGTCTCCACTGCCTTGGAGAGATATTCTGCCATCACGAAATCGTGCTTGGGCGCTATGCAGAGGACCGGGTAATCATCTCCGTAGTTTGCCTTGATCTCCTTGAGCAGGTTGATGTAATTCTGTACGAAAACCCTTTTTGAAGGCTGCTGGCTGACCGAGAAATCGTTTGTTCCCAAGTAAATTATTGTTACAGCCGGCTTTAAAGGCGACACTTCCGCGTTCCACTTCACATCCTTGTCCATATCGTAGGTCTGAAGGTACCTGTCCGGCATGTGATAGCCTGGCAGATTGCCGTTGTAGTTGCGGGCGATCCCCATTCCGGAATGAGCGATGACGATTTGGTCCGCACCGAAATAGCGTGCCACCTCGCAGGCATAGGTGAGATTCTGATTCTCGGTCTCAGGACTGAACCGCGCCGTGGAAGGGGCTTCCGTGCCATAGCCGCAGGTGTAGGAGTCTCCGACATATTCAATGATCCTTTCCTTTGGGGCATCAGCCTTTAGGAAGTCTCCGTCTGTCGTGAATTCCATAAAGGTCGCGGTGCCTTGTTCTCCTTCGGTCCGTTTCTGGAGAATTACCTGATGAGGGGACTTGAGGGCATTCTTGTCCTTTCCGAAGCGGGCTTTGAGTTCCGCGGCGCTGAAAAGAACTAGCGTCGTGTCGCCGCTGATGGAGATGACTTTGTCAGGGACCTTGTCCATCGTGGCGTCAAGCCAGACGTTATAGTAGTTTTTGCGGGTGTCTGAAGCTTTAAGACTCAGCGAGTTGCCATGGAATCTTATCCTGGCGTACACTCCGGTCCAATCAAAGGATACGGAGCCGTCTTTGACTTCTGTCCTGCCTATGTAGGTGATTCTGGAGTCGGATGCATCTATTGTTTTTGTCTGTGCAGCCGCAAATGCCGGTACGATTAATAGCAGCGATACGGCTGCGGTCAAGAATTTCCTCTTCATTTTGAACATGTGTTTAATCTGATAAAATTACACAAGTTTTTTCGCTTATGCAAAAAGAGGACAACCGCAAATCCGCGGCTGTCCTCTTTGGTCACCAGGCGCCTTTCGGCACCCCGGTACTGGGTGGGAGAATCGAACTCCCATTGCAAGATTGAGAATCTTGAGTACTGACC
>CAYFVE010000058.1:0-5357 GCA_964346605.1 uncultured Muribaculaceae bacterium | reverse complement strand
AAAGATAAACAAAAAACTGAATCCCACAAAAAAAAGTCACACACTGTGCGACTTTTTTTCTTACTGCCTTTTCCGCTGAAATTATTTCTGGCGGCTCTTGTATCTCTGGTAGAATTTGTCGACGCGGCCTGCGGTGTCCACGAGTTTTACCTTTCCGGTGTAGAATGGGTGAGAAGTGTTGGAAATCTCGACCTTGACCACTGGATACTCAACCCCATCAACTTCGAGAGTCTCTTTAGTCTCTGCGCAGGAGCGAGTGATGAACACTGTGTCGTTTGACATATCCTTGAAAGCTACAAGACGGTAGGTTTCGGGATGAAGTCCTTTTTTCATTTCTTTATGTTTTTTAAATAAATGTCTTTCTTGAATAGAAAGTTCGCAAAGATAAGTCTTTTTTGAAGAAGATTAAAATATTTTTTTTATTTTTGCGCAAGTATCAACTAGTAACAACTTAAAACAATTTTCTTATGGCTTACACAGTTACAACTAAAACCTCCTATGGCCAGAGAGTGAAGAATTCATTCGGCGGCATAGGGTCCGGCATTCTCATTTTCGTCATCGGAACCGTTCTTCTGTGGTGGAATGAAGGACGCGCCGTAAAGACAACCAAAATGCTCAATGAAGCTCAGGGCGTGACCGAAGAGATGGTTGACATCAACACCATTGACTCTTCCCTTGAAGGAAAGCTTGTGCACGCAACCGGTATGACCGCTACACTTGATTCTCTTGTAGACACTGATTTCGGTGTCGGTCTCACCGGAATCAGACTCAGCCGCAGTGTTGAGTACTATCAGTGGGTGGAGCATTCCACAAGCACAACCAAGGACAAGGTCGGCGGCGGCCAGGAGACAACGACAACGTACACTTACTCCAAGGAATGGACGTCCAGCCCGGTTCAGCCAAGCAATTTCGCCGATCCTGAGTACCAGGGAGTGAAAAACACTCCGAAGGTCATTTACGAAAACAAGTCCTTGATTGCGGAGAACGTCACATTCGGCGCCTACAAACTCAACGGAAACCAGATCGCCTCGATCGGCGGAACGCAACCTTTCAATATCACCCTTCCGGAAGGCAGGTTCAAAACTGATTCCCTTGACGCGAACTCCTATAAGGTTTCCGCGAAAAACAACACAGTCTATTTCGGGAAAAATCCTGATTCGCCGGAGGTGGGCGACGTACGCGTTACCTTTACAAAGGTTCTTCCTGCGCAGGTGTCCATCCTCGCCAAGGTTCAGGGAGATTCATTCGGTTCATTCACGGCAAAGAACGGCAAGTCTTTCCAGTCCCTTGAAATGGGCACAAAGACTGCTGATGAAATGTACGCTTCGGAACACGCCAGCAACAAGACATTGCTTTGGGTCTTCAGGATCCTAGGAATATTGCTTATCGTGGGCGGACTCAAGAGCATCTTCGGATTCATATCCACTCTTGCCAAGGTGCTGCCTTTCGTCGCGAATATTCTCGGCTGGGGCATCGGTGTGATCTGCTGGGTTGTTGGTCTGGCCTGGTCATTCATCGTCATTTCAATTGCCTGGCTCAGGTACAGGCCGGTTCTGGGTATCCTATTGCTTGCCCTTGCCGGCGGACTGATCTTCTTCCTCTATTCACGCAAGAAGAACAAGCCTGTTGAAGCACCTGCGGAGCCTCAGTCTCCGGCCCCAAAGGCTCCGGGGGACGATCAGCTCTAACAATCCTGTCAGAATTCACAAAGAAGGATGCCTGAAAAGTCAATGACAATTCAGGCATCCTTCTTAATGCTGCCTTGCGCTGTATAGACAATGAAAGCCTATTTGATCCTATACGGCTGATCGCCGTATAGGGAGTAGCGCTTAGCTTTTCTTATCCATTTCTGTTCTTCGACCTTGACGTGTTCGCGGGCATCCTGAAACTGGATTTCGCCGTGGAGATAACTCATCAGCACAGGGTCGGAGAGTTTGGCCTCGAAGCCTTCCAGCAGTTCGAACTGTGAATATCTGTCCTTGAAATAGCGCATCAACTGCAGTGTGTGCAGGAGAGAATGGTATTCTGTGCCGGGCTGGAGCATTATCTGGAAGCCGAAGCACCGCTGGCCTTCGTGGCGGCCCGTAGATGGGGTGAAGGAGCACGGCCTCATCAGGACACCGGCAGGAGCCGGAATCACCTCAAGTGCATTGTGCTTGATGAACGGAGCTCCGAAATACTCATAAGGCCTGGCTGTACCGATGGCAGGAGTGATGGATGTATTGTTCCACAGTCCTCCTCCGGAGTACATTTCGCAGGTGAACATTCCGGGGACATCGGATGCCGGTGCGATTGTCCAGGGCAGGAGCTGCCTGGTCGCATCGCTAGCCAGCGCCGAGATCACGTGAAGGGCGAAAGCTGCTCCAATCTCATTGTAGTACAGATTGCAGAGTTCGCCCAGGGTTAGTCCGTGACGATGAGTTACTTTGGCAGTGTGTGGCTCCAGCGGACCCGAAGGCATAGAGCCTTCCACGGTCCTTCCGGCGGCATTGAGATGATCTACGATATACAGGGAAGGCGCGTTCTCCATTTCGTTCAGAGCCTCCATCAGCGCAAGCACGTCCTTCGTATAGTTGAAGTACCTTGAGCCTACGTCCTGAATCTCCACGACCACGGCATCAAGATCCGCAAGTGCGGTCTTGTCAACTATGATGTGGTTGGTTCCGGGTGTCAATTCAGCATCGCGTGGACTGAAGACAACCTTAAGGTTGCCCCTCTCGCGGAACAGGTCGTACATATAGCGGCCTCTTGCCGTGTCCCAGCAGTTCTGGGTGCAGAAGCATCCTACCTTGCCGCTGAGCAAAGCCTTATCCAGCTGGTCCTCCAGCGAAGTTGTCCTGAATGAAAACATCTCTTATGCCGTTCTTCCATTTATGATGGATCGCGCAATTCCGATGACCTCCTGCGCGAGGGCTTCGGCGTCAGCCTGTGTCGGAGCCTCGGAGTAGATGCGTATGATAGGCTCTGTGTTGGAACGGCGCAAGTGAACCCACGACCGCTTGCTCTCGAAGCTGATCTTGACACCATCGATGTCATTGATGTCCTCTGAGGAATATACCTTCTTCATCTCGTCCAGAATCTTGTCGATCAGAGCTTTGTCCGAAAGTTCGATCTTGTTCTTTGCGATGAAATACTCAGGGTAGGTCTTCTTCAGTTCGCTTGCGGTCATCTTCTTTCGTGCGAGATTTGAGAGGAACAGGGCAACTCCGACCATTGCGTCGCGCCCCGAATGGATTGTCGGGAATATCACGCCGCCATTGCCCTCACCGCCTATGTAGGCGGCCTTTTCGTGCATCATAGTAGTCACATTGACTTCTCCGACAGCGGAGGCATAGTATTTCCCTCCGAACTTTTCAGTCACGTCGCGAAGCGCGCGGCTGCTTGAAAGGTTGGAGCAGGAAACCGGCTGGTAAGGGTAGGTGACCTCGCTTATCGGAATGTTCTGTGCCTTGGCAATTGCCGATGCCCTTTCGAAAAGATAGGCAGCGACACTTACGAGGGTATATTCCTCAACGAACGGCTCCCCGTTCTCGCAGATGAAGGCGAGGCGGTCGACATCCGGATCGACTGAAATTCCAAGGTCAGCCTTCGAAGCGACCACAGCGGCGCTGAGATCCTCCAGATTCTTTGGCAGAGGTTCTGGATTGTGGGCGAAATCACCTGTCGGCTCACAGTTGAGACGGATGCATTCCACGCCAAGACGATCCAGCATACGTGGCATAATTATGCCGCCTACTGAGTTCACAGCATCCAGAACTACTTTGAAACCGGCCTCCCTGATTGCGTCCACATCCACTTCGTGAAGGTCCAGGACCGCATCCAGATGTTTGTCAGTGTAATCACGCTCGGTGATCCGGCCCAGATCATCCACTTCGGCGAAAGTGAAGTCATCTGTCTCTGCAAGGTCGAGGATTGCCTGGCCTTCCGCTGCGGTCAGGAACTCGCCCTTGTCGTTCAGGAGTTTGAGAGCATTCCATTGGCGTGGATTGTGAGAAGCGGTCAGGATGATTCCTCCGTCCGCCTCTGCGAATGTCACTGCCATCTCAGTCGTAGGGGTTGAAGCAAAACCGATCTTGACAACATCAACTCCACAGGCCTGCAGAGAACCTACGACAAGGTTTTCAACCATAGTTCCTGAGAGCCTGGCATCCTTGCCGACAACAATTCTGTACTTTTCTCCGTTCGGCTGCGGCTTCCTCTGTGGGAGTGTGGCGCAGTAGGCGTAGATGAACTTGACTATATCAATAGGAGAAAGCCCGTCTCCGGGCTTTCCACCGATTGTTCCGCGGATTCCGGAAATCGATTTGATCAGTGACATATCAATTAGATTGCCAATGTCAGCATAAGTGCGCCTACCAGTCCCAGAATCGCATAGAATTCAGGAAGGGCGGCGTAGATGAGGGTGTTTGTCTGAACGTCGTGGCCCTGGCTGATGCCCACGATACCGTTGGCGCAGACCATACCCTGACGGATGGCGGAGATAAGGCAGACGAGTCCGACTCCAAGTCCTACACCAAAGAGGACGGCGCCATTGGCGGCGAAGTCAAACCTGTAAACCAGAAGCCACATAAAGAATCCTACGAAGCCATAAATGCCCTGTGTGGCGGGGAGGGCGGAGAGAATCATATAACTGCTTGATTTCTCCGGGTTCAATTTGAGCGCTCCTTCAGCGGCATTGCCCGCAGTGGTCGTGCCGATTGCGCTACCGATTCCTGAGAGGGCCAGCATCAAGCCCAGTCCGAGATAACCTAAAATTTCGTTCATTGTTCTGAATAATTATTTGTTTGTTTCTGATTCTGTTGATAATGGACTGTATGTCCTTCCCTTGCCGTTGTAGCCGCTGTTCTTGAAGAACTCAAGGAAGTTCAGCCTCAATGGATGCACGAATGCACCCAGGCAGCACATAGCCAGGTTCAAAGTGTGTCCGATCACGAAGATAACCGCGAAAAGGATGATTCCTATCCCGATGCCGCCTCCATCGCCGAGAGTCATGGCGGCGATGTCGTTGAAAGCTTTTCCTAGCATTCCGCCAGCAAGGCCGAGGGCATATAGACGAAGGTAGCTTAAGACATCTCCAAGCAATCCGGTGACTGTGTTGTAGGTTTCCCAAAGACCTGATCCAATGTTCTTCAACGGGTTGCGCTTGATGTCGTTGAACAGGAATATTCCCAAAGCGGAAATTACACCGATGGCGATGACAATCCATTTGGTGATTGCCTTGTCAAGGACTCCTGCAAGAGAGACCGCTCCGACTGTTACACCGCCTACGATCAGCAATGTCCATCCAATGGTTCCGAGGGACCCCAGGAATCCGTTCTTCTTGATGGCGTAGATCGCTTTAAGTGACATGGCCAGAC
>CAYFVE010000057.1:7877-14450 GCA_964346605.1 uncultured Muribaculaceae bacterium | reverse complement strand
GCAGTATCTCCATCGGCGACAAGTTCGCCTTTGCCGGATTGGAGAGTGAAAAACTTGTTCCTGATTTCGCCATTGAACTCAGCGAGCTTGCCACAGATCCCCGTTCTGAAAGCAACCCGATGAAGGATGAGGCGTTCTTTTATACCGGAACAGACATTACGGCTATCCCTGCCGCCAAAGTCCAGGCATACCTGCAAAAGGTGTATGAGGCGGTAAAGAAAGCTGCCGACGGCGGCAAAGTATACAAGGCGAAGGGAATCTCTGGCGATGAGTTGGGAGAAGAAATCACAACTGCGCCCACAACGGACAAACCTTCCGCCACGATCATGTACCTGTATCAGAACAACGGTATCTGGTTCAATATCAGCGTCGGCCATAAAGCCTATTTCCGCAAGTTCAAGAAGGATTATGGCGAAAAGTGGATAGGCGTAGGCGTCACGGTCAAGGAAATGTTAGGCGCTGTGGAATAAACACACCTCATATTCACATTTATCATCAAAGCCATCCTCCCGGGTGGCTTTGTTCGTGTGTATGGTGTCCCGCAGCTCTATTATAGGCGGACGAGGTGGTGGAGGGCGGCGGTTTTAGGTGTGGGGCTGTTGTGATTAACCTTTCAGGCAAGCCAGGGGGATGACGTGGACGCCGTCGGGGCGGGTGTAGGCGTATTCGCTGCCGGTGATGACCATCAGGAGGTCCGGTTCGCGGAGGGGAACTTGCTTTTCTTCCTGGTTGTGTTTGCGGATGAGATCCACCAACTCTTTGAGGTGTTTGGCCCCGTCTTCTATTTCGGCACTGCCCAGCTTGCATTCGATGAGGGCATAGCGGCCGTCTTCCAGGTGCAGGACAATATCGGCTTCGAGGCCGTAGCGGTCGCGGTAGTGGGAGATTTGGCCGTCGAGCGGGGCGGAATAGACCTTGAGGTCCCTCACGCACATGCATTCGAAGATGAAGCCGAAGGTCTTGAGCTGGGTGAGCAGCTGGCCGGGGCCGAGGCCCAGGGAGGCCACGGCGACGGAAGGGTCGCAGAAACTGCGCTTCTCGCCGCTGCGGATGGCGGTCTTGGAACGGATGGAAGGGTTCCAGGCACCGATGTCCTGGATGACGAAGAGTTTCTCCAGCGCGGCCACGTATTTGTCGAAGGTGCTGCGGGAGAGGGAGTCGTTGTTGGCGGTGACATCGGCCAGGATGGTGGATTTGTCCACCATGGTGGAGACGTTGCGGGCATAGGAGCGGAGGATGGCTCGGGCAATCTTGGGGTCGAGCTTTTCCTTGGCGGCCTTGGATATGTCTTTGTCGCAGACGGTCTTGACGTAGTTCTTGGCCACGAGGAGCTTGCCGCGCTCTGTCTTGGGCTGCGGGGCTGCGGGCCATCCGCCACGGCACGCCGCGAAGATGAGGTCTTCGACGCTCATCCTGGAGCGGGCGCCGAGGTCCGTCTTGGGATTGTCGAAAAGGGCCTCCAGGGAGATGTCACCGGTGGATTCGCCGGATTCGTACAGGCTCATGGGGTACATCGTGAGGTCGGCGATACGGCTGGTGCCGGTGTGGGCGGTCTTGTCCGTATCGGCCGCAGCAGATCCCGTAAGGATGAATTGCGAGGGTTTCTGTCGGCGGTCACAGGCTACGCGGACGGCATCCCAGAGGGTGGGTGCATCCTGCCATTCGTCAATCAGGCGGGGCGTTTCGCCTTCCAGCAGGAGCGATGCCTTGGTGAGGGCAGTGGCTAGGTATTCATCTCGTTTGTCTGTATCCTGCAATTCAATAATGCTGGCTGCCTTCTGCTTTGCCGTGGTGGTTTTGCCGCACCATTTGGGGCCTTCTATGTTGACGGCTCCGAAGGCGTCCAGGTAGTCTTGCAACTGGTCATCAATGACTCTTTTTAAGTAGTCCATAATCGCGCTGTTTAATTTTGGCGCAATTTAGGCATTTTACGGCACTCTACCAAATATTTCCGCAAAAATTGACGGTGAGATTTGCGGCATTTCGGCGGTAACATTTGTGGTAAAATGGCGGTGAGATTTGCGGTGGAATGCGGCCGTCAATGGATGCCGAGGTAGAACTTGATGCCGGTGACGTGGAGGTCGATGAGGGCCTGCTGGCCTTCCGGGGAGAGGAGGAAGTCGCAATCGGCCTTTGCATCCATAAACATATTTTCGGTGAGGACCGCCGGGCAGGCGGTATGGCGTAAAAGGTAAAAGTTGGATTCTATGTCCGGATCGTTGTCGGTCCAGTCCATCCGGAGGCGGTAGCCCGGGATATGGATCTGGGCGGCGTTGCAGTGGATGGACACGAGGATGACGTTGGATGTGCCCAGTGCGTAGCAGAATCGGTTGACCCGCTTGCAGCGCTCGCTCAGCAGGATGTCGTCATCCTCCGGCACCAGAAGGGAGGCGTCGTAGCCCTGCAAGGTGAGTTTGGTGACGATCCCGTTTGCGAGAAGCCGGTTCTCGGCATATTCCAGGAGCCGTTTGTCCGGGGAACATTTGCCTTTGGTGGTACGGCCGTGGCCGTTGTCGATGAGTATCTTCATAGCTGGTTAAGTGTTTGGTTTCCAGCTATTAAGTTACGCAAAACAGGCGGGTAATGCAATAGGTATGGCGTGGGGGTTAATCCTCTTTTCGCCTATTGAATCCTTTTGAACGGTACTGCCGGAAAGTTTTTTTAACTTTGCATTTGCAAGCCCCCATATTTATGGCAGACAGACTGACAAAGGAGGAGAGATCCGAGCTGATGTCGCACATCCGGTCCGTGAATACGAAGCCGGAAGTGGCCCTCCGACGTGCTCTCTGGCGGCGGGGATTCCGGTACCGGGTGAACGTCAAGACACTCCCAGGCTCCCCGGACATCGTACTGCCTAAGCACAGGACCGTCGTGTTTGTCCACGGGTGTTTCTGGCACGGGCATAAGGGATGCAAGGAGTTTACGGTCCCGAAAACAAATACTGATTTTTGGGTAAAGAAAGTGGCGCGGAATCAAGAAAGGGACCAAGAAGTCTGGCGTAAACTGGAAGCGAGGGGATGGTCCGTCGTAATTGTCTGGGAATGCGAGCTGGTGAAAGCGCAGTTTGACAATACCGTGGAGAGGGCGGCCAATGAGATACTGACTAACGGCAAACAATACCGTCTACGCCAGCAAGAGCGTTGTGACGCACGGGAACAACGAAGGATGGAAAGGAAAGAGGCCGAAGTGAGACGGGCGGTTCTGATGGCGGAGATTAAGGGGAAGGCCCTTTAGGTGGTCAGGGTGCTTATTTGACCCCGCTCTCAAACTCCTCGATCTTGCTCTGCATGTCCTTAAAGATTTTGAAATTGTCGGTCGTGTCCCCTTTGTTCAATCGCGTTGCTCCAAGATTATTTGAGGGACGCTTCATCTCTGTATGCAGCACCTTGCTGAAAGTATCGAAAATGGCCTTTTCTGAAGCGTCCCGGCCATTCTCAAGCTTAAAAAAAAAGCAACTTCCACATCGCATACAGGATACGAATCAGGTCAACTTTATCAACGGCATCCTCATTGAAATAAAGGGGACTTTCCGGCGAAGCCGTAGCAGGGGCTTTAGGCTCCGGCTGAACAATGTTCTGGCTGACTGTTGTTCCTTGGGGGCTAATTGTAATGATAGAGCCGGAGTTGTCGTTAAACGTACTTCCTGGTTGTGCGTGAAAATCTTTTATGTTGGCCATTATTCAATTTGTGGAGGAGTATCGGGTGTAAAACTCTTGCCTGGAAAGAAGAGACTCGCACCAGATAAGTCGTTGAAGGTCCCTTGGTTGGTGAAATGCTCAATACTTACTGTAGTAGCATTGGCAAATGGCGTAATTCCCTCGCGCGGAGAAATAACCGCTCCTTTCTCATCCGGGATGTTGATGTTTAGGCGGACCTGATCAAAGAACGTATGAAGACGGTCCTCAAGCTCCCGGGCCGGGAGATTGAAACATCGGTATGTCTCGACAATATCAACTCCTGCATACAAGTAGGTGCGCTCTTCAACGCGCACCAAATCAAAATACTCAAGAAGATGGGACGGGAACACCAGACAGGCTAACCCTTGAAGGACCGATAAGGAGTACATCTGTTTTTACCTTTTGTAACGTTCGTACAAAGGTACTCACTTATTCTCAATTACAATCTTTAACACAGGGTTTTAGACTTGGTCCCCAAAGTAAATGTATAGGGGAGGACATTAAGAGAAACTACGCATAAATTTCGCGAGTTTTATGCGTAAATTTATGCGTAGGTGCCTTAAATGACTGATTATCAGTCCGTTCCGTGGAGCATAGGAGGATCGAACTCCTGACCTCAAGATTGCGAACCTTGCGCTCTACCAGCTGAGCTAATACCCCGTTCTGATTCTGCAAATTTAAGAAAATATGTGATATAAACCGCATTTTATTTTTAAATTTGTAATTCAAGGCTTTTGTATATGATAGCGAACAGCATAACACTCGGTCCCCCATTCGAGTTCGAAGCAGGCGGCTGCTTGAATGACCTCAAAGTGGCATTCCACACTTCAATGAATGAGTATGACGGCGAACGTAAGGTCATCTGGATCTGCCACGCCCTGACTGCTGATTCCGATCCTGAGAACTGGTGGCCTCAGATGGTTGGGCCTGGAAAACTGTTTGACACGACGAGATATTTCATCGTGTGTGTGAATATGCTGTCTTCGCCTTATGGCTCCAGCGGTCCTTCCGTAGTGGATCCAAAGACCGGGAAGCCTTTTTTCTTTTCCTATCCAAAGATTACGGTCAGGGATATGATCAAGGCTTCCATCGAAGTCCGCAAGCATCTTAGCGTCGATAAGATTGACCTGATGGTCGGCAGTTCAATCGGCGGCTTCCAGGCTTCAGAATGGGCCATAATCGAGCCTGACATAATCTCTCAACTTTTCCTGATAGCAACTGACGTCAGAGTCTCGCCTTGGCTTACCGCATGGTGCGAATCCCAGAGGATGGCACTTGAGGCGGACCATACTTTCCGGATGGCGGACAGTCTTGATGGAGGGAAGGCCGGACTCAAGTGCGCCAGAGCCCAAGCCCTGATTTCGTACAGAAGTTATGAGGGCTATTGCCTGACGCAGGCCGAGGAGGATCCGGACACTATGTTCGCAGGACGCGCCGCATCCTATGAGCGCTATCAGGGTGAGAAACTTGCCAAGCGTTTCGATGCTTATTCCTACTATTATCTTTGCAACGCGCTGGACAGCCACAATGTCGGTCGTTACAGAGGGGGAGTTGAGGCTGCTCTTGGCACAATTAAGGCATCGACCACAGTTGTTTCCATCGACAGCGACTGCCTGTTCCCACCACACACAATGTCAGCCTGGGCGCATCAGATCCCTAATGCCGAGTACAGGATGATCACATCCAGTTTCGGCCACGACGGTTTCCTTCTGGAGGCTGACCAGCTCATCCAGCTCTTCTTCCCGAAACTCCATTAGTGCCTGGACGCACTTGCTCATAGGCTTTTGTCATACCACCGGCACATAAAGCTGTGCTCTCTGCCAATCCCGTGTTTTGGCTAAAAGAACACTTTAGATCGAAACTTATATAAACTGACCGGAGAAGATGTACATTATGTGAATGACAGGGCTTCAGGCCGATGTTTTTCCTCTATTTCAGATGGAGGTAGTGCTGCCGGAGAGGTTCCGGGAATTTTTCGATGGAATATCTGAGCATAGTACGGGGCATCCTGGAGGCGTGAATGTCCAGGAATGATTCGAGCCGGGCCTGATCTTTTTTCCCTGCCTCACGCAACATCCATCCGATAGCTTTGTGCATAAGATCGTGGGGATGGTTGAGCATTTTCTCTGCCAATGAGAATGTAGGCTCCAGAATCCCTTTTCTGATCAATGTCTGGGTCGATACGATTGATACTCTTTGATCCCAGAGCAACTCGCTTTCAGCAAGTCTGTCAAGCAGTACGGCCTCGTCGGGATGCTCAGCCACATACCCGCCGACGACTGTAGGCGCTGACAGGTCTACCAGATCCCAATTATTGATTCTGCCGGTTCTTGACAGGTAAAAATCCAAAACACTCTTCGGCGTGCTCTTCCTGCACTGCTCCACAAGAATCATCAGTCCGCACATACGCATTTCGTGCCATTCACTGTCAAGCAGCCGGGAAATAATATCGAGACTTTCCGACTTATGATTCCTGGCAACAATCCTGATGTTCGGAACTACGACTCCGATGAACCGGTCGCCTTCTCCATATTCACCAGGACCAGTCTTGAAGAAACGGGGAAGTATCCTTTCTTTTTCCGGATTCTGAAAGGTCCTTAATTCTGATTCTATATTATGAATTGTTTCCATCGAGTAGTTATCAATGTCGCCGCACGCTGAATTTGAAGAAAAGGAATTGGGCTATCGGGAACGGAGGGCGAGGTAGTCGCGGTAGCGGATGCTGGAGGATCTGTCGAAGGACATACCATAGACGGATTCGCGAAGGAATATTCCGAAATCGGTGAGGTCCTTGTGCTTCAACTGCTCCTCGACGCTGATCGGTGCTCCGATTCCCACGCGGATGCGGCGCCGGCTCTTGTTGACGATCTCGTGCGGGAGCTGGAGCAGGCGCACC
>CAYFVE010000057.1:1723-7867 GCA_964346605.1 uncultured Muribaculaceae bacterium | reverse complement strand
GCCCAAGGTTGTAGAACCACAGGGAATTCCCGTCAAAGAAGCGTATCGGAACAATCGGCACCCTGGCTTTACGTATCAGGCGGATGACCGGTTCCTGCCATTCCCTGTCGCGGATCTTCATCTCTGACAGTTTCAGATCGGACACAGCCCCGGCCGGGAAGAAACCGATCGGGTTGCCTTCTCTCAGGTTGGTCAGCACCTCCTTGACTCCCTGAATATTCTTACCTGTGACCTCATTCTGAGCGTCATTCTTGGGGTTGACCACGATCCAGGACGGTATCAAAGGCTCCACCATATTCAGGAACTCATTGACCATCACCTTGAAACCGGGACGGAGATGGCCGATAAGGTCCACGAGGATGATTCCGTCAAGTCCTCCGTAAGGATGGTTGCCTATTGTTATGAAAGGTCCTTCTGGCAGTTCCCAAAGCCTTTCATAGCCGCAAAGAAGATAGTTCAGTCCGAGATCCTCAATAAGAGCACCGGCGAATCCGGCTCCCTCCAAGTCGGAATGCCGGTCATTGAGTTCCGAGAGTTTCTTGATGGAAAGCACTTTCCTCAGGATGCCGGCGAAGGCGTTCCCGCACTTTCCTCTGAACAGAGGTGAATATTTCTCAAGTTCCGAAACAGGAAGAAGAGGCATTACTTCTCCTCCTCCTTCTTTCCTGGAAGAGGATCCATAACAGAATAACCCTTCGCGTCAATGTACACCGTCACGAAGTAGATGGCGGCAAGAATCCCGATAATCGCCAGGCCGGCGATGTCAAGGGAATGAATCTCCAGTTCCCTGCCCAGAAGCCTTATTGATGCGGAGAATTCCTGCATCGGCCTGATCAGCATCAGCGCAATTATGAGAATACACGCTATAAGCCTGAATTCAGTAGGTCCCAGCTTGCTGTACGTCAGTCTGAACTCGCTTTTCAGATGGGCATTGATGCTGACGTTGATTGTCATAAAAAGATAGAAGATGAATATCATCAGAGCGATGTCCATCCTCATAAAAGGAGAAAGACCTACACCTATGAAGATCAGTGCTTCATTGATACAGTCAACGGTGTGGTCCAGATAGTAGCCGTAGATCGGCCTTTGAGTGTTGCGGACACGAGCCAGAGTGCCGTCAAGAGAGTCTCCGTACCAGTTGACGAAGAAGCCGGCGAAACTAAGCCATAGCCATCCGATGCATTTGCCGCTGAGAGCAAAGCCGGCGCAGATCATAACCGCTCCGATCATTCCGATAACCGTCATTGTGTCGGAAACGACCCATTTCGGCTGTCTTTCAGCCAGCCAAACAAGGGCCTTCTTCTCCACTCCGTTGAGGAAGGAGGTCTGGATTCTAACTGCATTCTTGTCTGACATAATATTTTGATTAAAGTGACTTCGAATAAACTCTTGCCCTCTTGTGGAGCCGGTGCTCGAACTTGCCCCAAAGATTCTGCACGTTGAGATTGTTCTCAAGTTCGCGTGTGCTCTCTATGAATTTCACTCCGTTCTTGCGCATCCCCATCCAGATCTTGGTGAATATCATTGCGTTCACCCCTTTGTCCTTATAATCGTCGTTGATGGCGATGAGCAGGGAATCAATAGTGTCGTTCCTGTAAAGCGCCTTGAGGATATGGATGAATCCGAAAGGGAACATCTTTCCTCCGGCCTTCTGTAGCGCAAGAGACAGGGAAGGGAGACACACTCCGAAACCCACCACCTTGTCATCCTTGTCTATGACTATCGATACATAGTCCAGGTTGAGGTTGGGAACGAACTGGTTCTTCAGGTCCTCGCACTGGGCCGGGGTCAGTTCCGAGTAGCCGTGGAGATGGGAATAGCAGGCGTTCATGCATTCGAAGACCCCGTCAATATACTTGCTTACGAGTTCCTTCTTGCTTTTGATTTCGGCCTGGCGCAGATTGTAGCATTCGCTGACGACCTCTCCGAACCTGACGTATCTGTCAATCTCCTCCGGGACCTTTATCCTGAACTCAACGAAGTCAGTGACTTTCGAATATCCCTCCTTCAAGAGCAGCGGCTCATAATAAGGGTAATTGTACTTGCCGTAGGCAGTAGGAATCTGGTCGAATCCGTCCACCAGGATGCCGGCGACGTCAAACTCCAGAAATCCTACCGGGCCTTCGATCCTGTTCATACCCATGTCCAAGGCATATTCCTCAACCTTGGACATCAGGGAATGCACGACTTCCTGAGAATCGACGAAGTCTATCCATCCGAACCGGCAGATTTTCTCTCCGACCTTCTTGTTGTATTTTTTATTTATAATGCCGGCCACTCTGCCGACAATCTTTCCTTTCTCGTCATATGCCAGCCAGTACTTCCCGACGCAGACCTCGAAGGCCCCGTTGCGGCCGGGAGTGAGCGTGTCCATATCCATTGATTCAATCTGCGGAACATAGTACTCATTGTCAGAATAGAGTTCGTTCGGAAATCGGACAAAACACCTCAGGTCCTTTCTGGAGGTGACTTCCTTGATAGAAATAGTCATCTTGTTCAGTTAATTCGCCGCTAAGATAGCAATTTTGTTGAAAAGATGTTTGATAAATTCCTTCGGTATGTTATGTATTTTTCCAAAAATGGCCTAACTTTGAATCCCGGTTAAGACTAATCGGAATTACAATGAAACATAATCTTGATGGTGCTGTTCTTGCAAAGACAGGGCATCATAGCGTGTACAGGCTGAAATCAGCGGGGCTGAAGAATGATTACCTGGTTGTCAGCGGCGAAGGGACCAGAAGGCTTATGGCCTCTCCGGAAGTCGTCGGCTTCGGTTCCTACCAGAGTATGGTCCCTGCGACGATGCGGGGAATGCAGTATCTTGTCGACAGGGGCCTTGATGACGACATCAACATACTCACCATCCTTCGCGGCGGATTGAATTATCCGATTGAGGAATGCGCCTTCAGGGCCGGCCTCCGGGTGACGAATATGGATTTCCTCTCCTGTGAAAGAATAATCGAAGACAATGTCATCAGAGGACTTGACGTGCGGTACCAGAAGGTCCGCACCTGTCGGGACTGCACAATGATGATAGGGGACATCATCGCGTCCGGTGCGACTCTGAGAATGTGTATGGAACACGTTATCAATTGGTTCCACGAGCACGGAGGCTCATTCAAAAGGATAGTCTTCTTTACGGTCGGCGGCTCCAATGCCATCAGTCTGATGGAGGACCTGTACGATAAGGTGAAACTCTTCTCTCCTTACTTTGAGGGTTTCACCTGTTTCTTTTATGAAGGAATATTCAATGTCTATCAGGATTCCGGCATTCTTGGATTCCAGGTGGCGGACATCGATTTCTACTGGGGTGACGGAATCGTCTCTCCGGAATTCAGGGAATATGTAGTCGCGCACTCATATTCACTTTTCGAGAAGTGCATAATCTACGACGGCGGCGCCAGGAGATATGAAATCCCCGACCATTACAATGAGGTCACAGAATATTGGGAAAGAGTCCTTGAGGCATCCGACAGGGTGGACCTGATGGAACTTGCCTATGAGCGGCTGGGCTACCGCGCGCCGATCTCCTACGAGGACTGGCAGAAGGTCACCAGATTCCCTGTTTTGGGAGATCTGCGCGTTCTCTATGAAGATGAACAGACTTTCCTGGAGAAGATCAGGAGTCTGACACTTGCTCAGATTGCACGAACGAGACTGGAACAAATCAAAACATCCTTAAAGGGTTATGAGTAAACAAAACCAAAAGATTGACGTGGACTATACAGATCGTCCGGTCGAGGCTGCAGGTCGCAAGAGCAACCTCAGTATGTTTATGGTGATGCTTGGCTTCACTTTCTTCTCTGCATCAATGTGGGTCGGACAGAATCTGGCCGAAGGACTTGACTTCCAAGGCTTTTTGTGGGCCCTTCTTCTAGGCGGCATTATCCTGGGCGCCTATACGGGCGCTCTAGGATGGATAGGCGGCGAAAGCGGCCTGACTCTGGATATGCTGGCGCGCAGGAGTTTCGGAGAGAAGGGTAGTTATCTTCCAAGTGCGATGATCAGTTTTACCCAGATCGGATGGTTCGGTGTCGGACTGGCAATGTTCGCGATACCTGTGGCCAAGGAGATAATGGGTCTTGACGTCACTCCAGACTCCATGCCCTGGCAGGGTTATGCCCTGGTCGCTATAGCTGGTATCCTGATGACCTGCTCGGCTTATTTCGGAATCAAGAGCCTTACCATCATCAGTTACATCGCGGTTCCCGCCGTCGCTGTCCTCGGTACGGTAGCGATGATAATGGCCGTACAGCGCGGCAACGCTACTCTGGTAGAACAGTTCGCGCAGGGAACAAAGGATCTTGGAATCATCGCCGGTGCGGGCCTGGTCATCGGCAGTTTCGTCTCAGGAGGCACGGCGACTCCCAACTTCGCCCGATTCGCGAAGAACTCCAGGATCGGCCTGATCGTCACAGTCGTCGCTTTTTTCATCGGCAACTCCCTGATGTTCTTCTTCGGAGCTGTTTCCAGCATTTACGTGGGCGGCAACGACATATTCGAGGTTATGCTAAACCTTAACCTGTTCTACATCGCGATTCTTGTCCTGGGCCTCAACATCTGGACAACAAACGACAACGCCCTATACACTTCCGGGCTGGGACTCTCAAACATCTTCGGGCTGTCCAAGAAGGCTATGGTTCTGATCGCCGGTGTCATCGGCACAGTTACAGCGGTCTGGCTCTATTGGAACTTCTGCGGCTGGCTCAACGTCCTGAACTGTACTCTCCCTCCCGTGGGCATTATTCTTATCTGCAGTTACTTCACGCACAGGAAGGCATATCTTGAGGACAGCATTCCAAAGTGCCAAGTCAACTGGGCGGCCGTCATCGGCGTCGTGCTCGGCGCCGTTGTCGCCAATCTTGTGAAGTGGGGCATTCCTTCAATCAACGGTATGGCGGTCGCGGCTGTCTGCTACCTGGCAGGCCAGGCCATAGACCGCAAGTGATTTACCCTTCCTTTGCCTTTGCAACCTGGTTGCAGAGACAATTCCCGACATTTGCATCAAAAGAATGCGGATTATGGGAAAAGAGAACAAGGAAAGGTTGGTGAAGATCGCTGTTTCAAGCGTTCTTCTTGTCGTCGCCGTCCTGATTCAAAAAAACACGGAACTAAAGGTTTGGCAGCAGTTGCTTATGTTCCTGCTGCCTTATCTCATAGTCGGATGGGAGACCTTGTCGGAGGCCGCCGGAAAACTTTTAGTAGGAGATTATCTCGATGAGGACTTCCTGATGAGCATAGCGACGCTGGGCGCACTTTCAATAGGCTTTCTTCCGGACGCGGAAAGCCAGTTCCCTGAAGCTGTCTTCGTTATGCTGTTCTTTCAGGTCGGGGAACTCTTTGAGGAATTCGCGGAAGGGAAGAGCAGGGAATCCATCTCCAGCCTGATGGACATCAGACCTGACACGGCCAATGTCGAGCGGAACGGAGTGATCGAGACCGTGGATCCGAACGATGTCAAGGTAGGGGAGACGATCGTCATCAGACCTGGAGAGAAGGTCCCGATGGATGGAATCGTGCTTGAAGGAGCGTCAAGTCTGAACACAGTCGCCCTTACAGGAGAGAGCGTGCCGCGTGACATCGGGCCGGGAGATGAGATCATCTCCGGCTGCGTCAACATAACTGGGGTTGTAAGGGCCGGAATTACAAAGGCTTTCGGGGAATCGACCGCGTCCAGGATTCTGGAATTGGTCGAGAATGCTTCAGGAAACAAGTCTAGAAGCGAGGGTTTCATCACCCGTTTCGCAAAGATCTACACCCCGATAGTTGTCGCCTCGGCCGTAGTCCTGGCGCTTTTTCCTCCGATCCTGAGCGGAGACTTCTCCGGTACCTTCTCCACCTGGCTTTACAGGGCATTGACCTTCCTGATTGTATCCTGTCCTTGCGCTCTAGTGATCTCTGTTCCCCTTTCATTCTTCGGAGGCATAGGAGGAGCGTCCCGCAGAGGAATACTCGTGAAGGGATCCAATTATCTTGAGGCTCTTGCCAAACTGGACACAGTCGTCTTCGACAAGACAGGCACATTGACGAAGGGCAGCTTCTGCGTGACGGAGGTGCGGCCTCGCGGAATATCGCGCGAGGAGCTGCTGTCCCTCGCCGCTGCGGCGGAGTCCGCGTCCGATCACCCGATCGCCGCGTCCATAC
>CAYFVE010000057.1:0-1713 GCA_964346605.1 uncultured Muribaculaceae bacterium | reverse complement strand
GGAAGAAATTGACGAGGGGGAGCTTCTCCGTCTCGCCGTTCAGGTGGAAAGATATTCAACACACCCTATAGCGGCGTCGCTTAGAAATGCCTGTCCGTATGAAGCGGAGACCTTTCAGGTCGAGGATGTGGAGGAGGTCGCCGGGCAAGGGGTGAGGGCGGTTGTACGCGGTCATTCTGTCTGTGTCGGCAATACGAGGATGATGGATTCTGCAGGAGCTGCCTGGAAGCCTTGCGAAAAGAACGGTACCGTCTTACACGTCAGCATAGACGGCACCTACGCGGGACATATCGTGGTTTCTGATCGTATAAAGGCTGATTCCGCGGATGCTGTCAGAGCCATCAAGGATGCCGGAGTCACCCGTGCCGTGATGCTCACCGGAGACAAACTCGAGGTCGGTGAATATGTCGCCTCCCAAGTAGGAATCGATGAGTTTCACACTGATCTGCTCCCGGCGGAAAAGGTAGCGGAAGTTGAGAGACTTCTGGCATCCAAGCCTTCCGGCAGTATGCTAGCCTTCGTTGGCGACGGGATCAACGACGCTCCTGGCCTTGCCCGTGCCGATGTCGGCATCGCAATGGGCGCGCTTGGCTCGGACGCGGCGATAGAGGCTGCCGATGTCGTCCTGATGGATGACAAACCTTCCAAGATCGCGACAGGCATACGCATCGCCCGCCGCACACTGAAAATAGCGAAGGAGAATACCTGCTTCGCTATCATCATAAAACTTCTTGTGCTTCTTCTGGCTGTACCAGGGCTGGCGACTATGTGGATGGCTGTTTTCGCAGATGTAGGGGTCACGGTCCTGTCAGTCCTTAACTCAATGCGTACCTTGTCTGCAAAGTAATCTTCTAAAAGCCTATTTTGCGTAGCCGACAGGGTGGTTGAGAAGAAGCATATTGTTCTCTTTGAGTCCTAGTTCCTGAACAAGGGTCTCGCGGTCCATCATTGCGCGTACGACGGTGTCCAGTCCCAAGGCCTTTACCGCCAGGGAAAGATTTTCCGAAACGATTCCTCCGTCAAGGGCGGCGTTGACTCTGGTACCTTCATCGATGTTCCTGAACTTATTCAGGTCAGAGACCAGGACAATGTTGACAGGAGCTTCAGCGACTGCCTTCTGAGGACCCGCCGCCGCGATTCCGAGGTCTTTCGGAGTGACAAGTTCGAGTACATTGTCCATAGCGTTGTAGAGGTAGGCGCCTTTTTCCATAAGGACATATACCTGGATATCCTGGGCGTTGATCGCGCTTGGCGCGGTACGGCGGCCGTCCGGGCGGTTGACTCCGTTGACTGCCCAAAGAAGATCCGAAAGGATCTGGTCAGAGAAAGCGTCAGGCTTGAAGGATCGTACTGAATGCCTGTCTTGAAGCACCTGGTAAAGTGTGGCTGTCGAGTTCTTCAAAGGGGCAGGGAGGCTGATGTTCTGCCCGAAGGCGCAGACTGTGAGAAGCAGCGCGGCGATAGTGATTGTTCTTTTCATTTTGAATGAATGTTTGCGGCACGGGAGCGGTTCACGATGAATACGCCTCCGAAGACCATTGTTATAGATAGGATTTTATGCCAGGTCATCACATCCATTCCGTTCCATACGCTGATCAGACAGGCCAGGATCGGCTGGAGGTAGGTGTACATTGCAACTATTGTCGGACGTACGGATTTTTGACCATAGGGTATAAGGAAGTACGCCACAAAGGTGGCGAAGACGATCAGGAA
>CAYFVE010000056.1:0-14593 GCA_964346605.1 uncultured Muribaculaceae bacterium | reverse complement strand
AAGAAGAAGAAATCCTCTCTCCGCTGACAGAAGCTGATGCCGGAGAAAGGGTGAAGGTACCGGTGCCCTTTGGAATAAGAATATAGGTATATGTAGTCTGATGCGAAGATGTGCGTTTGCCTCCTACAATCCGCACGCTTGTCGATGAACCCCTCTGAGGGCCCCAGACCAACTGGAAATCACTTCCCTGGGACCAGGAGAAGTCCGATGGACTCTTCTCGCCCTCAATGATGAATGTGACATTGAACTGTTCGTCCACAGCCACGACATCCGGAGCCTCGATCCTGATGGAGTTCTGGGCGAATGCCTGCAGTGCGGCAGCCAGCAGCAGTAATATTGCTATTGTCTTCTTCATATTCAATTACCAATTCTTTTCCTTTTGTCTTGACTTGAGGACAGCGGCTTTCTCCTTGTTGACCTTGTCTTGGGTCTCCTTCTCACGGGCCTGGATTGCCTTCAGCATCTGTTGAGCCTGTTGAGGTGAAATCTTCGCGTCCCCCTGGCCTTCATCCTGCCGCCGGTCCTGTTGCTGTTCCTGGTTCTGATCCTGATTCTGATTCTGTTGCTGGTCCTGATTCTGTTGCTGGTTCTGATTCTGCTGCTGGCCGTCATCTCCGCCGCCGTTCTGCTGATTTTCAAACATCTTTTTGGCGTAGGCGTAGTTTTCCTTCGCATCCATATCTCCAGGATTCCTCAGCAAGGACTGCCTGTAGGCATCCACAGCAGTCTTCCAATCCTTTTTCTGACAGGCCACATTGCCCAGGTTATAATAATAGTCCGCGGCATCCACAGACAAGGGAGCGGAATCCTTAAGCCTCTCCAGAGATTTTCCGGCCTCCTCGAAGTTGCCTTGACGATAAAGAGAGTTCGCCAGATTGTAATTTCCCGCAAACGATGAGGTGTCCTTGACCACGGCCTTGCGGTATTCAATCTCGGACTGAGCCCAGCCTTCCTTATTGAACTGACGATTCCCGGCACGTACCTCCTTCCGGTCAACTTGGGCATCCAGGCTTGCACAGGAGAAAGCAAGCAGTATCGCCAGGCTGTATCTCTTCTTTGACTTTCTCTCTCCGACAAGCATCTCCAGCACGAAGAAGAACAGCGCGATTCCCAGGAAATAGAAGAACTGTTCGTCATATTCCTCGAAAACAATAGACTCGAATTCCTCGTCCTGCATCCTTTTGATGTCATTGATGATCGGATTAAGGCCGAATTCATCATTGCCTGCGTGGACATAGGCTCCGTTTCCGGCGGAGGCTATCTCCTTAAGAGTCTCCTCGTCCAGTCTGGTGACCACGATGTTCCCGTCCTTGTCCTTGAGCAGACTTCCGTTGATAGGAATAGGCTGACCATCAACTGAGCCAACACCTATTGTATAAACCTTGACGCCCGCCTCCGCAGCCATCCTGGCCACTTCTACCGGATCGTCTTCGTGGTTCTCCCCATCTGTGATCAGAATGATCGCCCGGCTCTGCTCGCTCTGGGCGCTGAAACTCTTCACCGCCGTGGAGAGAGCGTCTCCCATAGCCGTTCCCTGAACGGGAACTGACTCCGTCGAGATGCTGTTCAGGAACATCTTCGCGCTGATATAATCGGATGTGATCGGCAGCTGGACGAACGAACTGCCGGCAAAGATGATCAGACCGATCCTGTCCTCCTGAAGTCTGTCTGTAATCCTTGAGATTGCCAGTTTAGCCCTCTCAAGCCTGTTCGGAGAATAGTCCTGGGCAAGCATTGAGTTGGATACGTCCAGAACTACCATTATCTCGGATCCCCTCGCCTTGTGCTCTCTTAGCCTGGCTCCGATCTGAGGTCTTGAGAGACCTATCACGAAAAAGATGAAGGCCAAGGAGAAAAGCACGGCGCGCACCCATCTCTTACCCTTTGACCAGGACGGCATCAGTTCCTCAACAAGTTTCTCGTCGCCGAATTTGCGCAGACGGCGCCTCCTGCCCATCATCCACAGCGCAAGGCCAAGGAAGAAGAACGGAACCAGCAGCAGAAGCAGCAGAAAATGCGGATGTGCAAAAACTATCACGGCAACCTCCTCAATACAAACATTTTAATCAACATCTCAAGAAGAAGGCAAATCAGCGCGGCGATCGCATAGCCGCTGAAAAGTTCCTTGTAAACAGGGAAACTGTCAATCGTCGTACGCGCCTTCTCCATCTTGTTTATCTCCGAGTATATCTCCGAAAGTTTGGTGTTGTCAGTAGCCCTGAAATAGCGGCCTCCAGTCTTCGCGGCGATGTCGCTCAATAGCTTCTCATCGATCTGGACCTGCATATTCTGTATCTGGATTCCCCAAGGGGTCATCACAGGATAAGGTGCCTCACCATTTGCTCCTACTCCGATCGTATAGACACGGATGCCGTAGGTAGCGGCTATCTCGGCGGCGATCTCCGGAGAAATCTCACCGCTGTTGTTGACTCCGTCGGTGAGCAGGATGACGACACGGCTCTTAGCATCGGAATCCTTGATTCTGGCCACTGCCGTAGCAAGTCCGTTGCCGATTGCGGTTCCATCCTCGATAAGGTCCGTAGTGATGTCCTTCATCAGATTGATCAAAGTCGCCCTGTCGGTGGTCAGAGGGCACTGCGTGTAGCTCTCACCTGCGAAAACGACAATGCCCATACGGTCGGTAGGCCTCTGCGCGATGAACTCTATGGCGATGTCCTTCGCGGCGCTGATACGGTCCGGATTGAAATCCCTCGCCAGCATACTGGTCGAAACATCCATCGCAAGCACTATGTCGATTCCCTCTGTGTCAACCCTGTCCACCTTTGTCGAAGAACGCGGACGCGCGACAGCCACGATAATCAGGCAAAGGGCGGCTGTCCTGAAGATGAAAGGCAGAAACCTTAAATAACTCAGTATAGAAGCCCCTCCGGCCTTCCAAGGTGTCGCGTTGGAGACACGCAGATGAGGTCTCCTGTCACTGATCTCCAGCCAAATGAAGCGAAGGACCAGCAGAGCCGGAATAACCAGCAGCCAAAGGAGTTGCGGATACTCAAAGAACATCGCTCGTTCCCTCCTTTTCTTTTACCGGAGATGTCTCTCCCGCGATCTGTTCCTGGTACGTGGCCGTGACGAACCTGACCGCGGCAGGCAAAGCGGCCGCGTTCTCCTCATCGGATGCGAAAGCCTTCGCGAACTTCACGAGATCCGCCGTTTCGAACAGAGACTTGATCTCCTCATAGATGTCTGCCGGAATGTCAGAATGCTTCAGACCATCGAAAATCTCGGCCGTCGTCATCTCCGGAGCATCGATTCCATAGCGGGCGTCGATATACTCACGCAGCGTGTCGGTGATTCCGGAATAGAATGTCTTCTGTTTCTCCGGAGCCCAGTACTTGTCGCCGCGGAAACGGTCGAGTCTGCGAAGGGCGACAAGATACGGCGGGTCATTATGGGCAGGACCTTCAGCCTCTATTCTACGCCTGGAAGCCAGCAAAGCCCAGATCAGGATAGCAAGCAAGGAGATTCCCCAGAAACCCAGCAAATACGGAAGCACCTCGGCAAAAGTGACCGGGTACTTGATCTGCCCCTTTATGTCGTGAATCTTATAGGTTGTGGTGTCGACCTGGATCGTACCCACTTCAAGAGTCTGAGAATTGAAGACAAGGGTGTCCGTTCCTCCTTTCCCGTCCCCCATCAGCAACGGAAGTTCCGGAAGAATATATGTCCCTTCATCAAAGGAAGTTATGATGACCGACGCATCGATGTCGTAGGTTTTCTTTTCCTTACGGCCTCCGTAAACCCTGACAGTGTCGAGCCTCCACTGGCTGACCACCTCCACGCTGTCCCTGAGACCCTTTGAGAGATCCGCCAGCAAGACAGGAGTCCCCTCAGGAATCCCCTTGAGGTGGAATCCATAGCGGAACTGATCTCCAATCAGGACGGAATCCCTTGGCTGCAGAGGCTCCAGGAAAGAACCCTCCATCCTTACTACCCTGCCGTCAGGCGCCGCCATCATTGTCAGAGCCAAAATAAAAAACAATCCCGCAACAAGCTTCTTCATCCTATCTCCTCCCGAAAAACGCCATCAGCCCCCTTACATAGTCGTCGTTCGTCGCGATGTCCACCGAGTCGATCTGGTAGCGGTTGAAAAGTTTTTTTTTACTTTCCTCCACTGCCACGAACCATTTTGAATACTCAGCCCTTACCCTCCTGCTGGAAGTGTCGACCCAAGCGGATTCGCCGGTCTCCGAGTCCTTGACGTGTACAAGTCCCACTGAAGGAATCGTCTGCTCGCGGGGATCGTGGACTTTGATGACGCTGATATCGTGCCTGTTTCTGGCTACCTTCAGGGCCTCCTCATAACGAGGGGTGCCATCCTTGTTGACGTCAAGCATATCCGAAAGCAGGAAAGCCGTGCATTTCTTCTTCATAGCGTTGGTGAGATACCTCAAGGCCTCTCCTACATCGGTTCCATCCGACTTCGGCTTAAGTTCGATTATCTCGCGTATGATGTGCAGCAGATGGCTTCGTCCCTTCTTCGGAGGAATGAATTCTTCAACACGGTCGCTGAAGAACAAAGCTCCGACCTTGTCGTTATTGATGGTGGCCGAGAAACTCAGGACCGCGGCGATCTCCGCCAGAAGATCCCTTTTCGTCCTTTCGGCTGTTCCGAAAAGCCCTGAACGGCTGATGTCTATAAGAAGGACGACTGTCATCTCCCTCTCCTCTTCGTAAACCTTGACATAAGGAGCGCGGAGACGGGCCGTCACATTCCAGTCCATAGAACGCGGGTCATCCCCGTACTGGTACTCGCGCACCTCACTGAATGCCATACCGCGGCCCTTGAAGGCACTGTGATACTCTCCGGCGAAGATCTGGTGAGACAGAGCCCTGGTTCGGATCTCGATCTTGCGGACCTTCCGGAGAAGTTCGTTTGCTGAGGAGTTGGACGGCATATTCAAAGATTTCTACGGAACCTGTACTGCGTTGATGACTTCGGCGATCAACTGCTCCGAAGTGACGTTCTCCGCTTCAGCCTCGTATGTCAGGCCGATGCGGTGGCGAAGGACTTCATTGCAGACCGCCCGCACATCCTCCGGGATGACATATCCTCTCCTTCTGATGAAGGCATAGGCCTTGGAAGCCATTGCAAGCGATATGCTCGCACGCGGAGAACCGCCATAGGAGACAAGGTCCCTGATTTTTCCGAGGCCATATTCACCCGGAGTCCTGGTGGCGCAGACGATGTCCACGATGTACCTTTCGATCTTCTCGTCCATATAGACGTCCCTGACCACCTTCCTAGCGCGAACGATGTCCTCAGGCTTGACCACTGGGGCGGCTTTCGGGAAGTCCCCGGCGTTGTTCATCCTGATTATCAGTTTCTCCTCATCCTTCTTCGGGTAACTGACGACCACCTTCAGCATAAAGCGGTCCACCTGTGCCTCAGGAAGAGGATAGGTCCCTTCCTGCTCGATAGGGTTCTGGGTCGCCATCACGAGGAAAGGCTCCGGAAGCTTGAATGTCTGGTCGCCGATAGTGACCTGACGCTCCTGCATCGCCTCCAGAAGGGCCGACTGCACCTTCGCCGGAGATCGGTTGATCTCGTCCGCCAACACGAAGTTGGCGAATACCGGACCTTTGTGAACCTCGAACTTCTCGTCCCTCTGGGAATATATCATCGTGCCGATGAGATCCGCCGGAAGAAGGTCAGGAGTAAACTGCACACGGCTGAACCTCGCGTCGATGGCTTGGGAGAGGGTGCTGATCGCAAGGGTCTTCGCAAGTCCCGGCACACCTTCAAGAAGTATGTGGCCGTTGGCCAGAAGGCCGATGAGAAGATTCTCCACCAACTGCTTCTGGCCGACTATGACCTTGCCCATTTCCATTGAGAGGATGTCCACGAAGGCGCTCTCCTGCTGGATGCGATCGTTCAATTCTTTGATGTTGACGCTTTCCATATTGTGTCTATTTTCTTACTTTTGCGTAATAACTCAAAAATCTATGCGCTACAGGATCACCCTATCCTACGACGGCTCTTCTTTCTGCGGCTGGCAGATCCAGAACGATGCGTTCACCGTTCAGGAGTGTCTTCAGAAGGCTCTGTCGACTCTCTTGAAGGAAGAAATCGCTGTCACAGGGGCCGGAAGGACGGATTCAAATGTCAACGCCATCAATTATACGGCTCACTTCGAAACGTCTGTCAGGGACCTTGACGCCGCCCACATCGGCTACAAAATGAATGCCATCCTCCCCCCTGGAATCAAGGTCCATGGCATAGTACCGGCGGCTCCTGGCTTCCACGCCAGATTCGATGCTACGCAGCGTGAGTACAAGTACTTCATCCATCGGAAGAAAGACCCATTTATGAATGAATACTCCTGCCTCTATACCTTCCCCCTGGATGTCGAAAAAATGAACAGGGCGGCCGGGTATCTGCTTGGAGAACACGACTTCTCCTGCTTCGAGAAGACAGGAAGTGACAACAAGACATCGATCTGCACTGTCACTGCCGCCCGATGGGAGGAATATTCCCCCGTTCACGTGGAGATGATGGGCTATCCCTGTGAGCCCGGAGACTATCTGGTCTTCACGATCCGCGCCGACAGGTTCCTCCGGAATATGGTGCGGGCCGTCGTAGGTTCGCTCCTGGAGATCGGACGAGGGAAAAAAGACATCGGATGGATGGCAGGGCTGGTCAAAGGCGGTTCCCGCTCCGATGCAGGCGAGTCCGTTCCGGGCAACGCACTCTTTCTAACGAAAGTGGATTATTTAAAAAAAAGAATTAAACGTTTTGTAAAGTCGTATTATTAGTATATTTCTGTCTCTGCCAACTGAAACAATCAGAGCTTCATTTCAGATAGTGACTTCTTCTTTATCAGGAAGACAAGGTTTTTTGCGTTGAAATGCCGCCTCTGGAATCAGAAAGATGACTTATTAACTAATGTACGTAAAATGAAGCCTAAGCAATCATTCAAGTCTCCGAAAGTTTTTCCGGAGATCCGCTGCCAATCCGAGCAGCCGTTATGCGGTTCCATCCACCAAGGAACACAGGTAACATCATCAGGTCAACAAGTAGAAAACCAGACTTTCTCCAACGACGGAAGTTCCGGCTTTAAAGCTGTATGGGAGTAAAAGCAATGAAGACATCCAGAATATTCAGTTTCTTCTGCATCGCTGCTCTCGCGGCTTCCGGCACAGGCTGCCAGACAGAAGACGGGCAGGAATCCCGTACCTGTCATTATGGCCGATATGGCGCCAAAGATGTGCCACAGGTAACGTACAATAAGGGTTGGCGTTCCTGTGTTTTGGCAAAACGGAGAGAGGGAAACAATTGAAGCGAGGGCGGGAAAAATTAGAGGATTTCGAAAAAAATGCATACATTTGCGAGTTGATGGCGTGGAATGTGCAGACAGTTACGCCTGACACTGAAAAGAAACTTAAAACGTACGTTATAATTATGTTGTTCCATCTTTTACAGGTTGGCTTGGAGTCCGCTGAAGCGGGAATGGCCGACACCATTGCCGAAACGGCGGCACCGGCTGCAGAAGCCGTAAGGCAGGCGGCACAGGCTGCGCCACAGCAGGTCGAGCAGACATTTTCATTGATTCAGATGGCAGCGAAAGGCGGATGGCTGATGATAGTTCTCGCAGTCCTTTCATTTATAGCCATCTACATCTTCGGCAAGAAATGGTGGATGATCCACAAGGCGCAGCAGGTTGACAAGAACTTCATGCGCGACATCAGGGATTATATTCACGAAGGCAAGGTCAAGAGCGCGGTATCCCTGTGCGAGAAGTATGACTCTCCTGTCGCACGCATCACGCAGAAAGGAATCGAACGCATCGGGAGGCCTCTTTCTGACATCCAGACAGCTGTAGAGAATATGGGCAACGTAGAAATCGCAAGGCTTGAAAAGGGGCTGGCCGGGCTGGCGACCATCGCCGGAGGTGCTCCGATGATCGGATTCCTCGGAACAGTCCTCGGAATGGTACAGGCCTTCTTCAATATGGCCAATGCAGGCAACAACATCGACATCACGCTGCTGTCAAGCGGCATATACACCGCTATGATTACAACTGTCGGCGGTCTGATCGTCGGTATTCTCGCCTACTTCGGCTACAATTATCTCACCTCACAGATCTCCGACCTTGTCTTCAAGATGGAGAGCGCGACCATTGACTTTATGGATCTGCTGCACGAGCCTGCAGGCAACGAAGAGGAGAAATAAGCGATGGCATTCAAGAGAACAACAAAGGTGAACGCGGAAATGGCGATGTCTTCGATGACAGACCTTGTGTTCCTGCTGCTGATCTTCTTCCTGGTCACTTCAACGCTCGTCAACCCGAACGCTCTGAAGCTCCTGCTCCCGAAGAGCACCGGCCAGGTCTCGGCGAAGGCGACAGTCAGCGTGTCAATCAAGGACTGGGGCAACGAACAGTTCACCTACCATCTGAACGGAGATGAGACTCCTGTCCTGTTCTCCGATTTGGAGGACGGGCTTGTGGAACTCCTTCAGAGTGATGAAGATCCTACTTTTTCCATTTATTCAGATGAGAGTGTCCCGATCAAGGAAGTCGTCTCGGTGATGAACATAGCAAAGAGGAACCATTACAAAGTCATTCTGGCAACGCAGCCGGAATAAGTCAATATGAAGCAGTACTTGCGTGAAAGACAGAAGGAGGCGAAAGCTTCGACAGTGACGGGGGCCGTTCTTACGGTTGCCGTCCACGTCGTACTCCTCACCTGCTGCGCTTTCACGGGGCTCAAGTACATTTATCCTCCACCTCAGGAGCAGTCATTCCTGATCGATTTCGAGGAAGAGGAGACGATTGTCAGAAGGGAGGCCATCGGAAGACAGCCTCAGGCCGAGGAGGTGGATTTCACCAAACCGGTGGAGATGATCCAGCAGAGCGAATCTCCACACAAGTCTGACAGGGAAAACAAGACGGCCGAATCGAAGCCTGACAATTTCGGAGACGTTGAGACTCCTGCCCCGAAAGAGGAGATAAACAAGAACGCTTTGTTCCCCGGAATGAGCAAGAAAGACTCCTCCATAGCTCCGCACGGGGCGACGGATCCTTCAGCGGAATTCAAGGCAGGCCACCCCAATGGCAACACTTCCAGCGGCAAGACAGACGGAGTGCCAAACGCGCACCTGAAGGGTCGCAGCGTTCTTGGAGCGCTTCCAAGACCTGACTACAGCGTTCAGGATGAAGGCAAGGTGGTTGTGGACATCTGGGTTGACAATTATGGAAACGTAACCAAGGCTATTGCCGGAGGACAAGGCACAACCGTAAACAACAAAGCATTATGGGCTGCGGCAAGGGCTGCGGCGATGAAGGCTCATTTCAACCAGAGCGCGGATGCTCCGGCAATGCAGCAAGGAACGATAACTTATATTTTTAAGCTTAAATAATTTATTAATTTTTTAAAACGGTGGCGTGAGCCACAACAATTATGGAAGAAAATTTCAATGGTGGTCAGGAGAACCACGAAGAGCGTAGCGATTACGCAAACAACGATGAACCAAGAACCGGATACTCATCAGAAGGCAGGAAATTAAGGCCTAGAAGAAAGGTCGCTCCTGCAGCATCTTCTTCATCGGAAGGAGCGTACAGATCCTACGACAACAACAGGAGTTACTCCAGTGAAAATCGCGGCGGTTATGGCAATCGCGGCGGCTATTATGGTCGTAGCGGAAACAATGGACGTGGAGGCTATTCCTCAGACCGCAGAAGCAGTTACGGCGATCGCAACAACGACAACCGAGGAGGGTACGGTCAGCGCAGATCTTATGGAGACAACAACTCCGAAGGAGGAGAGAGAAGGTCTTACGGCCAGGGCCGTCCAAGCTACGGCGAAGGGCGTCCTTCTTACGGTCAGCGCAGCGGTGGCTACGGCCAGAACCGTTCCTACGGCGACCGCAACAATGACAACCGCGGCTACGGGCAGCGCAGAAGTTACGGCAGCCAGGATGGCGGCGGTTACAGCCGTTCCTACGGCGACAACTCTGAAGGCGGAGACAACAATAACAGAAGACCATACGGTCAGGGCCGTCCAAGTTACGGTGAAGGCCGTCCGTCATTCGGGCAGCGCAGAAGCTACGGCAGCCAGGACGGCGATGACAGGAGACCGTCATTCAGGAAGCCTGCAGGCAACCGTGGTTACGGAGCGCCAAGACAGGGCGGTTTCAACAGCGGCAGAGGTGCCGCGCGTCCTGGTGTAAAGAGATTCGCACGCAAGGACGAGCCCCACTTCACTGAGACAGACGAGGCTGGAATCAACCAGATGCTTTCACGCAAGCCGCAGATCGACAACGCGGCGATGTCTGACAATGACACAGTAGCTACACCTATCAAGGAGGAGGTACGCCTCAACAAGTTCATCGCGAACTCAGGAGTTTGCTCCCGCCGCGAGGCAGACAACTTCATCCAAGCCGGTGTGGTCACTGTAAACGGAGAAGTTGTTACAGAACTCGGAACCAAAGTCAACATAATCAAAGATGACATCCGCTTCAACGGAGAAAGACTCAAGGGCGAAGAGAAGGTCTATATCGTGATGAACAAGCCGAAAGGCTTCGTCACAAGCGCAAGCGACCCTAACGCCGAGAAGACCGTTATGGATCTCCTCAGAGGCTGCACCCTCAGAGTGTTCCCTGTCGGACGTCTTGACAAGAACACGACCGGCGTCCTGATGTTCACCAACGACGGTGAGATCGCGGAACAACTGACCCACCCTTCATACAACAAGAAGAAGATCTATCAGGTGATCCTGGACAAGCCGCTGGAAGAGACCGACAAGGAGAAAATCCTTGGCGAAGGCCTTGACCTCAATGACGGCAACATCAAAGCCGATGAGCTTGAATACATTGACGCAGAGGACCATAGAAGGCTCGGAATCGAAATCCACTCCGGAAAGAACCGCATCGTCCGCAGGATTTTCGAATCCCTCGGCTACGATGTCAAGGCTCTCGACAGGGTTTACTTTGCAGGCCTCACCAAGAAGGGTCTCAAAAAGGGAGAGTGGCGATACCTCAGCGAGGGCGAGGTCAACGTCCTCAAGATGGGCGCTTATGTCTAGTCCCGAAAAACGCGCGGAACATAGAGCGGGATTTGTCAACATCATCGGTAACCCGAATGTTGGCAAATCCACTCTTATGAATGCCCTGGTCGGCGAAAAACTGTCCATCGTCACTGCGAAGGCACAGACCACCCGGCACAGGATAATGGATATCGTCAATACCGACGACTACCAGATCGTATATTCAGACACTCCGGGAATGCTGAAGCCGAACTACAGGCTTCAGGAGGATATGATGAAGTTCGTTGACGCAGCCATAGGCGACGCCGACATCATCCTATACGTCACGGATGTCGTGGAGAAAAGCGACAAGAACAGCGAGTATATCCAGAAACTTCAGAAACTCGAATGTCCTGTCGTGCTTGTGATAAACAAAATTGATGTCAGCGATCAGCAGAAGGTCGTGGAACTGATTTCATACTGGCAGGGACTGCTTCCGCAGGCAACCATTATTCCGGTGTCCGCAAAGGAGCGTTTCAATCTTGAAAGCGTCCTGAACGCGGTTGTCAGCAAACTTCCTGTCTCCCCTGCGTGGTTCGACAAGGACCAGTTCACCGACAGGAACTTGCGCTTCTTCGCATCGGAGATCATCCGGGAGAAGATCCTTGAGAACTACAGCCAGGAGATTCCATACAGTTGCGAAGTGACCGTGGATTCTTTCAAGGAAGGCAGGGAAAGGTACGAAATCAGCGCTGTGATAAATGTGATGAGAGACTCCCAGAAGGGAATCATCATCGGGAAAGGCGGCTCCGCCCTCAAGAAGACCGGAACAGAGGCGAGGATTGAGATGGAGGACTTCTTCCAGAAGAAGGTCTTCCTGCAACTCTTCGTCAGGGTGGAACAGGACTGGAGGGAAAACCGCAAGGAACTGCGCAAGTTCGGTTACGAAGAATAATTTTTAAAGATAGAGGAAAGGAATATGGAAATGGACGACGAAGATCTGATTGAAGAACCTATTGACGAATCAAACGGGGCGGAAACCGGGAAATACGACAAGCTTCTCAGTTCCGACAGCCGCAAGTTCAAGCTGTCAGGGATGTTCAAAGAATGGTTTTTGGACTACTCGTCGTACGTTATCCTTCAGAGGGCGGTCCCTCACATAGTGGACGGTTTGAAGCCGGTGCAGAGACGTGTGCTCCACGCGATGTACAGGATGGACGACGGCAGTTACACCAAGGTGGCGAACATCGTCGGACAAGCGATGCAGTACCACCCGCATGGAGACGCATCGATTCTCGGAGCCCTCGTCCAACTTGGCCAGAAGGGCCTCCTGATCGACTGCCAGGGAAACTGGGGGAATATTCTTACAGGAGACTCCAACGCCGCGCCACGTTACATCGAGGCCAGGCTCAGCAGATTCGCGAAGGAGGTTGTCTTTGATCCGAAGATCACAAAATGGATGACATCCTACGACGGACGCAACCAGGAGCCGACGGAGCTTCCGGTACGCTTTCCGCTGCTGCTAGCCCAGGGTACGGAGGGAATCGCCGTCGGTATGGCCTCCAAGATCCTTCCTCACAACTTCAATGAACTTCTGGACGCCTCTGTGGCCATCCTCGAAGGCAAGGACTTCACCATTTATCCGGACTTCCCTACCGGAGGAAGCGCAGACTGCTCCAACTACAAGGATGGAGCCCGAGGAGGCAGCGTCAAAGTCAGGGCGAAGATTGAGAAGATAGACAAGAACACCATAGCCATCACGGAGATTCCTTACGGAAAAACCTCCGAGATGATCAAGGACTCCATCATCAGGGCAAAGGACAAGGGAAAGATCAAGATCAAGAAGATCGAGGATATGACCACAGAAACCGTGGAGATCATCATCCACGTTCCTAACGATGTCTCCCCTGACAAGACAATCGACGCGCTCTATGCGTTCACTGATTGCGAGACCAACATTGCCCCGAATGCCTGCGTCATCGTGGACAGCAAGCCTCAGTTCCTGAGTGTCAAAGACATACTTATCTACGACACCAATCACACAAGAGACCTTCTCAAGTGGCAGCTTGAAATCAGGCTCCACGAGCTAGAAGACGAGTGGCACTACGATTCCCTTGAAAGGATATTCTTCGAGAACCGGGTTTACAAGATCCTTGAGCAGGACCAGAAGTCCTGGGAGGAACAGTTGCAGGACGTCTTCGATGAAATGAAGACCTATCAAGATCTTCTCCGGCGCGAGATCGTCAGGGAGGACATACTGAAACTCGTGGAAAAGCCTGTCCGGAAGATTTCCAAGTTCGACACCAAGGCTATGGACGAGAAGATCGCCGCAATCGAAGCCGAGATGGAGAAGGTTAAGGACGACATAGAGCACATCACCGACTTTACCATAGCCTGGTTCAAGGCTCTCAAGGAGAAGTACGGGAAGCCGTTCAAGAGACTCACCGACATTTCTGCCTTCGAATCCATCGCGGTCACAAAGGTAGTTAGCAACAACGCCAAACTCTACGCCAACCTTGATGAAGGCTTTGTCGGAATGAACCTCAAAAGGGACGACAACGGAATATTCATTAGCGACTGCTCCGACCTTTCGGAGATTCTTGTGATAGCCAAGGACGGCAAGTACCGCATCACTAAGGTGACGGACAAGGCCTTCTTCTGGAAGGACCTGCTGTACGTCGGAGTATTCAACAGAAACGACTCCAGGACAATCTACAACGTCATCTACCGTGACGGAGAAAGCGCAGTCTCATACGCGAAGAGATTTGCGATCACCAGCATTACCAGAGACAAGGACTATGACATCACGACCGGTGCCGAAGGCTCCCGCATACTCTGGTTCTCCGCCAACAACAACGGCGAAGCGGAAACTGTACGAATATACCTCCGTCCACGTCCGAAACTGAAAAAGACCCAGGTTGAGTACGACTTCTCGACTCTTGCCATCAAGGGCAAGCTCTCCAGAGGAAACGTCGTTTCCAAGAACCCTATCTCAAAAATCCAGCTTAAGAGCAAGGGTGTCTCCACGATCGGAGGCAAGGACATCTGGTACGATGCAGACATTCAGAAGCTCAACGATGAGCAGCGTGGAATGTATCTCGGTGAATTCGGTCCCGAGGACAAGGTTCTGGCGATATTCAAGGACGGCACATTCTACACTACTTCCTTCGATGTCTCAAACCGTTATCAGGGAGAACTCCTGAAGATAGAGAAGTTCGATCCGGACAAGACTTTCACCGCCCTCTATTGGGACGCTTCAGCCAAGTCATTCTACGTCAAGAGATTCAGCTTCATCCTGAGCGACAACACGCCTCTGTCATTCATCGCTTCCGGAAACAAGTCATACCTTGTAGAAATCTCAGATGACAAGCACCCTCAGTTTCAGGTGACTTTCGGAAAAAAGTACAAGCACAGGGATCCGGAGGATATCGATGCCGAGGAATTTATCGCAAAAAAGGGCTACACCGCCAAAGGCAAGAAGTGTCATCAGTACGACCTCAAGAAGGTAAAATTCATCGAGCCTCTCCAAAAGCCGGAAGATGCTGAAATCAATGAAACCTCCGAATCGAGCGGCGACAAGGATGAGACCCCTATTGATATAATCTCCCCT
>CAYFVE010000055.1:2633-14773 GCA_964346605.1 uncultured Muribaculaceae bacterium | reverse complement strand
CTGTCAGGCATATTTCGACTACGATTCAAAGAAGTCCGGCGGCTACACCTGCTCCCACCTTCGTTTCGGAGATCTCCCTATCAAGGCGCCTTACCTTGTCAGCACCCCTGACTTTGTCGCCTGCCACGTTCCTTCCTATCTTGAGAAGTACGACGTGCTCAAGGGAATCAAGGAGAAGGGCACCCTCCTCCTCAACTCTCTTTGGGATGAGGCTGAGACTGTCAAGAGGATTCCTGACAACGTGAAGGCCGTCATCGGAAAGAAGAAGATAAGGCTCTACATCATAAACGCTACGAAGATCGCCTCTGAAATCGGCCTTGGCAACAGAACCAACACCATTCTCCAGTCAGCCTTCTTCAAGATCACCGGTATCATTCCTTATGAGGATGCGGTCAAGTATATGAAAGATGCCATTGTCAAGAGTTATGGCACCAAGGGAGAGAACATTGTGAATATGAACTACGCCGCCGTAGATCGCGGCGGAGAGTACATCGAGGTTAAGATTCCGGCGGATTGGGCCAGGATCACGGCTAAGTTCGAGACCCCTAACAAGGATCGTCTTGCTCCTGAGTTCGTGAAGAGCATCGCTGATGTAGTCAACTCACAGAACGGAGACTCGCTTCCTGTCAGTGCGTTCCTTCCATATATGGACGGTACGATGCCTGCCGGCACAGCCGCGTTCGAGAAGCGCGGCGTCGCTGTGATGGTTCCTACCTGGGATCCTGCCAAGTGTATTCAGTGCAACACCTGCGCATTCGTCTGCCCTCACGCTGCAATCCGTCCGTTCCTCCTTAGCGAGGAAGAGGCCGCGGCAGCTCCGGCAGGTCTCAAGACCGCCCAGGGCAAGGCTGTCCTCAAGGACTACAAGTTTGCGATTTCAGTCTCTGTCGATGATTGTACCGGTTGCGGGAACTGCGTCGATGTCTGTCTCGCGAAGGACAAGGCCATCGTGATGGTTTCTGCAGAAAGCCAGAAGGCAGAGCAGGAGAATTTCGACTACCTCAACAGCAAGGTCGGCTACAAGGACACTGTAGTGAACAAGACGGCCAGTCTGAAAAACTCTCAGTTCTCCCAGCCTCTGTTCGAGTTCTCAGGCGCTTGTGCCGGCTGCGGTGAGACTCCGTACATCAAGAACATCACCCAACTTTTCGGTGACAGGATGATGATCGCCAACGCTACGGGTTGTTCTTCAATCTACGGAGCGTCTTTCCCTGCATCTCCATATTGCACAAACGAAAAGGGACACGGTCCTGCCTGGCAAAACTCCCTCTTTGAGGACAACGCAGAGTTCGGTCTCGGTATGAAGATCGGTTCGGACCGCGCGCGAGAGACTGTCGCCAACCTTATGGCTCAGGCGCTCGATTGCGACAAGTCTTCTGACGAAATCAAGGAGCTTGCCCAGCAGTGGCTCGACAACAAGGAGGATGGCGCAGTGACCCGCGAGGTAGCGGACAAGATTGTACCGCTGCTCAAGGGAAGCAAGTGCGAGGCTTGCAAGAAACTTGCAGACTACAAGCACTTCATCCCTGCCCGCAGCCAGTGGATATTCGGTGGTGACGGATGGGCCTACGACATCGGATTCGGAGGACTGGACCACGTGCTTGCAAGCGGCAAGAACGTCAACGTCCTCGTTCTCGACACAGAAGTCTATTCGAACACCGGCGGCCAGAGCTCCAAGTCCACTCCGGCAGGTGCTATCGCCAAGTTCGCAGCGTCCGGAAAGAAGATCCGCAAGAAGGATCTCGGAATGATTGCCATGAGCTATGGCTATGTCTATGTCGCACAGGTAGCTATGGGAGCATCCCCTGCACAGTACCTCAATGCCATCAAGGAGGCTGAGGCCTACGACGGCCCGTCACTCATCATAGCCTACTCGCCTTGTATCAACCACGGTCTCAAGGCCGGTATGGGGCTTAGCCAGAAGGAGGAGAAACTTGCTGTCGAATGCGGCTACTGGCACCTCTACAGGTACAATCCTGCCCTTGAGAATGAAGGGAAGAATCCTTTCTCCCTCGACTCAAAGGAACCTGATTGGACCAAATTCCAGGATTTCCTCAAGGGTGAGGTCCGTTTCGCTTCCCTCTACAAACTCTTCCCTGACAAGGCTTCGGAACTGCTCAGTCTTACCGAAGAGTTCGCGAAGGTCCGCTATGGAACCTATTCCCGTCTTGCAGGAAAGTAAAACAAGATTTACATAAAGCAAACAAGAGCACCGCCGAAGCGATGCTCTTTTCGTATATATATAGGTATTGCAATATTTTATGATTTTTTTGAAAAAATTATTGTTTTGCATATATTATTTACTATCTTTGTTGAAAAACAAACCCTAATATGATTACCTGGTGGACATCTTTAAGCACTTCGATGCAGATTCTTTGGGCCATCACACTTTCGGCCTCATTGATTTTCCTGATCCAGTCTATCCTAACATTCATCGGCTTCGGCGGTGACGGCGGAATAGACGCAGACTTCGATTCCAGCGGAGATATGGACTTCGGCGGAGCGGACGGCAGTTTCGACGCGGACCCTTCGATGAACCTCCTGACTTTCCGCAATCTTGTGAATTTCTGCCTGGGCTTCGGTTGGACGGCAGTACTTCTGATCGAAAAGATCGATACCAATTTCATCTTGATGTTCACTGCAGTCCTTGTGGGCGTGGCTCTCGTGGTTGCTGTTATGTTCCTGTTCAAATGGTTGAGCAGTATGCAGCAGAGCGGCAACATAGACCTGCACAAGTCTGCCATAGGATGCGAGGGCAAGGTCTATCTGACAATTCCCGCCGAGCGCAAGAGAGAGGGAAAGGTTCAGATCACCATCAACAACGCCGCACGCGAATATGACGCCGTCACTGACGGCGACGAGATCAGGACAGGCACTCCGATCAAGGTTGTGGAAGTTCTGAACGACTCCACCCTGCTTGTTGAGGAACTCACTCCGACGATAATCTAGCAATATCTACGTAAAATCATAAACCCTTCTTTATTATGGACATTACATTGATCCTCATCATTGTCGCCGTCCTTTTCGTGACTTTCACGGCGATTCTCAGACGC
Source organism: uncultured Muribaculaceae bacterium (assembly GCA_964346605.1). GTDB lineage: Bacteria > Bacteroidota > Bacteroidia > Bacteroidales > UBA932 > Cryptobacteroides. Next base: position 11,720 of record CAYFVE010000055.1, on the reverse strand, counting down.
TACAAGCGTTGCCCTTCTGACAAGGTTATGGTCATCTATGGAAAGACCGGAAAGAACAAGCAGGGCTCGATTTCATCAGCCCGATGCATCCACGGAGGGGCCGCCTTCATATGGCCGGTCTTCCAGGACTATGCATTCCTCGATCTGAAGCCTATCTCCATCGAGTGCAACCTGACGAACGCTCTTTCCAAGCAGAACATCCGCGTTGACGTGCCTTGCCGCTTCACAGTCGGTATCAGCACTGAATCTGAAAGTATGACCAACGCGGCCGAGAGACTCCTCGGACTCTCCATCGACAATATCCAGAACATCGCCACTGACATCCTCTTCGGACAGCTTCGTCTCGTCATCGCTACGATGGACATCGAGGAAATCAACTCTGACCGCGACAAGTTCCTTGCAGCGGTCAGCCAGAACGTAGAGGCTGAACTCCGCAAGATCGGTCTGAAACTCATCAACGTCAATGTCACTGACATCCGTGATGAATCAGGCTACATCGAGGCTCTGGGTAAAGAGGCTGCCGCAAAGGCCATCAACGATGCCAAGAAGAGCGTTGCAGAGCAGAACCGTTTCGGTGAGATCGGCAAGGCTGAGGCAGACAGGGACAAGGACATCAGGATCGCAGAGACTCTGAGAGATACCCGTATCAAGACCGCCGCAGCCAACGCCCTTGCAGTACAGGGTGAAAACACCTCCAAGATAGACATCGCGAATTCCGATGCCGCGCGTCGTGAGAAGGAAGCTGAGGCTGCCCGCGTTGCTGTGGCTGCAGAGAAGGTACAGGCCGCCAAGGCTCTCCAGGAGGCCTACCAGAGTGAGCGTGACGCTGAACTCGCGCGCGCAGAAAGGGAGAAGGCGACCCAGCAGGCCAACATTGTCGTCCCTGCCCAGATTGAGAAGGAAAGGCTTATCATCGAGGCTGAAGCAGAGGCCGAAAAGCTTCGCAGAACCGCAAGGGGTGAAGCTGATGCGATCTTCGCCAAGATGGACGCTGAGGCTCGCGGTACCCTTGAGGTGCTCAGCAAGCAGGCTGAAGGTTTTGCAAAGATGGTTGATGCCGCGGAAGGTGACGCTCAAAAGGCTGTCCTTATGATGATTTCAGACAGGCTGCCAGAACTTGTAAAGACTCAGGTCGAGGCCGTCAAGGGAATCAAGATCGACAAGGTCACAGTTTGGGACGGCAACGGCGCAAGCAAGGACGGGAAGACCTCCACAGCCAACTTCATCTCCGGGATGATGGGCTCTGTACCTCCTCTCCAGGATCTTTTCAAGATGGCGGGGATGAATCTTCCTGAGTATATGAAAGGCAAGGATTCCAAACCGGAAGATCAGCCGCAGGAAGAATCAAAGACAAAATAGAATATGCCGATAGTAGTAAATGTCGATGTGATGCTGGCGAGGCGGAAGATGACTTCCGCCCAGCTGGCTGAAAATATAGGACTTTCGGCAGTGAATCTGTCGATCCTGAAAACCGGAAAGGCCAAGGGAGTTCGGTTCTGCACACTCGACGCACTCTGCAGGGCATTGGATTGTCAGCCTGGCGACTTGCTGGAGTACGTACCAGATACTGAACAGAGCGACTGAACCTAACATGCTAATAGATTTCTCAGCACACTGCAGACAGGATTGGATCCGAAGTCTTCCGAAGGAACAAAACGGATGACGCAGTTAAGAGAAGAAAGACTGACGGGCAGATGAACAAGCCCGGATGGGGCTGCTTCCATTGGGAGCAGCCCTATTATGTTTGAAGAGGACTGAACAAGGCTGCATATTGAACTGAGACAGCCGGTTTCGAGAAAAGTCATCGCCTGTATATCAGGCGGAATATTCAATGAATATGGTGCCCAGACAGCGAATCTGGTTCCTATCGGCACCCTCTGGAGGTTTGTGATCCGCGAGTATTCCGGATTTGTCGTCACTGCGACAGCGCGGACAGTACCGGCATAGGTCGCATTTTCCTCAAGGGACAAAGCTCCCGGATGGATCTCAGTTCTGATGTCGATGTCACAGGATTTGGAATCAGTTTCAGCCATCATCTTGAACGAAAGATGCGGGTTTGTGGCAAGAATCTTCTGGATTGCGTCTGGAAGAATATAACCGGCAACGAAATTGTCAGAAGAGATCCTTATCGGTCTGCTGGCGGTCATTTTACCGGAAGGCCCGAACATTTCATTTGCAGCGGAATACCAGTGAAGGATCCCGACGGCATATTCACGGAAAGCCACTCCGGCAGCAGTCAATGTGACCGCCCCCCTGGTTCTGATGAAAAGTTCGGTACCCACATTCTTCTCCAGTTCCGCGATATTCTGGCTCACAGCAGGTTGCGTGACACCAAGCGCTCTGGCGGCAAGGGTGAAACTTCCCTTCTCGGCTACAGTTATGAACACCTTTAACTTGAAATCCTCCAACATAAGCATTACTTATGTTGCAAATATAAGAAAAAGATGCCTGAAACGTCAGATTTTATCAAAAACCGGCCCTGGAGTACACGGAATCATCGATAACATACGTGTACTCAGGCCATTTTCTTGAAGCTATTGTGTGACTGTCAATCAAGTAGTCGCTCTCTTCCAGATGATAATTGGAGAACAGAGGGTCAGGAACTCCGACCTTGAGAGATTTCCCGTCAGAAAAAACGACAGAAATTGAATCGGAGCGCATCACGCATCGCGATTCCTTCATAGAAGGAAGATTGTACCTCACACTCTTCCCCTTCCCGATCTCCTGTGAAATCCATCCGCTTTCTTTCTCATAGATTGAGAAAACAAGATCCTGGTTTGTGTCGTTCTTTACGATTTCCTCCCCCCAGAAGGCGGAATCCACCTCTGCATATAAAATACCATCCTGCCTGGTGTCCGCACAAGAAACCAGCAGAGATACCACAATCGAAACAATCAATACTCTTCCAAGTTCAATCATAATGGCAACAATAAAAATATATAAGAAAACAGTCGGTTATATCAGTGTCTTTTGGGAAATCCCGAAAAAACAAATACAAAATTCAGACAATAATACAAAATTCAGACAATAATGTATCTTGTACTTTTTCTTTTGTAATCTGCAAAATTAACTTGTGAACAAAGGGCTAAAATCTCTCAACTGACTTGAAGGAAAGGCCGACTTCCTTCAATGTCAAGTATCACTATCGCGTCAATAACGGCGGCTCGGTTGAAGGATGTCATTAACGAAGACGTTTCACGCTTTGGAACAGCAGGCTGCTATGGAGCTTCTGTGCGTAGCGAACGCTCCATACCCTCCTGGAACTTCAGCTGCAACTGTTTGGCCAATTCGTTCCCGGGGTTTATCTTCAGAGCCTTCTCAAAGTTATACATCACGTCCAGATAATAACGCTGACCATTTACAGCCGGATTCTGTACAATACGCACCATATACAAGAATCCTTTCAAGGTACAAATGTCCGATGGATCGGACTCCTTCATCTGCTCCATTGTACCGATCAACTGTCCGGCCTGGGCCATCAGCCCTTCCGTCTGCTCCGCTTCAGGATACATTACAGAAAAGTTCAGACTCTGCAGAGCAAGTTGATACTTGGGCATTGCACTCATCGGATAGATGGCCTCAATCCTCTTCAACTCTGAGATGCAAGTGAGAAAAGCTTCTGGAGCGGGCTCTTGCAACCTGGCTAAAGATTGTCCGATGAGTGCTTGCATCTGGCCGTCCTGAGCATTTAGAACATTTGTAAAGGCGGTTATGATCAGGGAGATCGCCATTACTTTGATTTTAGAAATTAGAGATGTCATAAGCTTTATTGTTTTTAAGTGATACAAATATTCCGATGTATAGGAAACGGTCTCGCGAGGATGTGCCCAAAGAGCCGTCAAGGTTGACTCGATGTACGTTTGTGCGGCCTAACACATTGTTAAGGGAGGCATATACAATTACTTTTGGATTGGCCAACCAGGTCACATTGGCGTCCAGACTATTGTAATACGGTGTTTTTCCGGCATCGAATATGCGTCCGCTTGCGTAAGAATCAGCCACCCCTAGAAAGACCTTGGAGATAGCGTATTTCGCCGACATCCTGAAGTTATGCCGGGATGCATATTCCGGTACCCGAGGAGTGCTGTAGTCCAGATAAAGGCGCTCTGAATCGTTGAACGAGTAAGCAGTGGTCAGCGTGAGGTTTTTGACAAGGGAGGCATCCTCCAGAAATACATCCAGACCACGGCTATACCCATATCCTGTGGATACGTATGAACCATCGGCAAGCAGCGGCAGGCGGTGATAGTTCTTGTAATAGGACTCCACCCTTAGCAGTGTTTTTGCCGCACTGTACTGCATACTCAAGACAATGTGGTCTGCCATACTTTGTCTCAGTTGTTTGTCCCCCCTGGCCATATAATCTTCCTCCGGAATCTGACTGTACCGTCCAGCCATCACCGAAGCCTGAAAAGACTTTGCCGGAACATAACTCAGTGTCAATCGCGGCAAGAACAGTCGTTCCCGGTTATAGTTCAGGCTCTCTCCCCGGGCTGACATATTCATAAACAACTTGGGTGCAACCCTAACCAAGGCATTCAGATAGGCAGCCGGCAGGTTGTAAGTGATGGAATATCCGACCCTATCGTATTTTTTGTTGCCGATTCGTGCATAATCTTCCGCCCCTGCAGTCATTCTGAAGGCAGACGTAAAGCTTTTGCGGACCTCGATTTTAAAGTGCACTTCGTTCCTGAAATTGTGGTAGATATCACCCCGGACAAGCGCGTTGTCAATGTTACTGATGACCGATGAGTTGGCTATTCCCGCAAACAGCGAATATCCACGCCCTAAGCGGCTTTGAAGTGTGGCATTTGCATATATATTATACTCCCCCATGAACAGATCCCTATCTTCCAAGTGAACGCCGACGGAAGTCCGGTCATATCCGGCATAAGACTTGAAGACGCAGCGGGGTGACAACTCGGACTTGTATTGGGCCTCAGCAGATAGTTTACGATAGGGGCGCATCCAGTCATTCCTGTCAGGGAACAGAACGTTGTAGAGTCCCATACTGGTGTAATCGGCATTGAACGACAGGCTGCTTTGCTTGAAAGATTTGGTGCCACCGATATTCCAGTCCACAAGCGAGGCGCTCACCCCAAGTTTGTCAGACGAGGCCACGTCTGTTGTTTCCATCGGCAGGACGGAAGAGAGCGCCTGCCCGTACTGCCCATCGTAACCGCCAAGGGAAAAACTGATTCCTTTGAATAAGAAAGGAGAGAAACGGCCTCTCTGTGTCTGGCCCTCCACATTGGAACTATATGGAATAAGCACGTGCATACCATTGATGAAGGTCTGGCATTCCTCACTGTCTCCACCGCGCACGTACAGTCGGCCGTTCTCTCCCACTTTCTGCGTTCCAGGCAGAACCTAGAGGGCCGCCACAAGATCTCCGCAAGAATTGGCGGACATTACCACATCCAATGCATCCATCGATTTGAACTGCGAACTCTTCCCCATACTGTAAGTACTGGCTGTCACAACAACCTCATCGATGGCATCAACCTTTTCCCGAAGCCTGATTTCCAGATGCCTTAGCGTGGCGGCATCGGCCGCCTTGGAATATTCCTCGTATCCAATAAGCGAGGCCCGCAGCGTCACCTCTCCGCTTTTTCCGGTAGTGAAAGAGAAGCGTCCAAGAGAATCTGTAATGCTGCCGTCCATTGTTCCTGCGATAAATACATTGACTCCGATAAGAGGCCCTTGCGAATCCAGGACTCTGCCATCGACTCTGGTTTGAGAAAAGGCGCCATAGCCGGCAATGAGCGTTATGAATATATATGCGAGCAACTTTTTCATAACGCAAAATTGAGTACGAATAATCAGCCCGCAAAATTCTTGGGACAGGCAGCTAGAGGACCGGACCAACAACTATTCCCCCAGACGGTTGACGAGAAAAAAGGACGGATGACTAAGCGATGAAAGACCGAAGTTTGGGTACGAAAGAGCGGGAAACGGGCACTTTAGCCACACCGCCGGCCAACTCCAAAGTATAGCCGTTGGAGTTCCCTTTGGCCGAAGAAATATTATTAAGATTGACGATGAACGAGCGGTGGCACTGGAACACATTGGCATAATCGGCCATATCCTCCAGTACGGCTGACAACGTTGTCTGGATTTCTGCCCGTACAAACTTTCCTTCATTAAGGTAGCATACTGCAACATTGTTTTTCTGCGCTTCGATAAAAAGAAGGTCGTTTATGTGGATGCAGATGTCATCGCCTCGTACGCGAGTATCGTGAATGGTCACTTTGATGCCCTCCAGCTTCTTTGTTGTTTTTTCCAGCAGCGCATCCAGCTGATTGCGCAGATAACGGTAATAACCAAGGCCTGTGGCCAGGATAGTGATAATGATACCGATGATGAATGTCCAATAGAGAAACAAAAGGAAGTATTGCATTCGGAAAGGGATGTGGATAATCAATGCAAATGCCATAAAATTGCACAGGCCGATCAACAGAATCATCCCAAGCACAGCAAGCACGTGATGCCAAATCCTCCAAGGGTGTACCTTTCGTTCCAACGGTTTGAAAATCAGCAAGTGATATACAGTGCAGCAACAAAAGGTCACAAGCCCGAACGCCAAGGAAGCCAAGAATTTGTTCCCACCAAATCCGTTGAAGCCGAAAGGCTCAAGAAAGAATAGAATCAACACCACAATAAGGCTGTAGATCAGGCAATCCACAACCCACTTGCCACCTGACTTAAATGGATATTTCCTTCTTAGAACAGACATCCGACACTGGTATTTTCCATCGCAAATTTACACATTTCCTCCAATAGGAAGAACTCTGTCCTTTCGGATGCCCGATGAAATTATATTTTTTCGTCGTCCGGGTCTTGCGGAAATATACAAAAGGAGGGTGTATTCCCCGGTAAAACCTTAGAACACACCCTCTTATTTAATTATGCAGCGCTGTTACTGAGCCTGCTCAGGATTCTGTGAAAGCTGATAGAAGTTGCCTGAGTCAAAAAGTCTCCGGGCAGCCTGGCGGATATCCTCCTTAGTGAGGGAATTGACAGCGGCCTCATACTCCTTGTCATAGTCGTAACCGGACCTGTAGAATGTAGAGATGTTTCCGAGCCAGTAACTGTTGCTGATCCTCTTCTCAGGAATATTCTTCTTGAAATTCTCGACAGTACGCTTGAACTGATCGTCTGTAGGACCGTTCGCCGCAAGTTTGCCGAACTCATCCTTAGCAAGATTCGTAAGCTTCTCCTCCATCTCCGGACTGCACTCGAAGGCAACCTGAAGGACATACCTTGGAGTAGGGATCCTGCGGGCGCTTGCCGATGTAGAGGCTCCATAGGTACCACCCTCCTCTTCACGCATAGTGTCCACATAGATCTGGTCGAGGATGTAGCTGACAGCACTTGCAAGAACATCATTCTTTACTGAATACGGGCTGTAGTCAGAGTAGATCTGGACGACCGTGCTCTTAGGGGTCTCCATACGGGTAGGAAGATTGTTGATGCTCCTTCCCTTAACGAACCCGACTCCGGCATCTTTCCAGGAAGAAGCCTTCTTGCCCTTTGGAAGAGAGCCGATATACTTTTCAACAAGAGGCCTGAGAGTTTCGATGTTGACATCTCCGGCAATCACCATCGTGGCGCCTGCGGCATCCTTGAAGAGGTTTCTGTAGTTCTTCTCGAAGGTTGCGAGGCTGGCCTTTGCAAGTTTCTCGGAAGAGATGAATTCCATACGAGGATTATTGCCGTAGAGAGTCTCGTTGAGAGCCTTTGACAGGACGAAACTCGGATTGTTCATCAGGTTTGGAAGAAGAGCGTTCAACTGTGAAGTGCCGCTGTTCCATTCCTCTTCATCGAAACGTGGGTCTGTGAAGTTGAGATAAATGAGCTGGAACGCTGTCTCGAGATCCTTTACGGATGAGTTGCCCTGGATTCCATTTCGGAGTTCATCAAAGTAGTATCTCACACTGACATTCTTTCCTGCGAGCATCTTGGAAAGTTCCGTTCCCTTGAATTTGGAGATTCCCTGATAGTTGCCGAAAATAGCGGAAATGTTGTCGTCGAAAGAAACGACATCAGCATCGGAAATCAGGCTGAGACCACCATCCTTGCTGAGATTGAAGAGAATCTGGTCTTTCTTGTATTCAGTAGGAAGAACGACCACCTTGACACCGTTCTTGAGCGTCCATTCCGTAGCTCCATAGATGGATTCCGCGGTCTTCAGGACCTTTGTACCCTTGAGAGTTGAAGGATCCATCAGCGGTTCTGAAGCCGCCTCTTCCGCAGGTGCTTCGATCTGAGCGGACTTCGCCGCATCGATAATAGCCAGAAGCTGGTCTGCCGCAGGGGTTTCAATGCCTTCCTTTTCAGGGCCTGAATATATCACTACAAGATTGTTCTCCGGGATGATCTGGGAAACCATCTGATTGAGGACTTGGGCGCTGATCTGCTGGGCGAGAGCCTTTGCGAGTTCAAGTTCAGTCGAAGGCTCCATATAGGCCTCGTTGTCGAAGAAGTTGTTTATCAGCGGCCTGACGAATTCCGGATTCATCCTTGTCTCAGCCGAGTTCGCCATTTTTTCAAGACGGGCGATGATCTTGTCCTTCGCCCTTGAGACCTCAGCCTCGGTGAAGCCGAATCTCTTCATCTTCTCAAGTTCAACCGCGAATTCAGCGAAACCGCCAAGGATGTTCTCCTCCTTGAGCTGCACCTGTCCGTATGTAGCCTCGAAGGCTTCACAAAGATTGCCGATGCCGAATGAGGCATTGATAAAAGGAGAATCAGCCTTTGAGGTGATGTCGGTAAACCTTTCGTCCATAACGCTGCTTATGATGTTCTCGATGAAGTCAATCGAGAAACCGGCGGCGGTGCTGTTGAGCGCCTCATCGCGGGCGTCGCTCTGCCAATAGAGTTCAATCGACGGGGTTGTGGTCTCCTTGTCGGTAAGAATGCCGACTCTTGGCTCCGTGAAATCCACGATGGAATACTTCTCCTTCTCCTTTCCGTTCTCAACCTTAGGGACGTCCGCCCAGATCGACTTGATCTTTGCTTCAACCTCCTTGACATCAATGTCACCCACAACGATCACAGCCTGCAAATCTGGACGGTACCAAGTCT